>NZ_JBNCLC010000038.1:0-27605 GCF_049844475.1 Micromonospora sp. DT47 | reverse complement strand
TAGGCGATGTTCAGGTCCGCGAGGGCCTGCTGGAGGACGACCGCCGACACCTCACCCAGCCACGCCCGCTCGGGCCTCTGCTTGGCCTGGGTGATGACCCGCTTCGACAACTCGCCATCGGACAGGTACGCCTCGCCGGCCCCATGGGCCTGCTGGCGTGCGCGCAGCCCGTCGTTGAACACCACCCGCGCGCACCCGAACGCCCGCGCCAACGCTGCCTGCTGCCCGGACGTCGGGTAGACGCGGTAGTTGTACCGGAGCTGCACATCGGACAGTCAACCATCCATGGCCGACACTGGAGCCGCCCCGACTGGCAGGCACGGCGTGTTCGTCCTGCGTGCCCACTTGGTCTTCGTGACCACGTTCCGGCACGGTGTTCGGTGACCGACATCTCAGGCGCCTGGAGGAGATCATGCGGGCAGTGTGCGCCGACTTCGACACCGCCCTGGTCGAGTTCAACGGCGAAGGCGAGCACGTGCACCTGTTGGTCAACTACCCGCCCAAGGTCGCCCTGTCGAAGCTGGTCAACAGCCCCAAGGGCGTGTCCTCACGCCGGATGCGCCAGGAGTTCCCCGACCCCGTGCGCCACTACTACCGGGCCAACAAGTTGTGGTCAGCCTCCTACTTCGCCGGGTCCGTCGGCGGCCCACCATTGACCGCCCTGCGCCAGCACATCGAGCAGCAGAATCCGCCGGGTTAGGCCCTCCCGCGCGGGCCTTCACCCCCGCCCCGAACGGCGAAGCCCTGGCCCGTATCCCGGTAGCTGGCCGGCCCGTGCCCGCCGTCGGCCACCACGTACCACCGGCCGCCCTTGAGCACCAGGCCGTACGGCGCCAGCACCGTGGTCCGCTCGCCGCGCCAGCTGCGGTAGCGCACCCGCAGCCGGTGCTGTCGCCACACCGCCTCTGCGGTGGGACCCAGGTGGGGCGAGGCGTCGACGTCGGAGTACCAGTTCGGGGTGTCCAGGTGGAAGCGCTGGCGGACCGCCTCGGCCCGGTCCCGCAGCACCGGCGGCAGCGCGGCGTCCAACTTGAGCTGCACGGCGGCCACCACGGCGCCGTACCCGAGTTCGGCGGCCGGGCCGGGCAGGCCGGCGAGGAAGAGCCGCTCGGCCTCCTCCGCGGTCAACCCGGTCAGCCGGGTACGCCAGCCGTCGACCAGCCGGTAGCCGCCGGCGTGCCCGGCCTCCCCGTAGAGCGGGATGCCGGCGGCGTGCAGCGACTCGACGTCCCGGTAGATGGTGCGGGTGGAGACCTCGAGGCGCTCGGCGAGATTGGCGGCGGTCATCCGGCCGTGCGTCTGGAGCAGCAGCAGGACCGACAGCAGGCGACTGGCGCGCATTCCACTGACAGTAGTTGTCAGGGGTCGGCGCTACCGTCCCGGCATGGCTTTCCGAGACAAGGAGCTGCGGGTGCGCGGGGCGACCACCGTCGCCGGCCGGCAGCTCAAGCGCTATCAGATCGACCAGCCCGACCGGAGGATCACGCCGGAGGTGGAACGGGCCGCGTACGCCGTCCTGCCCCACCTGCTGCCGCCACCGGACGGCAGCACCCCGCCGGCCGGCTGGGTGGTGCTGCACCGGGGCGCGGACACCGGCGCCTACCTGCTGGCGTACACCTGGTTCTGGGACAACGTGGTGGAGTGCCGGATCGCCGTCGCCGGCCAGCCGGCGCTCGGCTGCCCGGACGACGACCCGGCGCGCTTCGTGCCGCTGGACCGACCCGGGGTGGGCTGCGTCTGGGAGCTGGGGGTGCTGGAGCACGAGCGGGCCGCCTGGGTCCGTCACGTCCTCGCCCCCGACCGGCCCGACCTGGACGGCTACCTGGCCGACCGCAAGATGGAAGGACCGGTGGGACGGTGAGCGGCGACTTCGACTTCTTCCTCGGCCGGTGGGACGTCGCCAGCCGGCGCCTGGTGAAGCGGCACGTCGGCAGCGACGAGTGGGACGAGTTCCCCGGCGCCAGCGTCGCCCACCAGTTCTTCGACGGCGGGGGCAGCTTCGACGAGGTGTCGTTTCCCAGCCGCGGCTTCTCCGGCGCCACCGTACGGATCTTCGATCCGGTCCGGGAGGAATGGTCGATCTACTGGATGAACAGCCGTCGCGGGGTGCTGGAGGTGCCCCCGGTGGTCGGCCGGTTCGCCGACGGGGTCGGCACGTTCTTCGCCGACGACACTGACGAGGGACGCCCGGTCCGTTGCCGGTTCGTCTGGTCCGGCATCACCCCGACCCACTGCCGCTGGGAGCAGGCCTTCTCCACCGATGGCGGGCGGAGCTGGGAGACCAACTGGATCATGGAGTTCACCCGGGCCGGCTGACCCGGGTCGCGGCGACCGGCTGGGGACGGGCGCGTCCCCAGCCGGCGCGCCGTCACTGCGGGGTCGTGGTGCGGTAGATGCCGCTCAGCCAGACGTCGAGCAGCACGTCCACCACGTCCCGCTCGGCCACGGCCGGCCCGTCACCGGCGAAGGTGGCGTACCAGACCCGCTCGTTCATCGAGTTCAGCGCGATGGCCAGGTCCCGGGCGGGGAGCCCGGGCGGGGCGGCGCCGCGGCGCCGTTCCGCCTCGATCGCCGCCTGAACGGCCTGCACCCAGCGTTCCAGCACGTTGGCCCAGAGCCGGCGTACCTCGGCGTTGGTGCCGCGGACCTGGGCGCAGGCCAGCACCACCGTCCGGTGCGCACCGAAGGTGGCGTGGAACCGGCTGATCAGCTCCCGCCAGCGGGCCCGCGGGTCCTCGGCGAGCCGGTCCAGCACGTCCCCGGCGGCCGCGTCGGCCTCCTCGGTGACCCGGTCGAGCAGGGTGAGCAGCACCGCGTCCTTGGACGGGAAGTAGAAGTAGAAGGTCGGCCGGGAGATGCCCGCGCCCCGGGCCAGGTCGTCGATCGAGATCTCGCCGAAGGCGCGCTGCCGCAGCAGGCGCTCGGCGCTGGTCAGGATGGCCAGCTCGCGGTCGTCGCCCGCGGACCGCGCGGCCCGCCGTCCGCGCCCGGTCCCGGCGGGGGTACGGGCGGTGGTCATGGGCGTCGATGCTACACCCGGTCGACAGCATGTCGAGCCCACTCGACAGGGTGTTGACGGACGTCGACGGCGGTGGATAGTGTCCGGTCCTCTGCCTCGGACCCGGGAGATGCGATGGCCTCCGACCACGTCGACGTGCTCATCGTCGGGGCCGGCCTGTCCGGCATCGGCGCGGCCGTGCACCTGCGACGCAACTGTCCCGACAAGACGTACGCCGTCCTCGAGGCGCGCGGCGCGATCGGCGGCACCTGGGACCTGTTCCGCTACCCGGGCATCCGCTCCGACTCGGACATGTTCACCCTCGGCTACTCGTTCAAGCCGTGGACCGACCCGAAGGCGATCGCCGACGGCGACTCCATCCGCAGCTACGTCCGGGAGACCGCCCGCGAGTACGGCGTCGAGGAGCACATCCGCTTCCACCACCGGGTGGTCCGCGCCGAGTGGGACAGCGCGACCGCGCGCTGGACGGTCCACGTCCGGCGCGACGACACCGCCGAAGACGTGGTGCTGACCTGCGCGTTCCTCTTCACCTGCGCCGGCTACTACCGCTACGACGAGGGCTACACCCCGCAGTTCCCAGGCATCGAGCGGTTCGCCGGCACGCTGGTGCACCCGCAGCGCTGGCCCGACGACCTCGACCACACCGGCAGGCGGGTGGTGGTGATCGGCAGCGGCGCCACCGCGGTGACCCTGGTGCCGGCGATGGCCGAGCGGGCCGCCCACGTCACCATGCTCCAGCGCTCGCCCACCTACGTGATCTCGCTGCCGTCCCGGGACGTGGTCGCCGACGCGCTGCGCCGCTGGCTGCCGGAGAAGGCCGTCTACCCGGTGGTGCGCTGGAAGAACGTGCTGCTCGGCACCGCCAACTTCCAGCTCAGCCGGCGGGCGCCGAAGGTGGTCAGGGCGCTGCTGCGCCGGGCCGCCAAGGGCCGGCTGCCGGCCGGCTACGACATCGACCGGCACTTCTCGCCCCGCTACGACCCGTGGGACCAGCGGCTCTGCGTGGTGCCCGACGGCGACCTGTTCACCGCCGTGAAGACCGGTCGGGCCTCGGTGGTCACCGACACCATCGACACCTTCACCGAGTGGGGCGTTCGGCTCAGCTCCGGCGAGGAACTGCCGGCCGACGTGATCGTCACCGCCACCGGGCTCAACCTGCTCGCCTTCGGCGGGATGACCCTCGCCGTGGACGGCGTCGACGTGGACCTCGGGCAGACCGTGGCGTACAAGGGGATGATGCTCTCCGGGGTGCCGAACTTCGCCATGACGATCGGCTACACCAACGCGTCCTGGACGCTGAAGGCGGACCTCGTCGCCACGTACGTCTGCCGGCTGCTGCGCCACCTGGACTCCACCGGCCAGCAGATCGTCACCCCGGTCGCGCCGACCGGTAGCGAGCTGGAGCCGATCATCGACCTGAAGTCCGGGTACGTGCTGCGCAGCGTGGACGCGCTGCCCAAGCAGGGCGCCCGCGCGCCGTGGCGGCTCTACCAGAACTACGCCCGGGACGTGGTGCTGATGCGGCACGGTCGGCTGACCGACGAGGGGGTCCGCTTCTCCCGGGCCACGCCGGCCCCGTCCACCCCGGACTCCCGTACCGCCGGGGCCCCGGTCGCCTGACCGGGTCCCCGTCCCATCCACCCCAGCAGAGGAGGGCGCGTGCGCACCTTCGTCTTCACGGCCGGAACCGCCGTGGTCACCGGCGCCGCCAGCGGGATCGGCGAGGCGCTGGCGCACGGGCTCGCCCGGCGCGGCAGCGACCTCGTCCTGATCGACCGGGACGCCGAGCGGCTCGACGCGGTGGTCGCCGCGGTCCGGGCCGCGTACCCGGACCGGCAGGTCGCCACCTACGTGGTCGACCTGGCCGACCGGGCCGCCACCGCCCGGGTGGCCGAGGAGATCCGGGTCCGGCACCCCCGGATCCGGCTGCTGGTGAACAACGCCGGGGTGGCCCTGGGCGGACGGTTCGACCAGGTCACCCTCGACGAGTTCAACTGGCTGCTGGACATCAACTTCCACGCCGTGGTGCAGCTGACCCACGCGCTGCTGCCGGCGCTCAAGGCCGAGCCGGGGGCGCACCTGGTCAACGTCTCCAGCCTGTTCGGCCTGATCGCACCGGCCGGCCAGGCCGCCTACTCGGCCAGCAAGTTCGCGGTACGCGGCTTCACCGAGGCGCTGCGCCACGAACTGGTCGACGACGGGATCGGCGTGACCTCGGTGCACCCCGGCGGCATCGCCACCCGGATCGCCCGCAACGCCCGGGTCGGCAGCGGGGTGGCCCCCGAGGAGTACGAGACCGGCCGGCGGCAGTTCGAGAAGCTGCTCTCCATCCCCCCGGCGAAGGCCGCCGACGTGATCCTGCGCGGCGTCGAGCGGCGCCGCGGCCGGGTGCTGATCGGCTGGTCGGCGAAGCTGCCGGACCTGCTGGCCCGGTTCGTCCCCGCCTCCTACAACCGCCTCCTCGTCATCGGGCTCAACGCCGGCGCCGGCCGGCCCGCCGCCGGTGCCCACACCGCCCAGGCAGCCGGTACCCCCGGCCCGGCCGACGTCTCCGCGGCGGACCCGGCATGAGCGCCGCCACCGGGCCGCGTCCCCGGCACGTGACGGTCGACGGGCGGCGGGTGCGCCACCGGGTCGACGGCGACGGGCCGCCCGTGGTGCTGCTGCACGGCATCGGGCGCACGCTGCGCGACTTCACCGACCAGCACGACCTGCTCGCCCGGCGGTTCCGGGTGCACAGCGTCGACCTGCCCGGCCACGGCGGCTCGCTACCGCTGGCCGGCCCGTGCACCCTGCCGGCGCTGGGCCGCTTCGTCGGCCACTACCTCGACGCGGTCGGCCTCGACCGGCCGGTGCACCTGGTCGGCAACTCCCTCGGCGGCGCGGTGGCCATGCGGTTCGCGGCGACCGAGCCGGCCCGGGTGGCCAGCCTCGCCCTGGTCGACAGCGCCGGCTTCGGCCAGGAGGTGACCATCGCCCTGCGGCTGCTCGCGCTGCGCCCGCTGGCCCGGCTGCTGCTGCGCCCCAGCCGGGGCATGGCCCGCCGCACCGAGCGGGCCATCTTCCGCGACCCCGCGTTCGTCACCGACGAGCGGATCGCGTACGCCCTGGAGGTGGCCCGCCAGCCGTACGCCGCGCGGGTGATGCGGGAACTCGTCCGGGACCTCGGCACGTTCCGTGGGGTACGCCCGCAGTGGCGGGAGGAACTGCTCACCGAGGTCGCCCGGCACGACATCCCCACCCTGGTCGTCTGGGGCGACCGGGACCTCATCCTGCCCGCCGCCCACCTGGACGCCGCGCGGGAGCGGTTCCCCCGGGCCCGTACCCACCTCTTCTCCGACTGCGGCCACATGCCGCAGATCGAGCGGGCGGAGGAGTTCCAGCGGCTGCTGGTCGACCTCTGGGCCGCCGCCGAAGCCGGCGAGGCGACCGACCGGCCCGTCCCGACCGGGGCCGGCTGAGCCGTCAGGGCGGGGTGCTGCCCCGCTTCTCCTCCTGGGCGAGCGCGGCCTCCCGGTGCTCCGGGATTCCCATCGCTGCCGGCGTGCGAAGCCGCTCCCGACGGGAATGCCGGCGCCATGCCGGGCGACGGGGTGACCCTCTTTCTCAGCGGGGACGTGATGACCGGCCGGGGCGTGGACCAGATCCTGCCCCGACCCGGCCCGCCGGAGCTGCGGGAGCCGGCGGTCACCGACGCCCGCCGGTACGTGGAACTCGCCGAGTCGGCCTCCGGGCCGATCCCGCGCCCGGTTCCGCCGGAGTGGCCGTGGGGTGCGGCGTTGCGACTGCTGGACGACCTGCGACCGGACGTGCGGATCGTCAACCTGGAGACCTCGGTGACGGGCCGGGGGGAGTTCGCGCCCGGCAAGGGGATCCACTACCGGATGCATCCGGAGAACCTGCCCTGCCTGACGGCTGCCCGGCTCGATGTCTGCGCTCTGGCCAACAACCACGTGCTGGACTTCGGCCCGCAGGGGCTCGCCGACACCCTCGACGGGCTGCGTCGGGTCGGTGTCACGCCGGCGGGTGCGGGCCGGGACGAGGCCGAGGCGTGGCGTCCGGCCCGGGTCGACCTGGGCGGCGGACGCCGGCTGCTGCTCTGGTCGGTGGGCGCCCCGTCCAGCGGGATCCCGCCGCAGTGGGCGGCGGCCGACCGGCGACCGGGGGTGGCGTACCTGCCGGAGACGACCGAGGCGTCCGCCGGCGCGCTCGCCGACCGGGTCGCACGCGAGGCCCGGCCCGGCGACCTGGTGGTGGTCTCCGTGCACTGGGGCTCGAACTGGGGTTACCAGGTGCCGGCGGAGCAGGTGCGCTTCGCGCACCGGCTGGTCGAGGCCGGGGTGCACGTGGTGCACGGCCACTCGTCGCACCACCCGCGTCCGATCGAGGTCCACCGGGGCCGGCTGATCCTCTACGGCTGCGGTGACCTGGTGGACGACTACGAGGGGATCGGCGGGCAGGAGTCGTTCCGCCCGGAGCTGCGGCTGCTGCACCTGCCCACCTTCGACGCGGGCCGGCTGGTCCGGCTGCGCCTGGTCCCGGTCCGGATCCGCCGGATGCGGCTGGAGCCGGCGGAGCCCGCCGAGGCCCGGTGGCTCGCCGAACTGCTCGACCGTCTCGGCGAGCCGGTCCGGACCGGCTTCGAGCTGGGCGACGACGGCGTGATCACGCTCAGCTCGGCTTCCCGCTCCGACTGACGGGGTTTGCCGCGACGGGAGTGACGGACGGCCGACCGCCACCGGCGGGCCCGATGTGGCGTGCCGCACCCCGGGACCAACGTGAGGGCGGGGCAGACCGGTAGAGATGCATCATAGATACATGACGCATCCCAGCCCGCCGTCGCGGACCGCCGCGCCGTCGGCCGCCGAGCGGGCCTACCGCCACCTCAAGCGGGCCATCCTGGAGCAGATCTACCCGGGCGGCCTACTGATCAGCGAGGGCGAGATCGCCGAGGCCGCCGGGGTGTCCCGCACGCCGGTCCGCGAGGCGCTGCTCCGGCTCGAGGCCGAGGGACTGGTGGCCCTCTACCCCAAGCGCGGCGCGTTGATCCGGCCGGTCTCCGCCCGGGAGATCGTCGACGTCATCGAGGCCCGCCGCCTGGTCGAGCTGCACGCCGCCGAACGGGTCTGGCCGCAGCGGCACACCCTGCGCCCGGTGCTCGCCGGCTGTCTGGACCGGATGCGCGAGGCGCACGCCGCCGGTGACCTGCGCGCGCTGATGGAGGCCGACCGGGCCTTCCACGCCAGCGTGGTCGAGGCCGCCGGCAACGAGATCCTCGCCGAGCTCTACCACCGGCTGCGCGACCGGCAGCTGCGGATGGGCGAGGCCAGCTTCCGGCTCTCACCGGGCTGGGCGGAGGTGGCCCTCACCGAACACGCCGGTCAGCTCGCCGCCCTCGACGGCGACGACCGGCAGGTCTGGCTGGACGCCGTCGGCACGCACATCGACAACGCGGCGACCGTGCTGCGGACCCTGCGGTGAGCGCCGCCCCGACGGCCGTCCCGCGCCGCTCGGCCGCGCTGGTCTGGGCGGTGGCGGTCACCGCGTACGTGGCGGCGGTGTTCCACCGCAGTTCGCTCGGCGTGACCGGGGTGGACGCCGCGCACCGCTTCGACATCAACGCCTCCGCCCTGGCCACCTTCACGGTGGCCCAGCTCGCCGTGTACGCGGCCATGCAGGTGCCGGTCGGGGTGCTGCTCGACCGGTACGGCTCGCGCCGGCTGCTGCTCGTCGGGGGCGCGCTGATGGTCGCCGGTCAGCTCTGCTTCGCCGTCGCCACCGACGTACGGCTTGCCGTGGCCGCCCGGGTGCTGGTCGGTCTGGGCGACGCGATGACCTTCATCAGCGTGCTGCGGATCGTGGCCTTCTGGTTCCCGGGCCGGCGCAACCCGCTGCTGGTGCAGCTCACCGGGACCCTCGGCCAGCTCGGCGCGATCCTCGGCGCCGTGCCGCTGGTCGCGCTGCTGCACCACGCGGGCTGGACCCCGGCCTTCCTCACCGCCGCCGCGCTCGGCGCGACGGTGCTGCTGCTGGTGGCCGCCGGGGTCCGGGACACCCCGCACCGCGAGCACGCCGGCGCCGTAGCCCCGAACCTGGCCACCGTACGCCGGCAACTGGCCGCCGCCTGGGCGCAGCCGGGCACCCGGCTGGGGCTGTGGACGCACTTCGTCACCCAGTTCTCCGGCGCGGTCTTCGCGCTGCTCTGGGGCTACCCGTTCCTGGTGCAGGGGCAGGGGCTCACCCCGACCGGCGCGGCGGCCCTGCTCACCCTGATGACCGTGGCCACGCTGCTGTCCGGGCCGGTGATCGCGCACCTGTGCGCCCGGCACCCGTTCCGCCGCTCGGTGGTGGTCTTCGCCATCACCGGCGCCACCGCCGTGGTCTGGGCCGTCGTGCTCGCCTGGCCGGGACGGGCCCCGCACTGGCTGCTGGTGACCCTGGTGCTCGTGCTCGCCGTGAACGGCCCCGGCTCGGTGATCGGCTTCGACTACGCCCGCACCTTCAACCCGGTCCACCGGATCGGCAGCGCGACCGGCATCGTCAACGTCGGTGGCTTCGTCGCGTCGATCGCACTGGTCCTCGCGGTCGGCGTGGTGCTTGACCTGAGCACCCCGGCCGGCAGCGTCACCCCGCCGCTGGACGCCTTCCGCTGGGCCTTCGCCGTGCAGTACCTGCTCTGGGCGCTCGGCGCGGTGCAGGTGCTGCGCTACCGCAACGCCGCCCGCCGCCGGCTCGCCGAGGAGCGCGCCGCCGCACCCGCACCCGCCGCGGCCGTGCCCGGCGCCTGATCGGCGACCCGGCCAGGGTCGGCGGGCCGGTCAGCGGCAGCGCCGGCGGTGGGTGAGGGAGTCCAGGACCAGGGTGAGGCCGGCGCCGACGAGCCAGACGTCCTTGGCGAGGCCGATGCCCGCCTGGGTCGGCTTCAGGCTGTTCGGCTCCCGCAGCCCGGGCGTGCGCAGGTAGAGCTGCACCAACCCGGCGCCGAACGCGGTCAGCCCCAGCCCGGCCAGCAGGGACGGCACGAACGGGGTGAGCAGTGCGGCACCCAGCGCCACCTCGCCCCTGGACAGCAGCCGGACGAAGCGGGCCGGCTCCACCTGCCCGAGCTGGGGGATCGCGCCGACCGCCATGCCGTGCACCGCCTCGGCGGCCTCACCCTCCAGGGTCCGCTTGCCCAGCCCGGAATTGAGGATGAACGCGCCGATGCTGACCCGCAACGGCGCATGCGTGAGCTTCATGTCCACTCCCGTCCCCGCGGAGAACCGTGCCCCCGCCTACCCGGCACCGGCCGGGATAACCTGCCGCGTTCGGCTGGGTCCCCGACGTCGGCCGGCGGTAGGTTCCCAGAGAGGCATGATCGTGGACGCAGCCAGGAGGACACTGTGAGCCAGGAAGTCCGGGGAGTCGTTTCGCGGCGCAAGGGCGCGCCGGTCGAGGTCACCACCATCGTGGTGCCCGACCCGGGGCCCGGCGAGGCGGTGGTGAGGATCCAGTCCTGCGGGGTGTGCCACACCGACCTGCACTACCGCGAGGGCGGCATCAACGACGAATACCCGTTCCTGCTCGGCCACGAGGCGGCCGGTGTCGTGGAGCAGGTGGGGGAGGGGGTCACCGGCGTCGCGCCCGGCGACTTCGTGGTGCTCAACTGGCGGGCCGTCTGCGGCGTCTGCCGGGCCTGTCGCCGCGGCCGCCCCTGGTACTGCTTCAACACCCACAACGCGGCCCGGAAGATGACCCTCACCGACGGCACCGAACTCACCCCGGCGCTGGGCATCGGAGCCTTCGCCGAGAAGACCCTGGTGCACGCCGGCCAGTGCACCAAGGTCGACCCGGCCGCCCGGCCCGCCGCGGTCGGCCTGCTCGGCTGCGGGGTGATGGCCGGCCTCGGCGCCGCGATGAACACCGGCGGGGTCACCCGGGGCGACTCGGTGGCGGTGATCGGCTGCGGGGGCGTCGGCGACGCGGCCGTCGCCGGCGCGGCGCTGGCCGGCGCGACGACGATCATCGCGGTGGACACCGACGCCCGGAAGCTCGACTGGGCGCGGAAGTTCGGCGCCACCCACACCGTCAACGCCTCCGCCGAGGACCCGGTCGAGGCGATCCGGGCCGCCACCGGCGGGTTCGGCGCCGACGTGGTGATCGACGCGGTCGGCCGCCCGGAAACCTGGAAGCAGGCGTTCTACGCCCGCGACCTGGCCGGCACCGTCGTGCTGGTCGGCGTGCCGACCCCCCAGATGACCGTCGACCTGCCGCTGCTGGACGTCTTCGGCCGCGGCGGCGCGCTCAAGTCCAGCTGGTACGGCGACTGCCTGCCCAGCCGCGATTTCCCGATGCTCACCGAGCTCTACCTGCAGGGCCGGCTCGACCTGGACGCCTTCGTCACCGAGGAGATCGCGCTGGACCAGGTCGAGGAGGCCTTCGGCCGGATGCACCACGGCGACGTGCTGCGCTCGGTGGTGGTGTTCCCGTGACCGCCCGGGTCGACCACGCCGTCACCTCCGGCACGTTCTCCCTCGACGGGCAGACCTTCGACGTGGACAACAACGTCTGGGTGGTCGGCGACGACGCCGAGTGCGTCGTGGTCGACGCCCCGCACGACGTCGCGGCCATCCTGCGCGCCGTCGGCGACCGCCGGGTCGTCGCCGTCCTGGCCACCCACGCCCACGACGACCACGTACGGGTGGCGCCCGAGCTGGCCCGGGCCACCGGCGCGCCGGTCCTGCTGCACCCCGCCGACCGGGTGCTCTGGGACCTGGTCCACCCCGACCTGCCCCCGGACGGGGAGCTGGCCGACGGTCAGGCCGTCGACGTCGCCGGGACCACCCTGCGGGTGCTGCACACCCCCGGCCACAGTCCCGGGGCGTGCAGCTTCCACGCTCCGGCGCTCGGCGTGGTCTTCACCGGCGACACCCTCTTCGCCGGCGGGCCCGGCGCGACGGGCCGGTCGTACAGCGACTTCGGCACCATCGTGGATTCGATCCGGACCCGGCTGCTCACCCTGCCCCCGGAAACCGTGGTGCACACCGGGCACGGCGACAGCACCACCGTCGGCGCGGAGGCCCCGCACGTCGGGGAGTGGCTGGCCCGCGGCCACTGACCGAGGCTCCGGTCACCGCGCGGATGCACTGCCAGGACGTCCCTGCGGGCCCGGTCCAGCCAGGTGAACCCCAGCACCTCGGCGCCGGGCCGCAGGTCGCGCAGGCCGGCTTCGACGACCGGGGAGAAGACCAGCCACGCCTCCGGCGCGCCCTCGTCGCCCTGCTTCGGCGCGACGTCCGGATCCGTCAGCGGCGACTCGACCCGGCCGATCGGCCGCAACTCGTACGTCCCGGTCACGCGCCGACCCTGTCGTCGTGGCGCATGTGCAGCCGGACCGTGGTTCCGGCCGTCGTGCGGTGCACCAGCACCAGGTCGCAGAGCGCGTGCACGATGACCAGCCCGCGCCCGCCGATCCCGTCGTGCCGGGGGGCCAGCCGGCCGGCGAGCGGATCGGCCAGCCAGCCGTCGTCGCGGATCTCGCAGACCAGGTGCTCGCCGGTCCGCCACACCCGCAGCTCGCCGCCGCCACCGGCGTGCACCACGCTGTTCGTGGCCAGCTCGGTCACCGCGATCTGCAGGTCGGCGACCCGGTCCGGGTGCAGGCCGCCGCCGTCCGCGTGACCGGTGACGAACCGCCGTACCTCGGGCAGGTTTTCGGCGGTGTACCGCAGCACCGGGACCGGTTCGGCCGGCACCGGCAGCGGCTTGTTGTGGCCGGCGACCACCTGCGCCGGGGCGAAGGTGACGCTGGGCCGCCGGCCCGCCGCGTCGACCAGCACCGGATGGGTGCGGCAGGCGTCGGCGAGCACCCCGGCGGGCAGCCGCGACGCGTCGTACGGGCAGCGGATGTGCAGATCGCGCCCGGCGAACGCCGCGTTGATCAACGCCTCGTGCTGGGCGCACGCCGGCTGTTCCAGCTCGGTACGCCCCGCCCACACCGGCTCGCCGACGATCCGGACCCGCCGCCCGGGGTGGCGGTCGAGGAAGGCCTGCAACACCCAGGGGATGATCCTCCCCGGGTTCCGGCCGGCCTCGGTCATGTCGGCCCACCGGACCCGGTCACCGTCGGCGCCGACGCCGGCGCGGATCAGCGTCAACCGGTCCCCGGGCACGGCCACCAGCACCGGTTCGCCCCGGCGCAACCCGTCTTCGACGAACGGGACCGTGCCATCGAGCAGGGCCGCCGTGTCCCGGTAGAAGAGTCCCTCGTGGACCAGGCCGGGACTCGGCGGCCCGGCCGGCTCCGACACCGTCATGCCGGACACCCCGCGGGGTCGACGGCGCCCACCAGGTCGAGCAGCCGGGACAGCGCCGGACGGCAGCCGACCAGGCGTACGTCGGTGGGCCCGGACCGGCGGGCACGGGCCAGCACGGTCGCCGCGCTCACGTCCGCGAACCTCAGCTCGGAGACGTCCAGCACCGTCCGTCCGGTCGGTGCCGGCCTGCCGGCATGGCGGAGCACGGCGGTGAACGCCTCCCGGTTGCTGCGGTCGACCTCGCCGACCAGGCGCAGGCCGTGCGGGTCGGAGGTGCGGTACGCCCGCAGCATCGGGCGCCACGACCCGCTGGCGTGCGGGCCGACCGTGGCCGGGTGCGCGGCGCTCACCGGGTGCAGCTGCTCCCGCGCGAACAACCGGCGGTCGTAGAGGCAGAGCGCGGCGACCTCGCCGGTGAGGAAGAGCTGGTTGACCTCGGCCTCGTAGCGGCACAGCTCGGCCACCGAGGCGCCCTGCCGCAGCGCCCACCCCATGTCCCCGACCAGTCGCAGACCTGGGTAGTCCTCCCGGCGTGCGCGGGCAGCCTCCGCGACCAGGCTGTCTATCATCCTCTCCGGGCTGAACCGGCGTCCGGCCAGGTAGCTCTCCACCGCCGGCACTATGCGCAGCTGACCGCCAGCCAGGGCCCTCTCGGTCGGCACCCCCCGCTCGTCGAGGTGCGCGCGGGCAGCCGACGGGGCGATCGCGTCGGTGCACCAGACGACCTTGTGTCCGAGACCCAGGCCGTGGGCGACGAACCGCCCGGCGGCGTCGAGGCCGTCGGTCCCGTCGTCGTGGATCCAGCAGATGTGGTCGCCCAGCCGGAGCTGGTCGACCGCCGTGCGTGCCGTCACCGTCCTCGCCCTCCGCTCGGCGCCGCCTCACTCTAGCCCGCCGCGGGTCCCAGCCCCACGACACGGCGCTTGCCCGGCCCCCGACGACAGGGTTATCCTGCGACTGGACCCGGATGCCGGCGCACGGCGCCGCCCGGAGATCCGCCACTCCCCGTCCCGCCCCGCGGTCGTCCTCCTGGCCGGCCGGGCCGACGTCTCCACCGGACCCGTCCGCGCCGCGCCGACGGTCCGTCGCACCGTCCGCCGCGACCCGCGCGCCGACGGCCTCCCCACCACGGCATCCCGGGCCGCCGTTGCCCTACCCCGCCGGCCCCGGAAGCCGCCTCGCGAAAGGCATCCGATGAACCCTGCACACCTCACGCCGGTCAGCGGCGTGGTCGACCTCGACGACCGGGGCGCGGCCGTCCGCGTCGACGGCTACCTGCCCTCGCCGGGTGACGCGCACCTCTCCCTGGCCCAGGCGCGCCGGCACCGGTTGCGCCGCGGCGACGCGGTCACCGGCGGGGCGCGTGGAGGGCAGTTCGTCCGCCTGGACACGGTCAACAACCTCCCGCCCGAGCAGGCGGGGCGCCGCCCGGAGTTCCACGACCTCACCGCGCTGTACCCGCAGGAGCGGCTGCGGCTGGAGACCGAGCCGCACATCCTGACCACCCGGGTGATCGACCTGGTGATGCCGATCGGCAAGGGGCAGCGGGCACTGATCGTGTCGCCGCCGAAGGCCGGTAAGACGATGGTGCTGCAGGCCATCGCGAACGCGATCACCCGGAACAACCCGGAGTGTCACCTGATGGTGGTGCTGGTGGACGAGCGTCCGGAAGAGGTCACCGATATGTCCCGGTCGGTGAAGGGCGAGGTCATCGCGGCCACGTTCGACCGTCCGCCACAGGACCACACCACGGTGGCGGAGTTGGCGATCGAGCGGGCGAAGCGCCTGGTCGAGCTGGGGCACGACGTCGTCGTGCTGCTCGACTCGCTCACCCGGCTGGGCCGCGCCTACAACCTGGCCGCCCGCCCCGGCGGACGTACCCTCTCCGGGGGCGTGGATGTCGCCGCGCTGGGGCCGCCCAAGCGGCTGCTCGCCGCGGCGCGCAATGTCGAGCACGGCGGCTCGCTGACCGTCCTCGCCTCCGCGCTGGTGGACACCGGCTCCGCCGCCGACACCCTGATCTTCGAGGAGCTGAAGAGCACCGGCAACGCCGAGCTGCGGCTGGACCGTACGCTCGCCGACCGGCGTACCTTCCACGCGGTGGACCTGCGCCCGTCCGGCACCCGGCGGGAGGAGCTGCTGGTGACCCCCGACGAGCGGGAGCGCCTGCGGGCCCTGCGGGGCGCGCTGTCCCAGGTGGACCGGCAGCAGGCGCTGGACCAGCTGCTGCGCCGGCTCGCCGGCACCGCCGACAACCGGGAACTGCTCGCCCGGCTCGGCGCCGCCGCGCGGATCTAGGATCGGGCGGTGAGCATCGACCCGGACGAGCGGCCCCCGGCCGTACGACAGCTGCGCCTCGTGGTGGAGGCGGAGGACTACGAGGCCGCGGTGGCCTTCTTCCGCGACGCGCTCGGCCTGCCCGAACAGGCGGCCTTCTCCGGCGACGGCGACGCCCGGGTGGTCATCCTCGACGCCGGCCGGGCCACCCTGGAGATCGCCAACCCGGCGCAGAAGCGGATGATCGACGAGGTCGAGGTGGGTCGCCAGGTCGCCCCGAAGATCCGGGTGGCGTTCGAGGTGGACGACGCTCCGGCCGCCACCGGTCGGCTGGTGGCCGCCGGCGCGACCGAACTCGCCCCGCCGACCGTCACGCCGTGGCACTCGCTCAACTCGCGCCTGGAAGCCCCGGCCGGACTGCAGCTCACCCTCTTCCAGGAGCTGCGCGATCTCGACGAGCGGGCCACCCTGGACGGCTTCGGCACCGACCGGGAGCGCGCCGGCTGACCTGGCCGGGCCGAAAACGAGGTGAGCGACGTACCCCGGCACGTCCACACTCCTGCCATGCCGCCCGCCGACCTGACCAGCGCCCAGCTCGCCGCCCTGCGGCACGTCCGCGCGACCGCGCTGCGGGACCGTCCGGCCGCGCTGGCGGTGCTCGCCCTGCACCTGGCCGGATCCGGTGCCGCCTACCGGCCCGAGCAGCTGGTCGCCGCGGTCGCGGAGCACGGTCGGCTGACCGTCAACTTCCATCCGGACCGGCTGCTCGCCGACGGCCGCACGGTGGCCGGGGCGCTCGCCGACGAGGGGGCCTACCGCAGCCAGTTCGTCACCGGCATGTCCAACGGCGGGCTCACCGCGTACCAAGGGGGTGACCGGGACCGCTGGGAGGAGCGACTGTTCGGCGGGGCGTACCAGCAGCCGGGGGTGCGCCCGGCGGACCGGCCGGTGTACGGCGGACTGAACCTGCTCGACCACCCGGACGGCGCCTGCCCGCGGTTCGGCTCCTGCCACCTGCGGCTGCGGCCGCAGGTGCTGGCCAGGGCCACCCTCTGCTTCGGCGACAGCCACCTCGGGCCCACCGAGCTCGGCACGGTCGACGTGCCCGAGCCGATCCTGGCCGCCCTGATGGAGGCGACCGCCGGCACCGGGAGCAGCCTGGGCGTCGCCGGGATGGACACGGCCCGCCTGACCCGTACGCTGCTGCGCCGCCGGGAGCGGGAGGCCTGGCGCGCGGGCACGGCCGGACGCGCCCTGGACGACTACGTCGAGGCGCAGGTCCACGGCGGCATCGACCTGGCCAGGGACGTCGAGGCGCTGGTGGTCGACCCGTCGTTCCGCGAGACGGACACCGGGGACGTCCTGGCCGGCATCGCCCGCCGGCACCGGATCGGCCTGCACTTCCACTGCGGGTTCGCACTGCCGGTCGAGGCGATCGACCCCGGGTTCCGGGGTCCGGCGATCCCGCCGCTGGCCGCCCGGGTGCACGCCGGGTTCGCCCGGCCGGGGGAGCCGGTCGACGCCGCGCTGATCGGTCGGGCGGCCGCGTCGGTGGTCCGGGAGCCGCACCGGTGGGCCGACCGTGGGCCGCGGTGGCCGACACTCTCCAGCACCTCAAACAGCTCTGGCACGTCCTGGTCCGGTACGGCACGCCCTGCGCCTGAGCTGCCCGAACGCCCGTTTTCCGCCCTCGCGCACGGGCTCACCGGGTGACCCAGGCCGCAGCTCCAGCGTGCTCCGGCATCTCCGGAATGACCGACACGCGAAGCTGGTTGTGTCCCCCGTACCGCCGGCACGCAAACCCCGGCGGGTGAAGCAGTTTCCCCCGAGGGGCGCTCACACCGGAGCGCTTCGACACGATCGAAAGGGCAACCATCGTGAAGCACGACTTCACTCGATGGCTCCCGGCCATCGCGAAGAACCGCCGGGCCGACTTCACTCGATGGCTCCCGGCCATCGCCAAGAACCGCCGGACCGCACTCAGCATCGCCGGCGTCGCCGCCCTCGGCGGCCTGGCACTCGGACCTGCCGCAGTTGCCGCCCCCGTCACCAGCGGACCGCACGCCGGCGCCGTGGCCGCGATCGACCTGGCCACCGGCAAGAGCCGGGAGAGCACCACGGTCGAGTCCGGGCTGACCATGGGCAGCAAGACCGCGGAAGTCCCGGCCGAGAAGCCGGGCAAGGACAAGCTCATCCCGCACGGCCTGGAGGGTGCCCAGTCCCGCATCCCGCTGGACGACGCCCAGCTCGCCAACGCCAAGGCCATCGTAAAAGAGGCCAAGAAGACCGGCGTGGTGGAGCGCGGCGCGGTGATCGGCGTCGCCACCTCGCTGCAGGAGTCGAAGCTCTACAACCTGGGTCACCTCGGCGCGTACAACGACCACGACTCGCAGGGCCTGTTCCAGCAGCGCCCGTCGTCGGGTTGGGGCACGCCGGAGGAGATCACCGACCCGAAGTACGCCTCGCGGGCGTTCTTCGACGCGCTGAAGAACGTGCCCGGGTGGAAGGACCTGCCGCTGACCGCCGCGGCGCAGACCGTCCAGGTCTCGGCCTACCCGTACGCGTACGCGCAGTGGGAGGAGCAGGCGGCGGACATCGTCCAGCAGCTCTGGTGACCTCCTGAACGACACACGACCGGCCGGTCCCCGTCACGGGGCCGGCCGGTCGTTCTACCTCCCCGATGTCCGGTTCCGGCGGTACGGGCTGGTGGCTCGCCAGGGCGGGCCCGACGGCGGGCTTCGGGTGCGTCTGTTGCTGTCCCGGCGACAAGAAATGCCCTCGAATCCCCCCGGCGAAGCCCACGCCCGTGATGCCCGCGCCCGCGCCGGCGCCGGCGTGGCGTCCCCGATGTCCGGTTCCGGCGGCGCGGACGACCGCCCGGATGACCCGGATCGCCGCCTGTGGGCTGCGCGTCCCGTGACCGGCGGCACCGTCAGCCCGGAATCCTGGCGGGGCCGGGGTCGTTACACCCTCTGTACGACCGCAGCAGCAAAGCCCTTCCGGCCTGGCCGGGCGGGTCGCGGGCCCCGGAATGATGGTGGGCCGGCGGTCGTTACACATGGTCCCGGCGCCGCGAGCCCCCCGCTCGTGAAGCCTGCCGGACAGCAGACTTTCCCCCCTGTGATTCTTTGAGCGCCCCCTCGTGGTGCTTGCCCACGCGCCGACCCCCCTCGGCCGTGTGCCAACCCCCGGATGGAGCATCCTCATGACCACCACCATGCTGCGTAAGAGCATCCTCGGTATCGCTGGTCTGGCCTTCGCCGGTGGCCTCGCCGCCGGCCCCCTGAACCACGCCGACACCACCGCCGCCGTCGACGCCAAGCCGATCGCCGTGGCCGTACAGGCCGACAAGCCCGGCGTGGACAAGGGCAAGCTCATCCCGCACGGTGTGCAGGGCAAGCAGTCCCGCATCGACCTCAACGACGAGCAGACCAGGAACGTGAAGGCGATCATCGCCGCGACGAAGAAGTCGGGCCTGGACGAGCGGGCCGCGGTGATCTCGATCGCCACGGCGCTGCAGGAGTCGAAGCTGGAGAACCTGGGTCACCTGGGTGACCGCAACGACCACGACTCGCAGGGCCTGTTCCAGCAGCGCCCGTCCTCGGGTTGGGGCACGGTCGAGCAGATCACCGACCCCGAGTACTCGACCATGGCCTTCCAGAAGGGTCTCAAGCAGGTCGACGGCTGGCAGGACATGCCGCTGACCGAGGCCGCCCAGACCGTGCAGGTCTCGGCCTACCCCGACGCCTACGCCCAGTGGGAGAAGCAGGCCGCCGACCTCGTCGCCAAGCACTGGAACTGAACCCGCTAAAGACACACATCGCTGGCCGGCACCCGCAACGGGGTGCCGGCCAGCGGCGTATCCGCATTGGGCCAGACGGTCATGGGCTGTCGGAGGGGGCGGACGCGCGGGGGCGCACGCGATGGCTGCGGGCCACGTCCACCACGGCGGCGACCAGCGCCAGCGCGATGATGCCGGTGGCCAGCAGCAGCGAATGCCGGAAGGCGATGGACCACTGCCCGCCGGTGCTCGACAGCGAGGAGAAGAACAGCGCGCCGACCGCGGCGATCCCGGCGGCCGAGCCGATCCGCTGACCGGTCTGCAGCATCCCGGCCGCGCTGCCCGCCTGGGGCACCGGCACCTCCGACAGGGTGAGCGTCTGGTTCGGGGCGATGACCAGGCCGCTGCCCAGCCCGGCGAGCAGCAGCGGCACCGCCGTCAGCAGGGGCACCGACCCGGAGGGCGTACCGCGCAGCATGAACACCACCGCGCCGAGGCCGATCACCACGACGATCAGGCCGATGCCGACCAGCGGCCGGCCGAACCGGTTGACGATCCGGCCGCCGACGGCGGAGGCGAGCGCCGAACCGAGGGCGAACGGCGTGATAGCCAGGCCGGCCACCAGCGCGCTGTACCCGAGGCCGTTCTGCAGGTAGAGCGTGAAGATGAAGAAGATCGCGGTGAACCCACCGAAGTAGACCAGCGCGATCAACGTGCCGAGGGTGTACGACCGCAACGTGAACAGCCGCAGGTCGAACAGCGGCGTCCGCCGGCGGGCGTACCGGTGCTCCCAGAACCCGAATCCGGCCAGCACCACCAGGCCGGCCGGTACGAGCGCCCACTTCCACGGACTCTGCCACTGTTCCCGCTGCACCAGCGGCAACAGCAGGAGCACCACCCCGACGCCGAGCAGCAGGACGCCGACCGGGTCGAGCCGGTGCCGGTCGGGTTGCCCGGTGGGGCGGGTCGGCAGGAGTCGCCAGCCCAGCAGCACCGCCACGATTCCCACCGGGACGTTGACGAAGAACACCCATCGCCAGCCGTGCTGCTCGCCGCCGAGGTGGATGAGCAGCCCGCCGAGCAGCGGCCCGACCGCGGTGGAGATGCCGATGGTCGCGCCGAGCAGGCCGAACGCCCGGCCCCGTTCCGAGCCCCGGAACAGTTGCTGGACCAGTCCGGTCACCTGCGGGTTCACCACTCCGGCGGCGGCGCCCTGCAACAGTCGGGCGGCGACCAGCCAGCCGGGGGAGCGGGCCAGTCCGGCGAGCGCGCTGGTCAGGGTGAACAGGGCGACGCCCACCACGAAGGCGGTACGCCGTCCGTGGGCGTCGCCGAACCGGCCGGCGGACACCAGGATCAGACCGAACGTCAGCGCGTACCCGGAGAGCACCCACTGCAGGTCGCTCGGGCTGGCGTGCAGCGCCCGGTCCATGGACGGCACGGCGACGTTGACGATGCTGACGTCGAGCAGCGTCATGAACGCCGCGACCAGCCCCACTCCGAGGGCCTGCCACCGGCGGCGGCCCCCGGCGTCCGGCGGTGCCGTGCTCACGGCGGTCCGGCGATGACGCACGTCCGACCGCTACCCGGGCCGCCGGCGGCGGTCACGCCATCTGGCGGGCGCACCACCGCGGACCGAAGTCCAGGCCGGCCATCGGTGAGTCCTCCCGGTGCAACAGATCCTTCTCGGTGAGCAGGTGCAGTGGCGCGTGGACCTCCTCCACGGACATGCCCGCTTCTTGGGCGATGAGGTCCGGGTAGGGCACCTGGCCGCGCGTCTCCAGCGCCGTCACCGCCTCGTACACCCGCACCTCGGCCTCCGACAGACGTACCTGCTGCATGGTGACCTCCTTGCCGTGACCCGCCCGTCCGGCGAGCAATCTGGGTACTGCGGCTTACCCGCTGGCTGACCGAGAATGCCCACCCGGACGGGCGGTCGTGAGCGGCCGCTCGGGCCGGGGTGCCCTAGGCTGGCCAGGTGATCATCTGGGATCTCGTCGTCGTCGGCGCCGGCCCCGCCGGGCTCGCCGCCGCCCGGGTCGCCGCCGCGGCGGGCGTCCGGACGCTGGTGCTGGAGCGGTCCACCCACCCCCGCTACAAGACCTGCGGTGGCGGCCTGATCGGCACCTCGCTGAGCGCGGTGGCCGGCCGGATCGAGGTACCGGCGCACGACCGGGTCGACCGGGTGACGTTCACCCGGGACGGGCGACGCGGCTTCACCCGCCGGCACCGGACGCCGCTGGTGGCCATGGTCCGCCGGGAGGAGTTCGACGACCGGCTGCGGGCCGCCGCGGTCGCCGCCGGGGCCGGGGTCCGCGAGGGCGTCACCGTCCGCGGCCTCGACCAGGACCCCGACGGGGTACGCGTACGGCTGGCCGATGGGGAGACGGTGCGGGCCCGGACGGTGCTCGGGGCGGACGGCTCCTCCGGGGTGACCTCCCGGCACGTGGGCGTCCGGTTCCGTCAGGTGGACCTGGGGTTGGAGCGGGAGCTGCCGGTCCCGCCCGCCGTGCGGGAGCACTGGCGCGGCCGGCTGCTGCTGGACTGGGGCAGTGTCCCCGGGTCGTACGCCTGGGTCTTCCCGAAGGGCGACCGGCTCACGGTCGGGGTGATCGCCGCCCGCGGGGAGGGTGAGCGGACCCGCGACTACCTGCGCCGCTTCGTCGACCGGCTGGGCCTGTCCGACGTCGAGGCCGAGCACAACTCCGGGCACCTCACCCGGTGCCGGGCCGAGGACTCGCCGCTGCGCCACGGCCGGGTGCTGGTCGCCGGGGACGCGGCCGGCCTGCTGGAACCGTGGAGCCGGGAGGGCATCAGCTACGCGCTCCGCTCCGGCGCGCTGGCCGGCGAGGCGGTCGCCGGCGGCGACCTGGAACGCTACGAGCGGGACGTACGCGACCAGCTGGCGCCGTCGATGCGGGCCGGGCACCGGCTGCTGGAGGTGTTCGAGCGCCGGCCGGACGTCTTCCACGCGCTGTTGGCCACGCCGGCCGGCTGGCGGATGTTCGTCGGGTTCTGCCAGGGGCGGGCCAGCTTCGATCGGGCCCTGACCCGGGCCCCGGTCCGGGCCGGCCTGGCCCTGCTGGACCGCCTGCCGCCGATGGTTTCCCGCCCCGCGTCGACCCGTCCGGAGCCGGTGACTACCCTGCCCCGGTGACCTGTTGGCCCGGGTCGACCCGACGGCCATGCTGGGGCTGGCCGCGGCGCGACTGGTCGCCCCCACCGACCATCTCTTCGCCGAGCAGGAGGACGACTCTTCGCCGAGCAGGAGGACGACCAGCTGGCCCAGGCTGTCGCGCTGGTCCTCACCCGGCCAGAGCTGTCGGAACGGGACGCGGTGAAGGCCCGGCTGGCCGAGGTGCTGGCGCCGGTCTTCCAGCACGCCTGCCCGCCCGGGGGCGGTCAGGGCACGATGACTGCCCGCCCGTGGATCTCGCCCCGGCGCAGCAGGTCGTACGCCTCCGGGGCGCGCTCCAGGGGGAAGGTCTGCACGTCGGCGGTGACCAGGCCGAGCCGGCCCAGGGCGATCAGCTCCTGAAGCTCGGCCCGGGTGCCCCAGAAGGGGATCACCACATTGGTCTCCAGCGGCATCGTCGGCGGTTCGTCGGCGACCGGCCGGACCGGCAGCGTGCCGCCGCCCAGGCCGACCAGGAGCAGCTGGCCGCCGGTGGCGACCACCGACCGGGCGGTGGTGAGGGTGGGGTCCACGCCCACACAGTCGATCACCACGTCGGCGCCGTCCGGGGCCGGCCCGACGATCTCGCGGATCCGGTCGACCGCCTCCGGGTCGGCCCGCACCACGTGGTGCGCCCCCATCCGGGTGGCCAGGTCCAGCGCGGCCACGCTGGTGTCCACTGCGATGATGTGTACCGCGGTGGTGGCCACGAGGATCTGCACCGCCAGGTGCCCCAGCCCGCCGATCCCGATCACCACGCAGGTCGTCCCGGGGCGCAGCGCCGGGCGGGCGAGCTCGATCGCGTGGTACGGGGTGAGTCCGGCGTCGGTCAGCGGCGCGGCCTGGATCAGGTCCAGGTCCCCTACGTGCAGCAGCCGGGAGGCGGGCACCGCCACGTACTCGGCCAGGCCGCCGTCGCGGCTCAGGCCGATGCCGCCCGGTGGGACCCGGCGGCACTGGTTCTCCCGCCCGCGCAGGCAGGCCCGGCAGGTGCCGCAGCCGATGATCCCGTACACCGCGGCCCGGTCCCCGGCCGACCAGCCGGTCACCCCGGCGCCGACGGTCTCCACGGTGCCGGCGATCTCGTGGCCCAGCGTGATCGGGGTGGGGAAGAGTCCCGGCGGCGCGTCGAGGACGTGCAGGTCGGAGTGGCAGGCGCCGACAGCGCCGACGGCCAGCAGCACCTCGCCGGAGCCGGCGGTCGGGGTGGGGACCTCGACCTGTTCGAGCACCCCGGGGGAGGTCATCCGTACCGCGCGCATGTCGTCCTCCACCTGTCCCCGGCAATGGTCGTTCGGCGGCGCTTACCCCTGACCGTGAGGTTGATGCGGCGGTGGACGGGCGGACGCACAATGCGGGCATGACCGACCCGGAGTCGTTCACCGACGAGGAGTACGAATTCCTGCGGCACGTGCGCTTCGGCGAGTTGCCGCCACGGGTCCGCCCGGACGACCGGGTGGAGTTCACCGAGACCGAACCCCGCCGGGACCGGCCCGATCCGGCCGGCAACCCCGACGAGTGGAACCTCCGCCTGGGGGCGGGCGGTTGACCGTGCGGACGCGGACGGGCCGCGGGTGCACCCGCGGCCCGCCGACGTGGTACGGGTCAGAAGACCGATACGCCCTCGCGCACCAGCGTCCAGTTCGGCACGAAGAAGTCGGCCGGGTTGATCGTCCCCTTCGCCTGCGCCCAGTCGATCAGCAGCTGGCGGATCTCCTGCTGTTCGTTGTAGACCTGGGTCTTGACGATGCCGGGGAAGTTGCCGCCGCCGCTGCGCCGGTAGTTGTTCACCGCGATCACGAATTGCGCGGTGTCCGAGACCGGAGTGTCGGTGCCGGGCAGGACCAGCCGGGTGATCCGCTGGCCGACCGGCTTGCTGATGTCGATGTCGTAGTCGACACCCGAGATCACGTCGTAGTTGTAGTCCGGCACGGCCGGGTCGCTGATGGTCGTCGGGTCGACGGTCGCGCCCACCGGGAGGGTCGTGAAGTACTTCGCCGAGTACTCCAGGTAGGCCTTCACCTCGGCGCCGCTGAGCACCACGGCCTCGAGGGTGTTGTCGAAGACGTAGAGGCCGGCCACGTCGCGGATCCGCACGTCGCCCTGCGGGAAGATCGCGGTACGGCTGAACGGCGCCGCGATCGACAGCACCGGCAGGGACGCGTACGTGCCGCCAGCGAGCGCCGCGGTGACGACCTCGGTCTGGACGTGGTTGATGAAGTCCAGGATCGGGGTGTCCTTGTACCGGGACTCGGCGGCGGACAGCTCCTCGCTGGACTGCGCCACGACCGTGTTGATGTAGTCGACGGTCTTGGCGTGCTGGCCGCGCACGGCCGCGAGCACCGCCGGGTCCTCGACCACGGTGTTGGTGTTCAGCATGGTGGCGCCCTTGGAGAGGACCTTCCAGGTGCCGCGCACCTTCTGCACGGTGAAGTCCATCCGGGTGAGGCGCTGGCCCCACTTGGACGGCTCGGCGGTCAGCACCTGCGCGCCGGTCGTGGTGTTGGTGACGAACCGCTCCACGACCTCGGCGTGGGCGTGGCCGAAGAGGATCGCGTCGATGCCCGGGACCTGCTGGGCGATCAGGGCCACCGGGTTCTCGTTCGGCAGCTCGGGGCCGTAGCTGGAGGTGCCGCTGTCGCCGCCGTGCGCGGAGAGGATGACCAGGTCGGCACCGCGCTCCCGCATGATCGGCACCCACTTGGCGGCGGTCTCGACCATGTCCGGGAAGACCAGCTTGCCCTCGACGTTGGCCTTGTCCCAGATGGCCACGCCCGGGTTGGTCAGGCCGAGGATGCCGACGCTGATGGTCGGGGAGTCCCAGCCGCCGAGCCGGACCTTCTTGATCACGTACGGCAGGAAGGCCGGCTTGCCGGTGGCCTCGTTGACCGCGTTCGCGGCGAGGGCCGGGAAGCCCAGCTGCTCGATCCACTTCGCCAGCAGTGGCAGGCCGTAGTTGAACTCGTGGTTGCCCAGCGTCACGGCGTCGTACCTGAGCACGTTCATGGCGTTGGCCATCGGGTGCGTCTCACCGGTGACGGTGATCGGCTCCTGCTTGGCGTAGTAGGTGGCCAGCGGCGTGCCCTGAATGGTGTCGCCGGCGTCCAGGACCAGGGTGGCCCTGCCCGTGCGCTCGGCGCGGATCTGGTTGACCAGGGTGGCCAGCTTGGCGACGCCGACGTCGTTGTGCCTGCTGTCGTCGTACTCGGCGTCCTTGTAGTAGTCCCAGTTGTAGACGTTGCCGTGGGTGTCCGAGGTGCCCAGGATCGTCAGGTCCCAGGTCTTCGGGCCCACCGACTCGGCCGCCCGCGCGGGGGCGCCGGCGATCAGGGGGGCGGTCGCGGCGGCGGCGGCGACGGCCAGCACCTGGCGGCGCGAGGCGCCGGAGGAGGAGGTCATGACGTGCCTTTCCATGGGGGTGGAAGCGCGCCTCGTGGGCGCCGTTGCGCACCCTAACGACCCTGCTGTCACTCTCGCCACAGCGGCCCGGGATGTTTCACACCACCAGCGCCGTGAGCCACTTCCGCGTAACACCGCCGCCATCTCGTACGCCTTCTCGCCGCCGTCAGCGGGGCCAGGCGGCCAGCCTGCGTCGCAGCGCGGTGACCTGCGCGGCGTCCAGCCCGTACCGGGCGAACCGCTGGTCCGGCACCCGGTCCAGGTAGCGCCCGGCCTCCCGCACGTCGTCGGGGTCGAGCGCCGGGTCGGCCTGCCGGGCCAGCTCCAGCAGTTCGGGGACGGCGTAGTGGTCCAGCGCCGAGGAGACGTCGATGTAGTCGCGTACCTCGCGGCGGTTGACCAGCGCGGCGGTCTTGTTCGCCACCAGGTCGCGGACGTCCATCACCGGGCCGAGGTCCATCACCACCGGGGAGCGGTACCGGTCGAGCCGGGCCAGGCTCAACCGGATCTGCCGGGTGCCCCGGGTGACCACGAAGTCCTTCATGTCCCGGTCGAACCCCTCGAAGAGGCCGCCGAGCTCGCTGTCCGGGTCGGCGTCGGCGACGGCGAATCCGGCGCGCTCCAGCGCCGCGCGGACCTCAGCGGCGGCGGCAGCGGCGGCGCCCTCCACGTCGGCGAAGAGGTCCACGTCCTCGGTCGGGCGGGTGATCAACCCGTGCGCCGCCCAGGCCACCCCACCGCCGAGCACGAACCGGTGCGGCCCGGCCGCGGTGAGCGCCACCCGGGCGACCTCGCGGTAGAAGTCGTGCAGGTGCGGGGCGGTCACGCCGTACGCAGACCGCGGTGCCGGCTCTCCCAGGCCTGCCGTACGCCCCGCGGCAGGTTGAGCCGCCGCCAGACGCGGCGCAGCGTCCGGCCGTTGATCAGGTGCCGCAGGTCCTCGGCGCGGGTGGTCTCGCGCAGCACGTTCTCGTACATCCAGAGCAGCTGGTCGGGGTCGGCGAGGTCGAACGTCCGATCGGCGTGCCACATCAGCCGCACCGGCAGCTCCACCACCCCCCGGGTGGGGCCGGCCAGCTCCGCGAGCGTGCGCGCCACCACGGCGGGTCGACCCGGACGGGCCAACTGGGGCCCGCGGGGCGCGGTGGGGGAGACGGCCTGCATGGTGTCAGGGTAACGCCGTTCCGGTCGCTTTCCGCGAATGGCTTCCGGCTCGTGGGCGGGGATGCGCGCGTGGGCCGCGTCGCCGCCGTCTCCCCTTGGGGTACGAGCGCACGTCGCCGATCGCGTCGGGCTGGCCCGCCTGCCTGCCCCTCCGGTGGTGCTGCTCGGGCGACGACGGACGCACCCGATGCGGGGGATGGGGTCGGTGTCCGGTGCGGCCAGTGTGGGGTCGATGGCGTCGGTGCGCGGATTGTCCGGTTCCGGCTGGGGGTCGGGTGTGCGGATGGCGCGGGCCGGGGTCCGTGTCGGCCGTGTCCCGTGACCGGCGGCACGCTGGCGGCGGAATCGTCGGCGGCCCGGGGTCGTTACACCCTCTGTACGACCGCAGCAGCAAGCCCCGCCGGTCTGGCCGGCAGGGGGCGGGCCCCGGAATGATGGTGGGCCGGCGGTCGTTACACATGGTCCCGGCGCCGCGAGCCCCCGCTCGTGAAGCCT
>NZ_JBNCLC010000037.1:0-27864 GCF_049844475.1 Micromonospora sp. DT47 | reverse complement strand
CCAGGATCTCCGATCCCGCCCTCGGTCAGCACCCCGCACTCACACGCGGTGTCTCACACCATCCTGACCAAGAGGGGGTCACCCCTGCGCGCCTATGCGCGTCCACCCGAAGGAGGAACCCCGCCTTGGCCGACACCACCAACGGCACCGCGCTGACCCGTCACGGCAGCCGCGTGCCCACCCTCCCGCCCAGGCCGGCCCCCGCCCGGGCCACCACGGCTCCCACGCCGAGGCCCGCTCCCGCCCGGGCCGCCACTACCGCCCCGCGCCCCACGATCACGCCGGCGCCGACCATCACCACGATGATCGTGTGCCTGCCCGACGAGCTGCCCGCGCAGGCGCTCACCGCGCATCACCTCGACAAGCACTTCGGTGTCAGCGGCACCCTCACGCCCCTGTTCTGGGCTGTGCCGCAGCTGCGACTGTGGCAGCGCCAGCAGATGATCGGCCTGCGCAAGGGCCGCCCCGCCTCGTGCGCGGGCGGACCGATGCGGCTGCTCGACCTGCAGGGCATGCGCCACGCCGCCGCAGTCGGAGCCGGCATCCGCTACCAGATCTGGCAGCAGGTCGTGCACGGCACCCGCCCGGCCACCCCTTGGCCGGTCTTCGAAACCCGCCACCTCACCGACCCCGACAGGTACCCCTTCGACACCGCGATCGCGGACTTCCACGCCCAGCCCCGCGTCAACGCGATGCGGATGCACGCAGCCGCCACCCCCGGCCCGCGGCAGCCCGGCGTTGGGGAGTTGGAGATGTACCAGGCAGGCCCCATGGCCTACCAGCATTACAACGCCACCAGCGCCGTCGCCGGTGACGCCATGCTCACCGCCGACGGCCGCAAACTCGCCCCCGCCAGTGACGCCCTCACCCATCGTGTGACCTACCTCGAGCAGGCCCTGCGCCACCTCGACACTCTCGAGCCGGGCCAGCGGCTGCTCGCGGTCACCCTGTAGCCCCCAAACAAGAGCCGGCCGGACGGCGCCGTGATCCCTGCACCCGAGGGACCTCAGGCGCGCCGCCCGGCCGGTCCGCGTGCAGAGCCAGACGAGCCGGATCGGCGACAGCACAGCGCCGTCGGGCGCAGGGACACACCCGAGCCGCTACCGGCGCATTGCGCCGGGCCGGCTGGTGCTACGTCGCCTGCCCGCGCGCTCGGCGACCCGTGGGCAGGTGTCGGACAACCACCACGCCGGGCGCCCCGGGCATGGGGCGCCCACCCTTGCTCGGCCCGCCACAGGCCGCCCTGTTCCTCTTCCACCCGGTTCGGCCTGATGTGCACCCGTGCCGCCCGTTCCCGTCGCCGTCTACGGCCGCAGTGCCACCTGCCTGTCCCGAGATCCGGACCACGCACTTGATCACTGCCGCCGTCGAAGCGTGGATCAGTGCGACCCAACTCCCGCACCCACTCCGACCCGAAAGGACACGCGCATGACCGACACTCAACAAGCAACCGCCCCGGTGCACAGCACGATCAGGGTGCTGGCCGCGCTCGCCGAACTCGGCGAGGCCACCGCCGCCGCCGTCGCGGAGCACGCCGGAATCGGCTACTCCACGACCACCCCGAAACTGCGCGCGTGGGAAGAGTCCGGCCAAGCGGAACGGTTCCGCACCGGCGACGGCCGCACGTTGTGGCGGCTGACCGACGCCGGCCGCACCGCCACCGCCGCCACATCCCCAACCCGCCCCGACAGCAGGCAGCCCGCAGCCGCGCCGGCCACCCCCGAACCGTCCACCGAGCCGAACGTCGTCGAAGAGCAGCCCCAAGACGGCGACGGCTCCTCAGCCGAACCCGACGACCCGCCCGCCGCAGAGGGCGACGACGAGCCGGCAGAGTCGGATCCCGACGTCGACCTACCGGCGGCCCCGCAGGCCCCGCCCACGACCGCGTCCGCCGACACCGATCGCGCGGTGGAAACGCCGGCAGAGCCGACGGCCGAGGACGAGCGGCACGGTTCCGAAGCCGTGGACACGCCGCAGGACGTGGCCCGCCCGGCGAAGGCCCGCCGTACCGGCGGGTCGCTACGCGGGGCGGTCCTGGACATCCTCGAGGCCCACCCCGACCGGGAGTACAAGACCGGTGAGCTCGCGAAGCTCGTCGACGCTGGCAACGAGGGCTCCGGTGCGGCCAAGGCCAGCCCGGGTGCGGTCGCCAACGCGGTCACCAAGCTCGTCGCCGACGGCAAGGCGGTGCAGACCATCGATCGCCCGGCCACCTTCCAACTCGCCCCCGCCACCGGCGGCCGGTAGGCCCCACCTGTCAGGTAGCCCGGGGGCGGGCGTCGAAGTTTGGCGCCTCACGCCCGCTCCCGGTGCTCCTTCGCACAAAGGAGCAGACAGAAGTGTCTCCCATCCTGCAAGCGATCGTCACCACCGTCGGCGGGATCCTCGCCGGCCTCGCCCTCGCCGGAGCCCTGCTCTGGCGCCAACAGCAGGCCCTCGAATCGGCCCGCTACGCCGCTACCCACGACGAGATCACCGGCCTGCCCAACCGGCGGTTCCTGCTGACCCGCCTACGCGCCGCACTCACCGGCGGTGCGCCGTGCGGGCTGGTGCTGCTCGACCTCGACCGGTTCAAGACCGTCAACGACACCTTCGGCCACGACACCGGCAACGTCCTGCTCGCCCAGGTCGGGCGGCTCCTCGCCGGCCTCGACGGCCCCGTGCAGCTCGCCGCCCGCCTCTCCGGCGACGAGTTCGCGCTGCTCGTCGACGGCGACCGGGACGATGTGGCCGACGCCGCCCGCGCCGCCTGCCACGCCATCGGCGGCGCCCCCATCCGCCTCGACACCGGCGAGGTCAGCGTCCGCGCCTCCGTCGGCTACAGCATCGCCCGGCTCGGCATGAGCCCCCGGCAGGTCCTCGCTGACGCCGACCAGGCCATGTACCAGGCCAAACGCGCTGGCGGCGGGGTGCAGGGCCACGACCCGTTCGCCACACCGCACAGCGGCGGACGTAGCCGCGACCGCCACCACCACTGACGAACCCACCAACCCAGCGCCGACATGCGAAGGACCCCGCAGCCACCGGCTGCGGGGTCCTTCGCGTTGGCGCGCCTGCACTTTTGAGGAGATGACATGTTGTCCTTCACCGCCGTCCATGCCCTGGCCGAGTGTCTCCTGGCCGCGCACGCCGAAGCCGACCTCACCGGCTGGGGTAACGCGCAGACACTGCTGCTCATCCACGACCAGCCCCTCGACCCGACCAGCCCCAGCCACCGGCGCAGCATGCGCAGCATCGAGTTCCCGCTGCACCCCGACCATCGGCACACCGACCCCGCTGCGCTGCCCGGCCTGCTGCACCGCCTCGCCGCCGACCTCGACCAATCCCGCGGCGCGGCCGTCGGGTACCGGGCAACACTCGACGCGATCGTCACGCTGATCCGCCGCAGCACGCCCGACGCCCGGCTCCACGCGTGGGCGGCCCTCTACACCGAATGCGGTGGGGACACCTGGCTGGTCCGCCGCGTCGACGCGGTCGACACCGACGGCCGCCTTTACCAGGTCACCCAGGCCCGCGGCGAGGACCAGCCGCTGCTGGCCACCACCGATCACCCTGATCCCGACGGCGCCCCCGGGACATGGCAGGGCCTCGCCCCTCTCCTCGCCGCGACCCTCCGCCACACCGCCACAAGCCCGCCCGGCAGCCCGCCGGCCACCGGCGTCGCATCCCGGCCCGCGGGCGAGGAGGAGCCGATCTTCAGCAGCTGGGGTCCTGACGGGGCGTCGGTGCGCTGCCGGGTCTGCGGGGCCGTCGACGAGGTCGTTCAGGACGAGGTTCCGTCGATGGCCGGCTACGGCGAGGACACCTACGCCCGCTGCACCCGCTGCGGATCGGTGGAGACCAGCGACCCGATCTTCGGCTGGCGAGCCAAACCCCGCGGCCTGACCCGACCAGCCGGAGGAGAGCAGCCGGTGAGCGGCCTGCATGGCGGCGTTCGCGGGCCGGCGTCGTCACCGTGTGGGACGTGCCCCTACCGCCGCGATGTCCCCTCCGGCGTCTGGGATGCCTGCGAGTACGCCAAACTGCCCGCGTATGACGCGCCCACCGCGTTGCAGCCGCCGGGGTTGTTCCTCTGCCACCAGTCGGACGGGCGGGTGTGCGCGGGCTGGGCCGGCTGTCACGACACTGACCACCTGCTCGCCCTGCGCCTGGCCGCGCTGAAGGACATGAGCCCGGACGAGGTCGCGGCGACCCGTGACTACGTCTGCCCCGTGCCCCTGTTCGGCTCCGGTCGGGAAGCGGCCGCGCACGGCATGGCCGGCATCAGCGACCCGGACGCGCGGGCCCGCCGGGCGATGGAACGCCTGCGCCCGAAGATCACCGCACGAGGCCTCGACGCGGCCGTTGCCGCGCTTCCGGTTCCGCCGTCACCGGTCGACGGGGACTGCCTCACCTGGGCCCCCGCCACCGCAGACCGGCTGCGGCAGCGGGGATATCACGCGCAGGTGATCGACGTGGCCGGCTGGATCAACCGGCAGGGCGACCTCATCGGCTTCGTGCACCGCGCGGTCCTCGTCGCCGACCCCGCCGATGATCCGGCCAGCGGCCTTGTGGTGGACGTGACCACCCGGCAGTTCGACCCGACCTGCCCGCCTGCTGGCTCACCGGCTGGCTGGACTACCTGACCGCCCTGGCCGAGGCGACCGGCGTGGAATGCGTGACCCGCTGGCCCGAGCCGCCAACCTGACCGACTCCCGCTCGTAGCGCAGTACTTACCCGCACGGGGAAGGCCACGCGGCCCTGATCAGCCGCGTGGCCTTCGCCGTGCCCGCCACTCCACCCCAGCCCCATGCCCCAGGCCCCGCTGTCGAAAAGAGGTTTCTTGTGAGCACCCGCTGCTACATCGGCACCATCGACATCCACCGGCCGCACCTGGTCCACGCCCGGTTCGTGTTCTTCGACGGTCACCCGGCCGCCGTCATCTCCGCGCTCGCCGGGATCTGGACCGGCCACGCCCGCCACGACACCGCGGCGCTGATCGCCGCTGTCCTCGCCCACGACTGGGCGTACCTCGACCCCACCATCACCACCGCCGCATCTCGGTTGGCCGGGCAATACCCGGTTCCCGGTGTCGGCATGGCCCTGGCCAGCACCAGCGCGGACGGCATGGTCGAGGCGCCCGAGCCGGTCACCGTTTTCCCGCTGTCCCAGGCCGCGCACCTCGACGGGCTGTGGATCTACCTCATCGACCCCACCGCCGACCGGGTCACCGTGCACACCGACGACGGTGAACCCGTCGCCCGCTACCACCTCGACACTCATAGCCCGACCGCCGAATTGGCGGTGTCCCGATGAGCGCGCGGGCGCTGGGCGGAGTCGCCGCCGCGGTGGTGGCCCTGCTGGTCCTGTGCGCCGGCGCGGCAGGGGCCCTGGTCACCGGTGGGGGCAGCACCGCCGCCGGCTGCTACCGCACTTTCGGCCCCGACGGGTCACCACAACTGCCGTCGGTCAACCCGACACCACCGCCCGGCGGATACACCGGCAGCCAGGGGTGGAGCAGCGAGCAGATGGCCAACGCCGCCGCCATCGTCACCGTCGGCGCGCAGCGGCAGGTCCCGCCGCGCGGCTGGGTCGTCGCCCTCGCCACGGCGATGCAGGAGTCGTCACTGGTCAACCTGCCCGGCGGGGACCGTGACTCGATCGGGCTGTTCCAGCAACGCCCCTCCCAAGGCTGGGGCACCCCGGCACAGCTGCAGGACCCGCATTACGCCGCCGGCAGGTTCTATAACGCGCTGCTCGCGGTCGACGGCTGGCAGGCCATGCCACTGACCGACGCCGCTCAGGCCGTGCAACGCTCCGCCTTTCCCGGCGCCTACGCCAAATGGGAAGACGACGCCATCGCCCTGGTCCGGATCCTGTCCGGCGGTTCCAGGACCGGGCCGGTCTCCGGGGATCTGGAGCAGGCGATGAGCAACCCGCTGTGCCTCATCGACGGTGGAGACGGCCAGTTCGGCGGCGAGCCGGTGCCGCTACCGCCCGGGTTCACCCTGCCGCCGGGCACCCCGCTGCCGGTCGTCACCGCGATCGGTTGGGCCCTCGCCCAGCTCGGCAGCCCCTACACCTTCGGCGGGGACTGCACCGCTCCGCATTCCGGCATTCCCGCCCACCAGTGCGACTGCTCGTCGCTGCTGCAGCAGGCCTACCGGGCCGCCGGCATCCCCATCCCCCGCACCACCAGCGAACAGATCCACGCCGGCGCACCGGTCGCCGATATGAACCAGCTGCGGCCCGGGGACCTGCTGTTCATCCCCGGTAGCCGCGGCACCGCCAGCCGGCCCGGCCACGTCGGCATGTACCTCGGGCAAGGGCTACTGATGCAGGCCCCGCACACCGGCGACGTCGTCAAGATCAGCCGACTCTCTACCTGGCGCGGCCAACTCGCCGCCGTCCGCCGCATCGTCACCTGACGCACCGGCACCCTCGACCCGCCCCTCGCTGCCTTGCCGCCTGCCACCGCGGAAGGGCTGGCGGCAGCCGGCCGGCGCTGACGGCGCCAGGTTCCTTCCTACTCAGCACGGAGGTTCGCCGTGAACTGTCCCACCCTCATCCGCGCCATCCGGTCCTCACCGCTCCAGGAGAAACCCAGCTGCGGCAGCGGCTCGGCAGAACGGACGGCGCGATGACATACCAACCGGGCGAGCGCGTCATGCTCGACCACACCAACGACCCGTACACCCTGCTGCGCCCCGGTGACGAGGGCACCGTCCGCCGCTACGACCCCGGTCAGCGGATCGTCACCGTCGCCTGGGACAGCGGGTCCCGCTTGGCAATGTGCCTCGACGCCGGGGACCGTATCCGCCGCACCGGACACACAACGCCGGGCGCGGCGTGGCAGCGGGTGCTCAACGCGCTGCGCGCCGCGGGCGCCACCGCCGGCCAGTCGGCAGTGCAGTGGTGGGCGCAGGACGTCCTGGGCGGCCGGTCCCAAGGTGACCTCAGGCCCACGGCCCGGCGGATCCTCGCCGGCCTCGACGACGTCGACCCGGAAATCCTCGACGGGCTACCCACGGCGGACCGTTACCTCCTGACCCACGACGAGGGCCGGTACGCCGAGGCCGCCCCGGACGGCGCGCCCGGATGGGCGGAGCTGACCGCCGCCCGCTGCGATCAGACGCGGTGGGCGTGGTGTGACGGCTTCGACGACGCGGTAACCGAGGAGGTGGCGCGACGCTGCCGGATGGTCCTGAGCCCGACCGGGGACGATCGCGACCTGGGCCACCTGCACCCGGACGAGCTGCGTTTGGGCGAGCCGGGGGTGTTCGCAGGGGACTGGGCGTGGACATCAAACGCCGACGGGGAACTGCGTATCCCGGTCGGGTTCGTGGGGATCCTGGTTGACACCTGGAACGGGTGGGCGGTGTTCACCTGCAGCCGGGGCGTGGCGGAGGCGATCGTCGCCGACCAGCGGGCCGCCCGCGACCGCTACCGGCAGCACCTCGCCACCCAGGGCGTCACCGGCGCGCAGCAGGACCGCCTGGTCGACGAGTCCCTCGCAAGGATGCGCTTCGACGGCGACGTCATCGACGTCGACGAGACCCGGGTTCACGGCGACCCGGTCGCGGTCGAACGCATCGCCCCCGACGCGGACGGCCGGTACACGGTGATGGGCCGCTCGTGGACGTGGATAGCCGTGCACCCCTACGACTGCGACCGCATCGCCGGTGACATCCCCACTCCCGTCGAGCAGCCGCCGGCAGACAAATCCTGACCCGCCCTCTCCAACCATTGTCCTGATCGGAGCCTGACATGCACGACGAGATCGACGACGAGTACGCCCACGAGGAACTCCTCCAGGCGCTCGTACTGCGTCTGCTGACCAGCGGCGAGCTGGACCAGCTCTGCGACGACGCCGACCTGCCGCAGCTGACCGACGGCGACGGGCAGCCGGTGACCATCACCTCGGCCCGCACCTACCGCGAGGCCGGAGTCCTCACCCTCGACCGGGGGGTGTGGCTGGAACTGTCCGACGGCAGCGTGTTCGGCCTGACCGTACAGATCTCCCGACGGCCGGCCACCGAGGTCACTCTCCGCCGCCGCTAACACCCTCGCCCGCCCGCTCCGATTCGACTTGATCGATTCGGGGTTGGGTGCGTTCATCGTCGTCGCCGAACCGGCGGCGACCCCGCTCCAACCCGGCAGCCCCTTTGCGGGACTGACCGGCTCTGGCACGTCACGGGTGTGCTGGCTCTCCCCCGCTGAGGGGTTGCCCAGTCTCGCTCGTCTCCGCCGCGCGGACACACCCACCGCCCGCGCACCCGGAGACGGGTGCGCGGGCCCTACCAGCAGGAGACCCGCATGGACCCTGACACCCCGCACGCCCCCACCAGCGGCAGCCCCCCGGACGCCGGCTCCGGTGGCGACCGCCGACCCGGCTACCTCTACCGGCAGGTCGCCGCCCACCTCGCCGACCATCCCGACCAGGTCCTGAAGGTAGGCGAGGTGACCACCGCGATCGCCGCTCGATCCACCGGCGCCGTGTTCGAAGCCCTCAAGAAGATGGCCGCCGCCGGGTACGCCACCCACCACACCGGCCCGCACCGCTTCCAGATCACCAAGGCCGGCATCGACGCCGCTGGCACCATGCCAGCGCCCGCCCCACGCGGCCCCGCCGACAGCCGCAGGGCGGGCCGGCGGCAGCCGGTGCCCCGCCCGAACGGGGACCTGTACTTTCCCCGCCGGCTCGCCGGCGCCACCGATGTGGACGTGCTGCGCCGGCTGCGGGACAAGCGCATCCCGGTGCTGCTCTACGGGCCGCCCGGCACCGGCAAGACCGCCCTCGTCGAGGCCGCGTTCCCCGACCTGCTCACCGTCGCCGGGACCGGCGACACCGTCGTGGAGGACTTCCTCGGCAACTTCATCCCGCTGCCCGACGGCGGCTTCGAGTTCGTCTACGGGCCCCTCGTGGTCTCGATGCGGGAAGGCAGGGCGCTGCTGGTCGACGACGCCACCCTCATCCCACCGAAAGTGCTCGCCGTGCTCTACCCGGCGATGGACGGCCGGCGGGTCATTTCGATCCCCGGCTACCGCAACGAACGCGTCGAAGCCGTCGACGGGTTCTACGTCATCGCCGGCCACAACCCCGGCGTCCACGGCGCCATCCTCACCGAGGCCCTCGCGTCCCGGTTCGACGTGCACATCGAGGTCACCACCGACTGGGACCTAGCCCGCCACCTCGGCGTCCCCGCCCCCGCCGTGCAAGCCGCCATCGCCCTCAACGCCGACCTCGCCGCCGGACGGGCGTCGTGGGCGCCACAACTGCGGGAGCTGCTCGGCTTCGCCCGCGTCCGCAAAACCCTCGGCCTGCCCGCGGCGGTGGCGAACCTCGCCGGCCGCGCCCCCGAGCAGGACCGCGAGGCGGTCACCGCCGCCCTGCAGCAGCAGTTCGGCACCGAAGTCGCCGCCCTGACCCTCGGCAAGCAGCGCTAACCCTGGAAGGAGAACCACGATGCCCCATCCCCGCACTCACCTGCAGCCCGGCACTGCGGCGCCGCCGGTCGGTGACCCGGGCTGGCAGGCCTGGAGCCACGCCTGGACCCGGCACATCCCGGTCCTGACCGGCCGCGACGACCTGACCGTCACCGTCGCCCCCGGCGCGGGTGGCGGCGCCCCGGCCTGCTTCTACCCAGACGAGTGCCGTGTCGAGGTCGACGCCACCCACATCGGCACACCTGACGTGGCCAATCCCCGCCGCGCCGGCCACAAGCGCCTGGTGCCCACCGCCTACGGGCTGCTCGTCCACGAAGCGGCACACGCCGCCCACAGCCGCTGGCGCACCCCGCCCGGCACCCCACCCGTCGTCGCCGCCGTCGCCGAACTCCTCGAAGAGTCCCGCATCGAGTACCGGCAGCGCACCCGGCGGCGCAGCGACCGGCGGTGGCTGCGCCACACGGTCACCACCCTGATCAGCGCTGACGACGCCCCCGTCGACGACCCGTGGCACGCCGGGCATCTCGCCGGGCTGCTCCTCGCGCGGGTCGACGCCCGGATCCTCACCGCGAAGGACATTCGCGGTGTTCGCGCCGCCGTTACCACGGTCCTCGGCCGCAAGCGTCTCCTGCAGCTACGCGACGTGTGGCGGCAGGCCCACACGATCGACGACACCGACGCCGACAGCATGGTCGACCTGGCGTGGCGGTGGTGCCGCCTCCTCGACATCGACCCGCACCGCCAGCCGCACCCACCCGCTACGGACTCTGGCGTGTTCGCCGGCCTGCTCGCCCAGGCGCTCACCGACTACCTTGCCCACACCGCCGGCCTCACCCCGACGCAATACCGGGACCAGCAGATCAACGCCCGGTTCTCCGCGCCCGCGACGTGGACCCGCCGCGACCCCACCGACGCCGAACGCGCCGCAGCCCGCACCCTCGCCGCGCGGCTGCGCCACGCCCGCACCCACCAACCCGAGCCCGACACCCGGCCCAGCCCGATCCCGCCGGGCCGGCTACGCACCCGCCACGCCATCACCGCCAAGGCGCAGATCGCCGCCGGCAGCATCCCCACCGCCACACCCTGGCAACGCCGCACACAACAGCCACCGCCGAAACCGACCCTCCACCTCGGCGTCATCGTCGACGCCTCCTACTCCATGCACCCCTACGCCGCACCCATGTCATCGGCCGGGTGGATCCTCGCCCACGCCGCCCGCACCACCGACGCCGTCACCGCCACCATCGCCTTCGGCAGCAATGTCGCCCTGCTCGTCCCACCCCGGCAACGCCCCACCCGCGTCCTCGAGCTGCGCGCCGACGGCGGCAGCAGCGCCTTCACCGACGCGGTGAAACTCGCCGATCAGCTCCTGCAGCTGCGTCAACCCGGGCGGCTGCGGATGCTCGCCGTCGTCTCCGACGGCGACCTGCCCGACATCGACCCCGCGCAACGGCTCATCACGACCCTGCACCGGGCGGGCTGCGCCGTGCTGTGGCTGCGGCCCGCCGACCTGGACGGGCACACCTTCACCGACACCACCACGCTGCTGGTGGCCGACCCGGTGCAGGCCATCGGCCACATCGCCGACGCCGCCATCACCGCCCTCGAGCGCGCCTGACCTTCCAGCCCTACCGGCCTCGGTCCGCCTGCCCCGGCCGGACCCACCCCGGACGTCGCGCGCCCGCCGCAGATGACCTGCGCGGCGCTTTGAGCGGCACCCGGGGCTCCTTCCTGCACCGCCACTGGCCGCTTGCCCGGCCATCCGCGCACTCCAGCGCACCCCCGGGCACGGCCGATCGGCCGTGCCCGGGACTCACCTCGCAACAACGGGAGAAACCGTGAGCCACCCGAACAACCGCCTACCGATCTCCACGCCAGCTGACCTGCTCACCGCCGTGCCCTACCTGCTCGGCTTCCACCCCACCGACAGCCTGGTCCTCGTCGGTCTCGCCGGCACCCGCGTCGCCGTCGCCAGCCGCACCGACCTACCCGACCCCGCCGATGCGGTCGACTGGGCCGACGAGCTGATGCCTCAACAGCTGCGCATGCTCCACCACGCCGACACGACCACCGCGATCGTCATCGGCTACGGCCCAGCAACCACGGTCACCCCCGTCGTCGACACCGTCACACCCCGGCTACGTGATGCGCGCTTCGACGTGTTCGACGCGCTGCGGGTCACCGACCGCCGCTACTTCTCCTACCTCTGCCAGGAACCCACCTGCTGCCCCGTCGACGGGGTGCCCTTCGACCCCGACCGCAGCGACCTCACCCTGCACGCCATCGTCGCCGGATGCAGCACCCTACCCGACCGGCGTGCGCTCGTCGCCAGCATCGCCCCCATCGACGGTCCCGCCCGCCACGCCGTCACCCGCGCCACCTACAAGGCCCGGGCACGCCGCCGCGCCCTCACCGTCGAGGGTGGCCGGGACGCGCTGATCCGCGCGGGAGAGGACATCGTGCGGGCAAGGTTCGCCCGCTACGCCGACGACCAGGTACTCACCGACAACGAGCTGGCCTGGCTCACCGTGCTCCTACCGATCACCGCGATCCGCGACACGGCGTGGCGGGCCACCGACTCCCAGCCCTGGCAACTCGCGCTGTGGAGCGACATCACCCGCCGCGCCCAACCCGACCTCGCCGCCCCACCCGCCAGCCTGCTCGCCTTCGCCGCCTGGCGCAGCGGCGCCGGAGCCTTGGCCTCCGTCGCCGTCGACCGGGCCCTGCAAGCGAACCCCACCTACTCCCTCGCCCAGCTCATCGACCGGGCGCTACGCGACGGACTCCCCCCGTCCGTGCTCGACGGCTGGCCCGACCAGGGCTTCCCCACCGCCCCGTGACTCCACGCGCCATCGCCGGTCAACCCATCATCCCCGGAAGGAACCCTGTGTCTGACTACCTCGATGTCCTGCGACACCTCACCCACCAAGAGGGTTACGCCCTCGACGCGGACGAGCTGGACCACACCTGCGCACAGCATCCCGACTCCGTGTGCGCGCTGCTCTCGGCGGCGTACATCATCGCTGCCGCCGACGCGCAGATCACCGCGCTGACCGCCGCCGCGAACCTGCTCTGCACCGTTCACGCCGACGACAACGCCGACAGCGTCCCGTCCCTGCGGGAGCGTCTCGACCGCGTCGCTGACGCCCTCACCCGCGCCCTCGCCCGACGCGACAACGCCACCGCCCGCCTACGCCAAGAGTGCGCCGCCCTCACCAACCTGGACACCGGCTTCATCACCCGCCCCGACGCGAGCCCCCGGCCGGCTGACCGGACCGAGGACTCAGCCTCGCCGACGCACTGACCACAGCGGTACTGACGCCCGTCGGCACGAACCGACCTCTCTGCCGGCACCGACCTGCCCGCCGGCGACTCCCACGCCCCGCGTCCATCCCGGCTGCGGGGCGCCCGCACATCCACCCCACAGACAGCGACGAGGAGACCGTCACCGATGACCAGCGCCGAAATCCCACCCAGCCAGCCGACACTCGAAGCCGTCCTGCGCACCAGTTGGGAGGCCTTCCACCCCGGCCAGCAGGCGCCCCTGGGCTGGCTCACCCACACCACCACACAGGTCCTGTCCCACCTGCGGGGCACTCACACCAGCACTCCGCCCCCGCCGGACACCGCCCGGCACCCCGATGCGCTGGAGCGGTTCCATCGGCAGGTCCGTGAAGCGCTCGCGGACGCCGTCTGCCAGGAGCAGGTCAGCATCGACGTCGCGAACACGCTCCTGGACGTCCTCGACCTGCCGCTGCTGCCCCGCCGCTGGCAGGTCCGCCTCACCCTGCCCCTGCTCATCGACATCACCGCCACCACCCGCGAGGACGCCTTCACCCACGCGGAGAACACCATCGAAGCCGCGCTGGCCGATCTCCCCACCCAGATCGAGTGGGACGGGCAGGACGGCTACGAAGCCCTCGGCGGTGACCTTGACGCCGACGAACCACTGGTAGCCGAGGGTCGCAGCGCTACCCACACCTGAGGGTCGGCCCGCCGCCGTGCACGCGGGCCCGGTGCCGGCGCTGCACCGCCTCACCGACCTGGTGGCCATCCGCCAACGGTAAGTCCGGACTCCGCAAGATCACGCGCATTGGTAGGTCCGGAGTCCGCAGGGTTTGGCTGACTTGGCAGGAATCAGCGATCGGTCAGCCCGTGCTAGCCATCTGGCCCAAGCGCCAACCAGAGCGCCCGGTCACAGCGACGCGACCGCGTGATCTCCGGCAGGACGTCGCCGCGATGACTTGATCTATCCGCAAAGTCGAGCGTCACTCGTCGCGGTCGCCACCCCGGCGAACCCGACGGCGGACACCGTCCGCCGGCCGGGGTGGCGGCCACCCGAGCCGACCTCGCTACCGAAGGGGCAGTCGCCTGATGTCGCAGCCACACCGCCGCGCCGTACCCCGCACCGTCACCGACGTCCTGCTCTGGCTCCTCGCCGCCGACGTCGCCGCCGCCCACCTACCCGACCCCGACCGGCCCGACCGCTGCGCCAACCTGCGCTGCACCCGCGAGGCGTACCCGTGCCCGCCAGCGCGCGACGCCCAACGCGCCTGCCGGGCAGCGACGCGACCCACCCTGCTCGCCCGCGGCCGAGCGCAGGTCATCACACCGGTCGCTGCCACAGCCGCACGATTCGTCGGCTGGTTCCGATCCACCCGACCTAGTACGACGCCGAGCCACCTGCCCGCGCCACCGCCACCACACCACCGGCCGATCCCCTCGCCGCGGGCCGCCTGAACTGGCACGCACTCGGCGACCCCGGCCTCCCTGACACCGGCGACACCGCCGCCGCCGGCCCCCGCACCCTTCAAGAGGGCACATGAGTCTCCGCACCAGGATGCTCTCGGCCGTCAACCTCCGCCGGATGACCTACATCTTCCGCAGCAGGTTCGCCCAGCAGTATCTGCGGGCGTTTCTCGAGCCCCTGGGTCGCTCCGTTACGCGCGTACGACCGCACCGGCGAACCTGATTAGCGCCTACCAGGAAGCGTTCGGTTCGCTGGAGCGCCAGCCGGACGTCCTCGCCTACGCAGCGGCCCGTGTCGTGGCCGGAGTGGAACTCTGGCCGCGGAGCCCAGGCAGCCGCGACAACTCCCACAGCAAACGGCCCGGGCCGAAGCGAATGCTCCAGCCCGGGCCGTTTCGGTCAGGCGACCTGACGAGGCACCGCTGCCGAACTCGTTCTCGGCGCCAGCGACATCAGCTGCTGTCGCGGCCGCGATAACGGCTGACCAGGATGAGAACCATGGTGACGGAGCCCGCCAACCCAGCGAAGGTCAGCAACCAGAGCCCCGACCCGACGCTCACCTGTACAGCTGCGCTCATCGCCTTTCCGATGCCCAGGACATCGTCCTCCCCGGACATTTTCGCTCGCATTTCCGCTTCCGTCGCCTGCAGGTCAGCGATCTTCCATGCGCCTACACCAAGCAGCCCGAGGGCAGCGAGGACGGCAAGGACGGGCACGGCCATGGGAATGCGCTGGCCGCGCAAGCTCATCCCGGCGTAGACGACCAGCACCAGGCCGAGGCCCACCGTGATCCAACCGTCCGTTCCGTCGACGCCCGACACAGTGACCGTGCCAAGAATTGGTGCGCTCACTTTGCCCCACGGCATGAATGATCCGAGGACGGCGGCAATACCGGCTCCCAACACGGTCCATTCACGGATTGGTCGTGCGGCGGTGGGCACAGCCGCATCCGGGGCCTCGACGGGTTGGTCACCGGATGGCGGTTGGTTGGGTGACGGCGGTACGGGTGGGGTGGAAGGCTGCGCCACTAAAATTCCTCTGGATGTCGATGCCTTCTCACCTCTTGAGGTAGGCATGAGGACAGCAACCTAGAACAACGCTGGAGCAAGAACTAGCGGCCGTACGGGTGGTCAGGACTAAACGGAGATGTGGCCGGAGTGGCCGCGAGATGTGAAAGTCGATCCTTTTTGCGTTGGAAGGGCCGATAGGTTGCCAGGCCGGGGCGTCAGCGGCGCAGGCCGTCAGCGACGTGGCGAGCGTGCGGGCCGTTGACGGGCGGCGTGGCGGTGTCTGTGGGCGGCGGCCAGTGTCGGCGTGCGGTGCGTTCGGACCGGCCGATTCGCGCGGCGATGTCCGCCGGATGCAGATCGGGAGCCCGCCGGAACCAGTAAGCGACAGCGGCAGCGGTTTTCGACGGACACGTCGCCGCTGGCAGCAGGTGCAGGCGGTCTCGTCCCGTCGGCGGACAGCGGAACCCCGCTCGGCAATGCTGGCTCACCGTCGAACATCAGCGGCGCCACGTGCCATCAGGCCACGCCACCACCGCGGTGGTGCTGGCGCTGCCGCAGTCGATCGCCAGCCGCGCCTCCCCCGCTCGCATAGAAATCAGTCAAACACGAGGATCACCTTCACGTCACCCATGAATCACTCACCGCAAGCAGCATCGGCGCGTTATCCACAGGGGTGCGGAGGTTGTCCACAGCCTGTGTTCCGGCCCTGGCGCGCGACGGCCCGGGCGGCGAAGCCGGGGCAGGTCGGCGAGGCAATGCTCGGCTCCTGGCCACGCCACGTGAGGTGAAGCAGCGCCGGCCGCAGGGCACCGGCGGCCGGTCGGTCCAATCGAGGGTTCACTCGCGGGACCGGCTCAGCCGAACAGCACCTGCGGCCACCAGCGCTAACGCTCGTACGCCGAGTCCCATGCTCTCTGAATTAGTACCGTCAGGGGGTGGACGTGCTGCTGCGCGGCGGGCCAGGTGACGGCCAGGTGGTTCCCGGTGGCGGGGAGACCGTGGTGTGGCAGGCCTGTCTGTACGAGATCACGTCCGAGGTCGGCCGCCAGCGCGGACGCGACTTGCGGGTGTACCGACACCCCCGACTGCTGTGAGGCGTACGGCCGTGGCTCGGAAGACCGGTGCGAATGACGCGTCAGCCGAGTGGGTGTTCCAGCTTCTGAGAGAGCAGTCGCGGCGCCCGATGTTCGGCATGTTCGGCACCGCGATGCCCTGCGCTGGGCGGCGATGGCGCTCGACCAATCCGGGCGATCGTTCCCGCCATCGCGGGGGGTCCCGCAGCATGATCCTTTACACCTCAGCCAGACTGAGGCCGTGAATGAGCCGACGCAATCACTTCCGGCGTATCACTTCGCAAGCGATGTGGATGGCGTGCGTCACCTGATCGTCGACGACAGCGACGACAGTGACTGCACCGGGTGGCACATCGACGTGAGAGAGCCCGGCGGGAAGCGCCACGTCCCGTTCCAGCGGTCCGTCGCGTTCGGAGACGGTCCCGATGTCAACCTGCTCGGCTACGGTCCTGCTCGGAAAGCATGGATGGCCGCAATCGGCTGGGCGGCCGTATCGGCAGAGATCTGCCTGCCTGACGAGTCGCGTCATCCGGTGCGCGGGTTCGCTCTCTGACACCGGGCCCCGACGCGGACGGCTTGTACGGATGGCGCATTGGCCGTAACGCCTTCAGCCACCTCACCGGCCGGAGCTGCTTGTAGCGCCTCACTCGACGTACCGCGACGAGGCAGACCAATGTAACGGCGATGTCGGGCGCATCGCCGTTGATGTTGGGAGGCTGGGGCAACTGCCTTCCCAGCCCGGGCGGCGATCCCCACCCCCACGACGGAAAACCGCCCGGGCACCGACACTCGCATGGAGGCAGCATGAGTCAACCCAGGCCGCAACCTGCGCCCCCCGCATGGACACCCCGCCGCGCCGGCGCCGCATCGGCACCAGCGCCCGACTGGAACCTGCCACACCAGCCCTCCCCGTACGAGCCGCAGCACACCCGCCAATGGTCGTCCTACGCCCTGTTCAGCGGTATCACCCTGCTCATCGGCTTCCTCGCCGTGGTGGTCGTCGCCCTCAGCAGATAGCAAGCAGTTACCGACGCCCTGACCAGGCACGACATCGCCCGCTCGTTGTCGCGAGGCCGGTTGGCTGCCTGCACGCACACCGGGTGGAGCCGTGCCTCACCGGCTTGCCACAGTCGTCCTCATGCTGTCGCGCGGGTGGGAGGTTCTCAGGTTGAACAAGGTCCAGGAGCGGCCCCAAGTGGCCTTCGCGCACTTCGTGCGGCAAGCGGTGGATGACGCCCGCGAGCAACACGGGTGGACAATCAGCGACGTGGCCGCTCACACCGGTGTCGGACGCTCGACAGTGTTTCGCTGGCTGGCCGGCGACTGGCAGGACTACCCGGAACTGGCCAAGGTACGTGGCTTCTGCGCCGCCCTCGGCCTCTCCGTCGCGGAGGCTCTGCGGCCTCTCGGCTGGCCCAACGGCAATCCTGCGCGGCGCCGTCTCCTGATCGACGAGCCGTCGGTCGAAGCCGACCTGCAGGTGATCCTCACACGGCTGACCGACCCTACGCTCGCGGCGGAAGAAAAGCACCACATCCGAGAACTACTGCGCTACCTTGCCCGCCGGCCGGCACGACAGGCCGATCAATTATTTGGTTAAAGAAACGACGGTCCAGCGCGGAGATATCGCAGGAAGAAGTGGCCAGACGCCCCGAATGGCGAGCGGAAGCACGTGGCACCGGTTGACTGGCAGACCTGAGTGGGTGTGACCAGCCACGAGGAGAGTTGTTCAGATTTCGCTACGATGCCGGAAGAAATCACGGCATTGGCACCTTCGGCGGTCGGCCGAGGTGGTCGAAATTCGGACGTATCCACCTCCTTGGGACTGAACTGCCGAGCGGTTGACGAGTCGTCAGCACGTGGGGGTTTCCTGCTGTCCGATTGCCCACAGGACACGTCCCGCTGATGGGCCCCTTTTACTGTCCGGCGGTGAGGATGTCGTAGGCGCCGGCCACGCGCATCTGCCGGGCCACGAATGCGCTGGGCTGGCGCACCACGAAGGAGGTGCCGAGCCCCCGTGCGGTGCGGTACGCGCCAAGGAGAGTGGTCAGACCCGTCGAGTCGAGGAAGGTCACGTGCAGCAGGTCGACCACAAGCCGCGGCGGACGACGTCGGGTGACCTCGCCCACAAGGACACGGAGCAGTTCATCGCAGACGGACACGTCGATTTCACCGCGGACGCTGACGACAGTCGCACCGTCCGCCGGAAAAGACGTACTGATGGTGATGTTACCCATGAGTCGGGTGCTCTTTCGCCTGAAAGCGGGCCGTTGACCCACTCTGTTTCCACACACCATAGCCTCTGTTGAGCGGCCGGGGAAAGCGAGACATGATCCATCACCCGCCCGTCGCGAAACGTGGAACAGCTATATCTGCGGTCGTGCCGTTTTTGGATAGCGGTGTTCGAATGCTGGGCGGGTCAGTAAGCGCCGCTTAGGATAAATGGCGACGCGCAGACGGCGAGCAGTGGGCCAAGAAGCGGGCCAAGCGAGTCCGATCGCAATTCTGATCGCGGCTGATCGGGCGTCAGTGTCCCGTGATCGGACCAAGGACCGCTGGCAGGCGGCCGCGAAAGGCTAGGGCTCTTGTTCCACCGGCAGCCAGTTGTGGAACTGGTTACCGGGTGTCGGATGTCAGGGCGTTCAAGACCCCCGTGACAGCGAGGACCCGGCGCACCTGGGTGTCAGGATTGACCACAGCGAAACGGCAGCCGGCGGTCCTCGCCAGCTTGTGGGATTTGACGAGAGCGGTGATGACCGTGGAGTCGATGAATGTCACTCGGGCGACGTCGACGTTCACCGCGCTGGCGGTGTTAACCGCCTGCTGCAGCAGTGTGTGCAGCTCCGCGGCGCCGTTGATGTCGATCTCACCGGACAACACGATGGTCTTCGTGTCACCCTCAGCACGGACCTCATGCTGCCAGGTCGGCTCTGGATTCACGCCCGATTCACCCTTCACCCGCGGATGCCACCCTATCGCTTCCGCGCCTTGACCTGTCCACGGCGACCTGGGTTCGGTGCGGGATCAGACACGCACTCACCGAGGCGGTCGCCCCTCCGGCCCCTCGAGTCAAGATCGGCGCACGAGTTAGGCCCGTCGCGCGCACACCAGAACGTGCGGTCATGCTCGACGGGGACCCGGTGCTGCCTGCTCGGCGTCGATCTCATCGTTGGTGGTCGCCCGCGGGGCCGCCGGGCTCGCCGTTCTGGGGTGCGCTGGGTGGCGGGGAGATCTCCTGGCCGCTGGTCGGCTGTAGGCACACGGTCACGGTGGCGGCCACGCCGTTGAGGCGGCGGGTGAGGACGAGGCCGTCGGTCAACTTCGTGTGCGAGCCACAGTCCGCGTCCGCCAGCCACGTCGACCGCGGACAGTCGTACCGGCAGGCTGCCAGCCGCCGGGCCCTGGTCGGTGATCTCGCAGATCAGGACGTCGTCCTGGCGGTGCAGGTCGAGGTGCCCGTGGCCGCCGCCGTGGCGCACCGCGTTGGTGGCCAGTTCATGCACGGCGAGCACGAAGTCGTAGCCGGTGTCCCCGGTCAGTCCCGCCGCGGCCACCTGCGCGTGCAGGGCATGTCGGAGCGCGGTGACCGTCGCGGTGGTGAACTCCTGCGACAGCAGCGGCACGACCGCGGGGACGAGCGCCGGCACCGGATAACCCGGGTCGGATGCCCCAATGTCGTCGGTCACGCCCGCAGGCTACCCACATCTGACATTTCCGCACCCCTTGCCCGTAGGCAACTGGTACCCGGTGCGCACCGATGGGGCCGGACCAGTTTCCGGTCGGATCCCGCCCCATCGGCGTCGTTGCTACGTCGCGATCAGCGGTAGCGAACGCTGCTGTGTTCGGGAACGCCATGGTGGTCTGCGTGACATGGAGCCGGCTACCTGCCATCGGCGGTGCTGATCGTGGAGGCGTTAGCCGCGTTCGCATACCAGGCCGTCGGCGTTCCGATCGCGGTACCAGGTGTATTCCGGGTCGATGCCCCTGCGGTACGGGCCGTAGCCGGCTGCGTTCGCCTCCTTGCAGGTGCCGAACCGAGGGTCCGTCATCGGCACCGGTGGTGGCTTTGGCCTGCTGCTGGTCGGGGCAGGTCGTGGACTGCTGGTGCGCGTGGCCGTCGGCTTGACGGTGGCCTTCGTCGCCGCGGGCGTGGGTTTGACGGTGTTCTCCGCCCGAGGAGGATCCGGTGCGGTCGCTTCCACCATGGAAGGGGTCGGACGGGCATCGGGTTCAACGAAGCGATTGCCTGGCGTGGTGTTACTGGCACTGGGCTGCGCCGTGTTGGAGTCGTTGTCCGCTGCGTTTATCACGGCGCCGCCGCAGCACAGCCCGACGAGGGCGGCGGCGGCGATCAGCCATGGCAGCGCCTTCCTCTTGGCGGGAGCGGGAGGCGCGGGGTACATCGGCAAGACTGCGGTCTCGTCGAGCGCCTCGTGCGGGCGGCCGGGGGACGGCGTAGGTGTCGTCATCGGGGCTGCTCCTGACAGTGGGGAGGCCGTTCGGTTTCCGCACAGGACCGGTCCGGGGCGAGGGTGTTAGGCGAAGACCGAGGAACAGCCCCGGCCCGACCTGGTCACTCTGCTCTGGGGCGGCCGGACGCGTTAGCCATGGTCTGGGGCCAGTGCCGCAGCTTAGGCACCTGCGGCCACCGTGCGCCAGAGCTTCCGCGATGGCCCGGCAATGCGTCCGGCATGCGGCGGGGCGACGTGACGCCGGGTGGTGGCTGCCGGGCATGCGGCAGCCACCATCCGACAGGCGGCGCGGACAGCTTCCGGAGAAGACTGTTGGGCCGCGCCCCTACATCACTTCGTGTCCGTCGCGGTGAGGGTGAACGGCACCGCGGCGCCCAGCCACAGCTGGGTCAGGACGTAGCGGGCTCCGCTCGGGATCGTGCCCGACTCGTCGGCGGCCGACGACGCCGCGGAGCCGAGCAGGGTGCACGAGTCGTCGTAGAAGTACAGGTCGAAGTCGTAGGGGGTGGCGGTGTCACTGCGTACCTGCGCCTCGTGGGCTCCGTCGCCGAAGCTGTCCGGCAGCTTGGTGACCCAACCGTCCGCGCCCTGAGCCGGCGCGGCCGGCACCGCACAGGTGGTCTTGAAGGCGGTGGCGGTGACACCGGTGGCGTCGTCGGCCGTGCCGGTGGACGGGTTGCCCGCGACGATCACCCCGGTGTCGGTCACCGGCGCGTCCGGCGGGGACGGCGGCAGCGGCTCGACCCCGGTGGCGGTCTGCGAGAAGACCTGCAGTTCGGCGGCCTGCACGGCGGTTTTCGTCTCGCCGAGCCCCGTGTCGGTCCAGAACCGCACGTACTGCGCCTGTGCCGGCTTCGCCAGAGTGAACTGCTTGTAGTGCAGGTCCGGTGCGGTGGGGCGCGGCGTCTGGTAGCCGAACGCGTCCGGCTTGGTCATTACGGTCTGCCAGTTGGCCCCGTCGGTGGAGGTCTGCAGGGTGAACCCGCGCAGCCCCTCGAATCGGGAGGTGGTGAAGGCGCTGACCTGGACCGACGAGATCTGCGCAGGGGCGGCCAGTTTGATCACGGCGTTGCCGGTCTCCCGGCCGGCTTTCCAGCTGCTCGCCTCGGTGTCGTCGATCAGCCGTCCGGCGCCGGTCGCCGTGGCCGAGACAACGGTGGCGCCGTTGGCGGCAGACGCCAGGTTGGGCGCCAAGGCGAACCGCAACGCGGAGGTATTACCGGCGGTGACCTTCACACCAGAGAAGGTTCGGGCACCGAACCCGTCGGCCGCGATGGTCACCGGGTAGGTGCCGGCGGTGACAGGGGCGGAGAACCCGCCGTCCGCGGACGAGGTCCGCAGCGGGGTGACCCTGGCTTCGAAGACGCCGAGGATGATGCGGGCGCCGGAGATCGGCTTGCCGGTCGCGGAGTTCACGACGGTGCCGGTCAGGGTGCCGTTGCGGGCCGGGTTGACGTGCTCATACGACGGGGTGGGGTCGGTGTCGTCGCCGTCGTCGGTGGCGGCGTGCAGGCCCAGGCCCCGCTTGGCGAAGGCGCCGTAGACCGCGTCCACCAGCGCGGCGTAGTCGGACCTGCCGTGGTAGCGGTTGTCCAGGGCGGTGCGGATCGCGTCGCGCATGTCGATGAACGACGGGTCCGCCGGGGACAGCGGCATCGCGCCGGTGACCAGCCGCGCGGCGATCTCACCACCGGCCGCCTCGCCGTAGCGGGCGACGAGGGCCTTGCGCATGTCCCACAGGGTGGCCGTCCAGATCTCCCCGTCGGAGTGGACCTCGGCGCCGCCGAGGTCGTATCCGATGTCACCGAAGCCGGTGGGGTTCTTGTCGTAGCTCCAGTTCCGGATACCGCGCTCGGTGTTGCCGGTGACGTGCTGGCCTACCACGGCGGTGGTGGCGAGCTTCTTGCCGTAGAGGTAGTTCAGCGCGTACCAGTCGCCCCAGCCCTCGCCCATGGAACCGGACTGGTGGGTGTTGAGGGCGTTGTCCTCACCGCTGACGTAGCGGTTGGACAGGCCGTGTGCGTACTCGTGCTCGATGACGGAGGCGTCGAAGTTGCCGTCCGAGTACGGGCCCTCGAAGGTGTCGTTGATCGGCTCCCACAGGAACATGCCGCTCCAGGCCGGGATGCCGTCGGGCAGAGTGAGCATGTAGGCGTTGTCCCGGCCGGTGTAGGTGGGTGCGCCGCCGCTGGCCGCGCCGGCGTGCACCAGCCCGAGGACCGGGTCGCCGCCCTGGCCGCCATTGGCGCCGTTGCTCACCTGGAAGTTGCCCCCGGACTCGGTGAAGCCCAGCGCCCGGAACTCGTCGTGGATGCGGTTGTGGTGCCAGAACAGGTTGGTCGCCGCCGGGTCGAGATCCAGGGCGTAGCTCGGCGGTACCGCCTGGCCCTTGCTGCGCGCCCAGTTGGCGGAGTAGGTGTAGTTGAACTGGGCGGTCGGGCTCACCGGCCGCGGTCCCTGGTCGGCGGGGACCAGGAAGTTGGAGTAGTTGGCGTACGTGTTGGCGTTGTTGCCGAAGGTCGTCGGCCCGGCGATGCCCGCCAACCCGGTCGGGTCGACGTAACCCGACGGCGACTGGGCGTTCGGCCCGAACGACTTGATGACGGGTGCCCCGCCGGCCGGCGCGCCCGGGTAGTTCTCGAAGACGGTGCCTTCGGCGTCGCGCGCCACCAGGGACGCCTGGTACAGCGTCTCCCCGGTGGACGCGTCGACGACCGTGTCCCACGCCTGATCCAGGCCCTTGATGAACAGCACCCGGTAGGCCGGCCGAGCGCCGTCACGTGTCGGGAAGGCCGCCTTCTGCATGTAGGACTCGCCGGCGAAGGGGCCCTTGGCGAAGACCTGGAAGCCGGCCCGGTCACCCGTCGGCTGCGGCGTGTAGGTCACCCCGGGGGCGAGCTTGCCGACCACGCCCTTCAGCACCTGCCCGGCGGACAGCTCGTGCCCGGCGGTGAGCCCACCACCGCGCGCCGAGTTGCCGGCGTAGGAGAGGACCTTCCCGTCGCTGGTCACGGCCACGCCGAGACGCCCCCCGCGCACCGCCGGCAAGCCGCCGTACGTCTGCGCGAAGTTCACCACGTGCGTGCCGGTGCCGACCAGTTCGTGATCCCGCACTACCGTCAGCGACGCGACGTCCGCCGCGGTGAGGCCGAACGCGTCACGATTGGCGTCGATGAAGGACCGGGCCACGGCGGTCGCGTTCCCCGAGTGCGGGCCGGTGAGCCAGCCTCCGTCCTTGCGGATCGTTCGAGGCGTGCCGAACCGGCCGTCCCAGCTGACCCGCGTGCCGGCGCCTGCGGCTGCGACGACCTGCCGCACTGCAGAAAGCTGAGCGTCGGTCGGTCGCACTGACTCCGACGTCCAGCGGACATCGATCCGCTCGATGCCCGTCGACCCGACATCGACAACGGCCGAAGCGGCGGATGGACTGAGTGTCAAGACCAGGGCGAAGGCCGCCCCGACGGCCAGTGGTGGACGGATACGCATGGAGGCTCCCTCTGGGGGTTGGATCATGCCTGCGTCGTGCCGGAGGTGTTAGCTCCTCGCAATGGACATCGACGTCCACAGCTGAAGCGCAACATCCATCGACCAAGCACCAGCTCGCCGCGGATCACCACCACGTCCCAGGAGTCAGACATGCGCGGCACCCTCTTGCCGTCTCGGCGACCGGTGCGAACCGGTCCGACAGGTACCGGTTAATGATTGGGCGTATCGGCCGTGGCTGCCGGAGCCGGGCGTGTGGCTGCAGTTGCACCGGACGGGCTGGTCCGGTCAGCGGCGGGCTCACGAGCCTTGAGGTGGCCGCCCCGGTGCCGTTCACTACGGCACGGTGGTCTTGGTCTCGGCGTCCTGTCGGACGGGCAGCACGAGGCGGGCGGCGGAGAGGTTCAGTGTCGCCGTCACCGCGGCGTTCGGTGCCCGGTAGGTCGGCTGGTCGACCTGAGCCAGGTCGAGTCGGATCCGGTGACCGGCAGCGAACGTCCAGTGGTTGCCGTCTAGCGGCACCTGGACAACCCCGCTGTGGGCGTCGTACCCGGTGAAGTCGAACCGGTAGACACCCCGGGTTACCAGCACGGCGGTGCCGTTGGCGCGAGACGTCCCATACCCGCGCGGTCAACACGGCGGCAGCCGAGCCCGCCGTCGCGGCGTACCGGGCCTGAACGTGGCCGATGCCGACGAAGGTCTGCTCTGCGGGCAGCGGCCCCGACAGCGATGTGTACCCGCCGTCGGTAGGGGTGGTGAGTCGTGCCGACATACGGACCCCGCACCAAAGCGCTGCGGCTGCTGCGCCGCCGATTGTCCGACCGGGTCTTCACCGCCCTCATCGCCGACGAACACCTCGCATCCCAGCCCGCCGGCGCCGCCGCCGCAACATTGCCGTCGACCACGCCGAGAACCCTGATGGCGGTGGCGGCTTGACATAGGAACATCGCCGAGCTCGACCGGCCACAGCCATGCTCGTGAGGTTCATCGACGAGCACAAGCAGGTGTTCGGCGTCGAGCCGATCTGCCGCGCGTTGCGCGAGCACGGCTGGCAGATCGCGGCCAGCACCTACTGGCCGCCTGCTGGCGCACGCCTTCGACCCGCTCGCGCCGTGACGCCTGGCTCGCTCGCGAGATTCGGCGGGTGCACGCGGCGAACCACCATGGCGAGACTCAGCATCGTGACGATTGCCGTCAATGGAGCCTGATCCGAGGTGACCATGACCGGCGGTGAGGGCCGCGCATGCTCGTGCGCGGCGATCACCTGGTCAAGCTGAGCCACCACGGCCGGCCGCTCGCCGATGTCGTCGGCGAAAGCCAAGGTTACGTGGAACCGGAATCCGTCGGCGGCGGCCGGCGGCAGGAGCAGTCCCGAGATGCTTTTCTCGTCGACCGTGTGCATCAGGGTGAACGATGCCCGCCGATCGTGCGCCACCCCGCTCAGCCGCGCGTACATCCACTCGCGTACCCCATCGTGGCCGAGGAAGACCACGGCGCGGTCTGTCACCACCACCATTCCCGCGTCAACCACGTGGAGCCCGTCTGCGAGCACCGGGCTCAGCGTCGTATCGGGCGTGGCCAGGACCGCCCGTTCGGGCCGGGGCAGGCCGGCGATGTGGCGCCCCTCCGCCTCGATGAGCTCGGCAGCGGGCAGCACGGTGTAGACGACCTCACCGGGGAAGAACTCCAGGGAGAGACCGACGGCTGCATCCGCCGACCCCCTGAACTCAGACGCCGCCGCTCGCAGCCGTCGCAGCTTGGTGTCCCGCTGCTGCCACGCCCCTAGCGCGGCGTCGTACGCCCGCTGGTACTGCTCGTTGTTCCGGTCGGCCCACCGCTCACGCCATCCGCGCAAGCCGATCGGCTGTGTCTTCCACACCCCCGGTCGCCTCCTGTGAAGATGGCTCTTCCTTCGGCGTCACACCTTGTACAACCCACCTACCACCTCACGGGACACGGCTTCGCCATCAATGCGCCCGGATTAGCCCGGTAAACGCTGGGACGGCGGGGTTCAGCCTTGCCCTGCCGGCTGCTGAGGTGCCCGGTGCGCCGACCCCTGGGGCCCAGCAACCGGCACCGGATCGCCGCGGATCAATCTTCTCCTATCGGAAACACTGGCAGGTATCGATCCCGCACGTTGCCCGGACCGAACGTGGGCGGTTGTACCGGGTGTGACGGCGAAATTGCGGCGATCATCATGATCCGGGCGGAGGAGCGCCCCCGATGGCGGATCGCGTGGGCCCAACGCGAGAACGACCGGCGGCGGCGCGCGTACGACACCGAGGCCGAGGCCTGGCACCGACGAAATGACCAGCTGATCCGGCTGCAGATCGAGGCGGCCGAGTTCCTCGGGTGCACGCAGCCGCGTACCGGCCTGCCGGTGGACCTCGACGACGACGAGGTGGTCTACCGGGTGCTGCCGGCCGCGGAGCTGGTCGAGGCGGAGGGGCGGCACATCGTCGGGCTACCCACGCCGGGGCTGACCGCCGCCGCGGCCAGCGTCGGCGCACCCGGCCGCGCGCTGCCGAGGGGCCTCCGGGTCGTCGACGCCGGCATGGCCGTCGTGACCAACCATCGGGTGGCCTTCTCGGGGCGCGAGACACGGCGCGAGTGGTCATACGCGGACATGGTGGGGCCCGCGCATCACCCCGACGTCCCGCTCACCCTGCTGCACACCACCGACGGGAGTCGGCTCGCCGGGCTGCGGGTGCCGGCCGGCACCTCCGTGAACTTCCGTTTCTACCTCACCCTCGCATTCGCCGCCGCCACCGGGGAACGCGCCGCCGTCGCCGCGCAGATCGACGCGCTGCTGGACGCCCACCACAACACGCGGCCGCTGCCACCGCCACCGGCCCAGCCAGACCACGCCCGGCTGACCCCGCTGCGTCCCGATCGCCTAGCAGCCGCCGCCGCAGCCCTCCTCGCATTCGCGTGCGCGACGTTGACTGTCGCAACGTCCAAATCGGAGCAGGACGGCCTGCCGTACCGGGCGGGCCTTGCGGCGCCCGGCACCGCCACCACCGGCGCTCCGAACGCAATGCGCAACACCACCCCGAGCACCCCCTCCAAGCTGGCGGCACCGGACAGCGGTACAGCCGCGCCGCTGCCCGCCCCGACGGCAACTCGGCCTACGGGCGGCGCGCCGGGAGTAGACGGACCGATCCGGCGCCAAGGCACCGCGCACCGGGGCTCCTCCCCCGCACCAGCGGTCGCAGCCGCTGGTCCGGCTGCCCACCCGGCCGCGACCACCGGTCCTGTGTCGACCACTACGCCGTCCCCGGCCAACGGTCCGGCCCCGACCACCGCACCACCCTCGGCCAAGGCGCCCGTCGTCAGCCTCTGCCTGGACCCCCTACAGCTACCAATAGCGGAGCGGCCCCTATGTCCACCAAGCAGCCCCTGAATTGGGCAACTACTTCGCCTGCATCGCCTATCCCTTGTCCCCGTCCCTGCCCGGCACATGACACCGCGCTACCAGCCTGGATTCCAGCAGGTTCGCCGCCGTGCAGCGGCCCGGGAAGGTTCGCCAACCGAGAGCAGCAGGCAAACCGCCGCCCTGGAATGGACCGTCCTTAGAGGTCGCGCAATTAGGCGGGTTCATGGTCGGCGGGTGGAGCGGGTGTCCCAGCGGTAGAGGGTCCAGGCCTGGCG
>NZ_JBNCLC010000036.1:0-28947 GCF_049844475.1 Micromonospora sp. DT47 | reverse complement strand
TGGATCAACAGCCCCGCCCGGCAAGAGCAACCCGCCCGCTAACGACAACCTGTCTCAGGTTGACTTGACAACTACCGATCCGCCACCCGAGCCGATCAGGAGGACGAACCACCGATGCCCAGCATGCCGCATCCAGATGAGAGCAGCCAGAGCCACCCGCGCGATGAGGAGATCATCCTCGGCGTCGACACCCACAAGGACTCCCACGTCGCCGCGATCATCACCGTACTCGGCGTCCTGGTAGCCACCGCGACGTTCCCGACCACCACGACCGGCTACCGGCAGCTGCTGGCCTGGGCACGCGGCTTCGGCGTGTTGTGCCGCGCCGGGGTCGAAGGCACCGGCTCCTACGGCGCGGCCCTGACCCGATACCTCCGCCGGCAGAACATCACCGTCGTGGAGGTCAACCGACCGGACCGGGCCGCCCGGCGCCGCCAGGGCAAAACCGACGCCATCGACGCCACGGCGGCCGCCCACGCCGTCTTGTCCGGCCGCGCGAACACCACGGCCAAGACCGCTGACGGGCCGGTGGAGATGCTGCGCATGTTCAAACTGGCCACAAACGCTACGTCGCCCGCGAAATCTACAACCTGCTCCGGCAGCTCGACCTCATCACTGAGTTTCCCCGAACGGCTTGACAAAACATAGGGGCATCAGAGCCATGGCCGCTGTAAGCGACGGCCGTCTGCCGACGGGAGCTACACCGGCCCCGATCCGGCGGCAGCGCGGCAGCCCGATCTGGCGCGCTACTGCGGCCCCCGATACTGCAGGGAGGCGATGAGATGGCCAAGGTCGCGCCGGTGCGAACTGGCCGGCCACGCCGCCCAGGTACGCCGGACAATCGGATGCCCGACCAGCGGCGACCAGGTGGCATACTCCGGGATCGGCTGTGACCAGTTGGGCGGCGCCAGCGCGAAGGCCGCACCGGCGGTCACGGCCGCGAGTTTCACCTCGGCGATCAGCGCCTGTCTCTCCGGCGCGGCGGGTCCCAACTCGAGGCCGTGGCTGCGCAGGATCGCGGTGAGCTCGTCGTACCAGGCGGCGCTCCCGGCGCGGGGGAAACCGACCCACTCCAGCCCGGCGAGCGCGTCCAACCGGATCCCGTCCGGCCCGGCGATCTTTGCGGCGCGGTCGGAGGCCAGCAGCACGCCCAGCCGTTCCTCGACAACCAGTACGGCGTCCAGGTCGTGCCCGATCGGGTGTTCCCGCACCAGTCCGACATCGATCTCGCCGGCGCGGAGCGCGGTGAACTGCGCCGCGGTGGACATATGGAGCGCCTGAACCCGGCTAGCCGGGTAGGCCGCAGCGAGCTCGGCGAGCGGCTGGGAGAGCAGGTCGGTGGGGAGTTCCAGCGGAATTCCGAGCCTCAGCACGCCTCCCCCCGCCGCCGTGTGCCGGGCAACTGCGGCCACCGCCTGGTCGTACCGCGCGAGCACCGCGCGCGCCTCGGCCAGCAGCGTCATGCCCGCCTCGGTGGGCCGCACGCCGGTGGTGCTGCGGGTGAGCAGCTGCACCCCGAGCTGTCGCTCCAGCGCGTTCGCGATCTGGGACAGGGCGGGTTGGCTCAGATGCAATCGCCGTGCGGCCGCGGACATGCTCCCTTCCTCGACGACCGCGATGAACGCACGCATCTCCCGTAATTCCACCTACCCATCACACCACGCACGTCAGGGCTGACCATGGAGTGGTGGGTGCCTTACGGTTGTGCGGCCGCTCATGATCTCGCTATGGGCGGCCACGGACTCGCGCGCCGGGTAGGCATTTCGCGACCGGAACGCGCAGGCGGCCGGCGGTCACCGCGTCGGTGAGCTACAGCCGGCGGCGGCGCGGATCTGTAACGCCGCGTCCGCGCCGGGTGCGCCGCCGAGCAGCTTTATACCGGCCCCCGCCCCGGGTGAAACGCCACGATCGTGGCGATGCGGGAGCCGTCCGGAAGAGTTCGACCGAGACGTCCACCGCCTCGTCGGAGCCGACCGTGTCGATGGCGGCGTCGATGCCCATCGGAGCAGCGGCGCGGACCCGGTCGGCGAGCCCGGGCCCGTAGGCAATCGGGATCGCACCCAGCTCGCGCAGCACGTCGTGCTTCCCGGGCTTGCGGTTCCGAACACGGTCGCGCCTTGCCCGACGGCGAGCTGCACCGCCAGGTGACCGACGCCGCCCGCGGCACCGTGGATCAACACCGCCTCACGCTCGCGGAGACTGACCGCCTCCAGCGCGTGCCTGGCGGTGGCGCCGGCCCCAATCAGGCCGCCGGCCTGCTCCCAGGACATCGTCGCGGGCGCCACCGACGACGCCGGGACTCGGCTGCGTACGCCCCGAACGCGCGGTAGGCGGTCACCTCGTCGCCGACCGCGATCGGGCCGGCCAGGCCAACGGCGTCCGCGCCGACGGCGGTGACCACGCCAGTGGCTTCGACGCCGAGTCGTGTCGGCAGGTTCGCCGGATCGGTGCCGAACACGCGCCCTTGGGTGGGCCCTCGCTGACATCCGCCGACCCGCACGACGGCCACCCGTCGATGAGCGCGCCACCCCCGCTCGCGGCTCGAGGTTCAAACACTCGCCCGAGCTGGAGCCGATTCGTGTGTGCGTCCTACCGTTCGTCAACTCGCACGATGGTGGCGAGTACGTCGTTGAACGCTTCGGTCGAAGTCGGGTGGGTGTAGACGGCGTCGCGGAGTTCGGCTGCCTTGATCCCGTGCCGCATGGCGAGTGCGACCGTGTTGATGATTTCCTGCGCGTCGACGCTCAGCAGGGCGGCGCCGAGAATCTCGTCTGTTTCGGCGTCAATCACGAACTTCATCACGCCGCGGGTCTCCTCGACGGCGTATGCCCGAGGCATCGCCACGATCTCGGCGACGGGTTGGCTCGCGATTTTCACCCGGTGCCCCGCCTGGCGGGCTTCTCTCTCGGTCATCCCCACGGTCGCCAGCGGCGGGTTCATGAATAGAGTGCGGGGGACGACGACTCGGTCGGTCGTCGAGCGCCGGCCCTCGCCGGTGAGTTGGTCGAGAACGATACGGCTGTCGTCGAGCGAGAGATAGGTGGTGAACTGGGCTTCGCCTTTGACGTCGCCGAGGGCGTAGATGTGCGGCTGGCTCGTCCGCAGGTACTCGTCGACCTCAATCGCGCCTGCCTCGGTGGTGCGGACGCCGGCGGCGTCCAGCCCGAGGTCGCGCGTTGCGGGCACGCGGCCGGCGGCGGCGAGGATGGCGTCGACTTCGACGCTGTGCTGCTGGCCGTCCTTGTCGTAGATGATCGTGGCGCCGCTCTCGCCGTCGCGTACCTGTGTCACGTGCGCACCGGTGACGATTTCGATGCCCTCGCCCGCCAGGATGCTCTCGGCCACGGCGGCGATGTCATCGTCTTCCCGGCCGAGGATCCTGGCAGCGCGGACGAACATGGTGGCCTGGGAGCCGAACGCGCGGTAGATGGAGGCGAACTCGATGCCGAGGTACCCGCCGCCTACGATCGCGAGCCGTTCCGGCAGGACCGTTGTCTCGATCAGATCGGTGCTTGTCAGGGTGCGCTTGCTGCCGGCAAGGCCGGGGATGTCGGGGATGATCGGTTCGGACCCGGTGTTGATCAAGATGGTTTCGGCGGTGACGGTGAGATGCTCGTCGGCCGTCACGACGCTGACGGAGTGCGGGTCGATGAAGGTGGGGCGGCCCGTGAGCACCGTCACGGTCTCGATGCTGTTCAGCGCGTCGAAGCTGCCGCGACGCATCATCTCCCGGATGGCCTGGACCTCCCGGACAGACTGTTGGTACCAGTCCTGCGCCGGGTCATCCGGCCGGCGTTTGTGGGAACGGTGGACGAGTCCCTTCGTCGGTACACAGCCGACGTTGGGGCAGGTGCCGCCGTACATGCGGTCCGACTGCTCCACGAGCACGACGCGCTTGCCGAGCCGGCCCATCTTCGCGGCTACGGTCTTACCCCCCTTACCAAAGCCGATGATGAGAATGTCGGCCTGAAGAGTGCTGTTCGCAGTACCCATGTCTCCGGTCTCCAACAAAGATCATTCGGCCAATGACGAGCGCGAGATCAAAGCCACATCACAAGTCGGACCCGGAGAGAGCCGGGCACCTCGACGACGCGAGTACCCCGGCATGCCCGGTAACCCGATATCGACCTGCCGCGACCGTGTGTCGACGATGGCCTGACCAAAAGCCCCGGCCCCACCCTATTCGAAGACGCGCTGCTCGGTGATTCGAACGAGTTATGGCCGCTCTAAGGGGGATGATCGGCTCTTGACCAGCCCGATGCCTGCGTGAGCGCCTTCGGCCCGATGCCTGCGTGAGCGCGTTCGATCGATGTACGGTTACGGTTTCGCGCACCTCTCCCATTGCCATGCGCTTGTCGCATCAGGTCGGGCCAAAGCCGAGACAGATCTTGTCTGGTCACAAGCACCGCTTATGACGGCCCTCGACAACCCGTCTGGCCGATCGCTGTGAATCCGACCGGCGAGGGGGTTGCCTTGCCGCCGAAGGGCCACCGCCAGACCGTCACCCGATCGAGGTCGGCGGAATTTCGACAGGAGTGACGATGGACACCACAGCACGACCAGAGACCTGGCTGGCCGCACTGCATTCTAGTTCCCAGCGACTGAACGCGGCCGTCAGCGACCTGTCCGAAGAGGCGCTGTCCCAACCCTCCTTCGACAGCGGCTGGAGCATCGCGCAGGTCCTGTCCCACCTGGGCAGTGCCGCCGAGATCTGTACGGCGCTGGTGGAGCGCGGGATCGCGGGCGACACCAACGGCCCGCGACAGGAGGAACTGAAGCCGGTATGGCAGCGCTGGGATGCCCTCTCGGGGCCGGCGCAACGCGAAGCCCGGCGGACAGCCGATGCTCGACACCTGCGGCTACTGGACTCGCTCGATACGAACCAGCGAAAGTCGGGACGGGTACCGTACTTCGCCGGGCTGCTCAGCGTGCCGGCGTACGCCGGGTACCGGCTCTCGGAGCAGTCGGTCCACGCCTGGGACATCGAGGTGGCGCTCGACCCGGCCGCGACGATTCCGAGCGGGGAGGTGCAGCTGCTGTGGGAACGTCTCGACCTGGTGGCGACGCGTTTCCGGGACGCGGACACGTTGGCGCGACTCGGCGCCAGGCAGCTCGCGGTGGAGCTGACCGACCAAGATCGCACCATGTGCCTCGATCTCGGCGCCGAGCTGCATCTGTACCCGTGCGAGCCCGCCGAGCCGACCGCCACCCTGTCCGGCACGGCCGAGGCGGTACTCCGGCTGGTGTACGGCCGCAACCGCCCGGACGACGGCATCAGGGTGAGCGGCGCGGTGACCCTCGACGACCTGCGGTCCCTGTTCCCGGGCTACTGAGCGGTCCTCCACAAGATCATGCGGCGGCCCGCTCCACGGTGGCGAACCGTGGAGCGGGCCGCGGGCAGGTTAGGCGTGCTCAGACGGCGATGCGCCCGCCGTCCACGGGCAGGAGCGCGCCGTGCACCCAGCTCGCCCGGTCGGTCGCCAGGAACACGATCGCGTCAGCGACCTCCCCGGCCTCGCCGGGACGTCCGGCCGGTGTCGTAGCGGCCAACTGCTCGAGGGCCTCGGTCATACCGGAGGTGCCTTCGGTACGGGTAGGGCCAGGGCTGACGGCGTTCACCCGGACACCCTGCGGCCCGTACTCGGCCGCCCAGGCCTTGGTCATCAGCACCAACGCCGCCTTGCTCCCCCCGTACAGGCTGTAGCCCGCAACACCCAACTCCGCCACCATGGTGCTCACGTTGATGATCGCACCGTCGCCACGCTTCGCCATCTCCGGCGCCAGCTCGGCGACCAGGAAGTACGGCGCCTTCACGTTCAACCCGAACACAGACTCGAAGTCCTGCTCGGTCACCTCGTGTGTCGGGCCGAACGGGTAGATGCCGGCGTTGTTGACCAGGATATCCACCTGGCCCGCCAGCTCCTTGGCCCGCACGGCCAACGCCCGAGCGGATGCCTCGTCACGCAGATCGGAGGCCACGAAGTCCGCCCGGCCACCAGCTGCGCGGATGTCCTGGACAACCTGGTTACCCCGGGCCTCGTCCCGGCCGGAGACCACCACGTGCGCACCGAGGCTGGCGAGCTTGATAGCGACCGCCCGGCCGATGCCACTGTTACCACCGGTCACCAACGCCGACTTGCCCTGCAGCTCTGACACTTTCTCCACCTGTATCTCTCGGAGTAGCGGATTCGGCCGGTGATGTGCCGGCCAGTGGGTGTAAGTCATCCGCGGGCCGAATGTTTCCCACTAAGCTCTTCACGCGACTTATGGCGGCCATAAACAACACGCGAGCATCCGCCTGCGGGGACCATTCCGGCTCGTGTCGATATTCACTTCGCTCAGCAGCAAGCGAAAGCCAACGCGGCCCTCACGCGCCGCGTTGCTTGCGGCTGGGCCAGCACGGGTCGTCGTCCTGATTCCCGTGCAAGTACCGATCCGAGCCTTTTCCAAGGGCGAGCAGATCGGCGACGTGTACGACGCGCTGCCCCATCCAGTGGTTCATGTCTGAAGTGGTTTGCCCGGACTGCTGCTTTGCTGAGGATCTGCTCGGCGGTCTTTGGTCAGCGGGAGGGTTCGCAGCGCTGGTTGTAGCTGTCGATAAAGGCGCGGACGGCGCCGACGAGCTCGGGCACGCTGGTGAAAGTGCCGCGACGGATGGCCTGGCGGGTGATGATCGCGAAGAGGATCTCGTCGGGTAGCCCCGGCGCATTGCTGCGCCGGGTCCCCTTAACGCTTGCTAACACTCGACCGCAGCCGTTGGTAACCCGTACCCGGCTCCCCGGACGGGGGTCGCACCTGCTCGCCCCTCTCGCGGATCGACAGCAACTGTGACAACCCGGCCCGGACGAGGACGCCCGTCGGCGGAAGAGTGCGGACAACCGCCCGAGGTCGCGAACGCCGGACAGACGACGGCGGACGACCTGCACAGAGCTTGTAAGCGACGAGTCGCAACCGGCGAGCCACGTCGACCACAAGCGCATCATCTGATCACACCACGTAGTCAACCGCTTGCGCGGCAAGGCTCGCTCCGAAGAGCCGTGAAGAGCGAGACTGACCGTGGGATGTCTTGACCGCGGGGTCGCGCCCTTGGTGCGTGTGGCGGGTCGCAGCGGGTAATGGTCGCCGGCACGCCGACTGTCGACACAGCGACTAGGAGTGAGCGATGCGCACACGACACGCCTCGGCCGGTGACCTCGCTTCCGTAGGCTTCTTGGTCCTGCGCTCCGCACTGGCGACGAACATCTTGTGGATCGGTGCGCTCAAGTTCAAGCAGTACGAGGTCGAAAACATCGAGCCCCTGGTCACCTCGAGTCCGCTGTTCTCGCGGTTCCGCGAGAAGTTGGGCGGACAAAAGCTCAACCGACTCATCGGGGTCACGGAGATCACCGTGGGCTCTCTGATCGCCGCGAAGCCGCTTGCGCCCAGAGCGTCGGCGATCGGTAGTTTCGGGGCGGTGGGGATGTTTCTCACTACGCTCAGTTTCCTGGCGACGACGCCCGGGACTCGGCAGGAAGGTCAGGGGATGTTGAGCCTTTCTCTGCTGGGGCAGTTCCTGTTGAAGGACACGGTGCTCCTCGGTGCCTCTCTCCTGACAGCTGCCGAGTCTCTGCGCGCCGCCCGCCCTCGATGATCCCGGCAGGGCGCTCGGGGACAACAGATCCACTGGCACGGATGGGTCCGGGTGAGGCTGGCTGTCCCTGGCCAGGAACAGTCCCATGTGAGGAGCCGTACTGGCACGGCAGCGGCTACTTCGGCTGGCTTGAGGGGAACACGGGCCGTTTCGGCTAGCCCGGGTGTTTCAGGATCGGTGATCCACCCAGTGGGCGGTGAACGCGAAAGTGCCTTCTGAGCTGGGATGATGAGGCTTGTCGAAGGTCTCAAACCAACCCGGACGTAAGGCACTTTCCGCGTGCACAGTATCCGGTCGCGTCCCAAGCTCACCGCCGACGCCACTGGCGTGGTCGCCCATGCCGGTGCCCGGCTGGTGGCAGATCTCGCCGATGTCACCGGCCTGACCGCGGCGTTCAGCGATGCTCTGGCCGGGCAGCAGCGGCGGGACACCGGCCACGACCCGGGACGCGTCGCGGTCGATGTGGCGGTTATGCTCGCCGACGGTGGGGAAGCGATCAGCGACCTGGCGGTGCTGCGCGACCAGCCGGAGCTGTCCGGGCAGGTGGCGTCCACCCCGACGGCATGGCGTGTCCTGGCCGGGATCGGGCTTGACGAGTTGACCGCCTTGCATGCCGCGCGGGCCCACGCTCGGGAGGTTGTGTGGGCGCAGGCCGCCAAGACCGGCAACGGTGTCCCACCGGCCCGCGCCGGTGGCCGGGACATTCCTGGCCTGGTAATCGACCTCGACGCCAGCGTGGTCATCACCCACTCGGAGAAGGAACACGCCGCGGCAACATTCAAACACAGTTTCGGCTACCACCCGTTATTCGGATTTCTGGATAACACCGGCGAAGCCCTTGCCGCGATCCTGCACCCCGGCAACGCCGGGTCGAACACCGCCGCCGACCACATCACCTTTTTGGACGCCTGCCTGGCCCAGATCCCCGACCACCACCGCCACGGCACCCCGATCCTGATCCGCACCGACAGCGCCGGGCACACCCGCGAGTTCCTGATGCACATCCGGTCCCGGCGCGCCCGCGGCATCGACATCCGCTTCTCCATCGGCGCGCCGATCACCACCAGCATCCGACAGATGCTGGCCTGGCTGGTCGACCAACCCGACTTCTGGACCCCCGGCCATCGACTCCGAGGCGGCGAGGATCCCGGCGCTGGCCACGCCCTGCATCACTCGGGCTGCGACGAAGGTGCCGGCGTCGGGGGCGGCGGCGGCACGTGGTGCACGAGTTCGGGCCCGATGAGCTCGCGTTGCTCACCACGCTGGCCAACGACGCCGGCAACGTGCTGGGAAGCGGGCTGCTTGTGATGTGCCCCAAGTAGCCGTCGCCGTGGGGCTGGATCCGGTCAGATGCGGCGGTGGTTGCGGACCGCGGCTTCTAGCTGGGGGAGCCGGGGGGCGAGCGCGGCGTCGACGGCGAGCGGGTCGTTGGCGTGCATCTGCTGCATCGCCCGCCGGGTCGGCAGCGAAGTGTTGATCTCGTGCTCGTCGCGGGTGAGGGCCTCGAGTAGATCGGTGACGACCTCGCCGACCGGCCTGCGGCCGAAGCCGAGGTCCTCCCCGGCGAGCGAGCTGTCCATCATCTCGGTGGCGGTCGCGCCGGGGTAGGCGGTCGCGACGTGCACGCCTGTGCCGTGCAGCTCCCGGCGCAGCGCGTGACCGAAAGCGGCGATGCCGGTCTTCGTCGCCGCGTATGTGGCGTAGAAGGGCAGGCTGACCAACGCGATTCCGCTGGAGATGGCCAGCACGATCGAGGTGTGGCCCGCGTCGGCCGCGGCGCGTAGGTCGGCGATGGCGGCGCGGGTGAGCAGGATCGGCGCGAGCAGGTTGAGCTCGACCATGGCGCGGATGTCGTCGACGTGGACGTCCTCCAGCCGGCCGGCGCGGACGTTGCCGGCGTTGTTGACCAGCAGGTCGATGCGTCCGAGCCGGCCGCGCGCCTCGGTGACGATCCGCTCGGGTGCGTCTTCTGTCGTGATGTCGGCGGCGAGGACGTGTGCGGTGCCGCCTGCCGCGCTGACCATTGCGGCGGTCTCGTGCAGCAGCGGCTCGCGGCGTCCGACCAGCAGCAGGTGGGCGCCGCGGCCGGCCAGGGCGATGGCCAGCTCGCGGCCGATCCCGCTGCCGGCGCCGGTGACGACGCCGTGGCGGTCGGTCAGGTCCATGTGGTGTTCTCCGGGTGGGGTGTGAGTCCGGGCTGGGGCGTGCGGATGTGGCCACACGCCCCAGCTCCGGGCAGGGGTAGGGCGGGCTCAGCTCTGCTGCTGGTAGGCCAGGTCGGCGGCGGTCAGGCCCTCCAACGCCATGCCGTAGGGTACGCCCTCGGCGAGACGGCGTAGCAGCCGCTGGTTGAGGGTCTGCTTCTGCAGCGATCGGTACAGCCGCGGCTTCGCGGCGAGCTTGCGGGCGATCTCCAGCCCGCGGGCGTACGCCTGGTCGTGCGGCAGCACCTCGTTGACGACGCCCCACCGCTCAGCCGTGGCAGCGTCGATGGTCTCGCCAGTCCACAGCAGCCACTTGGAACGCGCGGTGCCGACGGCCTCCTCCCAGACGACCTGCAGCCCGTCACCTGCGGTGATGCCGAAGGCGGGGTGCGGGAAGTCGCCATAGGTGGCGCGCTCGGAGGCGATGTGGATGTCGGTGAGCAGCAGGTACTCCGAGTGCACGGTGGCGGGCCCGTTGGCCACGCCAATCACCGGCATCGGCAGGTTGAGCAGCCGCTGCAACACTTCGGAGCCCTCGCGGCGGATCTTCTCCCAGTGCGCTGGCTTGAAAATCTCGCCGAGGCTGTTGCCGTCGATCGAGTCCATGAAGACGTCGCCGGTGCCGGTGATGATCATCGCCTTGTTGTCGGCGTCGGCCGCGATCGCCTCCAGCGCCTTCGGCAGGTCCTCGTGGGTACCTCCGGTGAAGGTGATCGGGCCGCCGTCGGTGTGGAACCGGAGCGTCAGCACGCCGTCGTCGGTGCGTTCGAAGGCGAGTTCCTTGTACTGCGTGAAGTAGTCCGGGGTCATCGTCGTGCCTCTCTTACCAGTGCGGATGGGAATCAAACGCGCCGTCACAAATACAGAACGTTCTGTTCGCGGTGATGTGCCGGCCAGTGGCTGTAAGTCATCCGCGGGCCGGATGTTTCCCACTGAGCTCTTCACGCGACTTATGGCGGCCATAAACAACACGCGACCGTTCGCCTGCGGGGACCACGCGCCGTCGATGGGGGAGCTGGCGACGGCGGCGACGAGAATCCACCTGTAGTCGACGATGTCCTTCTGAATCAGGGTGCCGCCCTGCCGAGCGCGGCGTACAGGAGACCAGCTGTACGGTGGGGAGGGTGGGCGTAGTCCGAAGATGACCAGGGTGCCGGCGGCGGGTAGAGCTGAGGAATGACGATGCCACGCATCGGTGATAGCGGTTCCTAGGCTGTCGCTGTGGCGGGTGTTGCTGGTGCGGAACATGCGCGGCATCCGGTTGATGATCATGAAGCTATCCGCCCCTCTGAGGACCGAGCCACGGCATATGGCGCGCTTATCTCCGGTGAGGAGGATAGGAGCGGGCCTGTCCGGCACCTCGGCGGTGGCGATCACGGGGTCGTAGCCGGTGACCGCGGCGGTGAGTACCTCGCGCTGGCGGCCGTGGAACTCCTCCGCCTTGCAGAACTCCTCCCCTTGCGCCAGGGCGTAACCGCCGGCCGTTTCAGCCGCGGCGGCGCCGAGCGGGAGGTCCACGAAGGTACCGCCAACGCTTACCACCCGCTCCTTCGCCGCCTGCCGGATGTCGTAGGTGCGGACCACGGCGCCGAGCCGACGGGCGGTGGCGATCGCCTGTAGCCCCGGCCCACCAGCACCCAGTGCGGGAGGGATGGTTCCCGCCGCGGTCGTCATCATGGGCAGGATCTTGTTGACTGGTGCGGCTGCGAGGAGCGCCGAGCGGTATCCGGCGATGGGGGACTGCGAGGAGCGCACGTCCATGGGCTGCGCTTGGGTGACGCGAGGCAGATGGTCGAGGGAGAACGCGGGGATACCGCGATCGGCGAGGCCGCGGAGCGGGCCGGGATGGCTGAGCGGGTTCGTGAGCCGATCACGGCCGTACCCCATACGTCCGGAGCCGGACAGGTGTACCTGCGGCACGACATCGGCGCCAAAGGCTGCAGGCTTGGTGCCTGTGCGGGCGCCCGCAACACTCGGTCGGGTGGTCCGCTCTTTCTCTGGCGCTGTGCTCGACCACAAATCTCGTGGCCCTGACCGGCAAGTGTCCGTACTTCGTTGGGCGTGAGAGCTACCCGCGTCTCTCCAGCAACGTCTTCGCCGAAGCGCATTTATGTCGTTGTTTCACGCTGCCGTCCGTAGGCCGCGCGCATTTGTGCTTATGAGTTGAAGGGAAAACGGAGGGCGCCGTGACAGAGACGGCGCCCTTCCGAATTCGGGCCTGGAAAGTGGCGCACTTCCAGATCGGTCGAGGCGGCAGTGCAGCGGGTGGAACGTGAGATCGCCCGCGGCGCTGCTGGGTCCTATGCGATGCCGAGGGCCATGAATCCGCCGTCGGCGGGAAGGGTGACGCCGGTGATGTAGCTGGCCTTTGGCGAGGCGAGGAATACGATGACCTCGGCGATTTCCCGCGCCGAAGCCAGGCGGCCCAGCGGGACCCGCGCCCCCAGCTCCTCGAAGGCCTCCTCGCCGATCATGTCGACCACGTTGTCGGTTTTCGTGTGGCCGGGCGCGACGGCGTTGACCCGGATGCCGCTGCCGCCGAACTCAACCGCCCAGGTATGGGTGAGAGAGTCGACTGCGGCCTTCGTCGCGCCGTAGACGGAGGTTCCCCCCATACCGCTGAGGCCTGCGATCGTGGTGACGTTGACGATGCTTCCCGCGCCCTTGGCTGCCATCGTCTTCGCTACGGCGGCGGTCAGGAAGTAGGTCCCGCGCATGTTGGTGTCGACCAGGGTCGTGAACGTGTCCAGGCCCTGTTCCAGCGTCGGGGCGAACGGGAACGCGCCGGCGTTGTTGACGAGGATGTCAACCTCTCCGGCCGCTTCGGCGAGGTGGCGAACTGAGTCCAGGTCGCTGAGGTCGGCGGCCACGAACTTGGCCCGTCCGCCCGAGGCCTCGATTGCAGCCACGGTGTCGGCACCCTTGGTGGGGTTGCGGCCGGAGACAATGACGAATGCGCCTTCCGCGGCGAGCAGGAGTGCTGCCTCTCGGCCGATACCGGACGTGCTGCCTGTGACGAGCGCGGTCTGGTTTTGCAGTTGCACGTGGAACACCTTTCCGTGGAATGTTGAGGACGCCCGTACCCACGGGTCCGACTGTTGTCGCACCTGTGGGTAGACCCTTCGCCGGTGCTGCGCGGGTCGTAACGAGGGCGCCGACGACTTCAAGCACCCGCGGAAGCAGGGAATTCCAGCGTGGCTATTGGCGCACCTTATGGCCGCCATAGGAAGTACGGCGGCATCACCCTGCTAATGGCCCCCTGGATAATTGAGCTGATCGCGGTGGCGACGTCGAACGCTTGGCGTGGAGCCCGACCCCGACGTGCCGGAGCCGCTTCTGGCCGTACCACCGGTTCATCCAACACGGTCGTACGCCGGTCAGTCGGTACGCGGGGCGTGACTAGGTCTGCTATTGGCGTTGCCTATGGCCGCTATCGAAATCGGCTATGGCCGTTGTGGAATCGATCGGCAGCGACTGGCGCTTAAACCCACGTCACCTCACGAGGTGATGCGGCACAGGGCGCGGCATGCTGGATGTGGTTCATGGCGCCCGGTGCAAATCGGAATAGAAACCTAAGCTTATTTTGGGGTGGAGTAACTATGGGACTGCTGGAAGGCAAGGTCGCGCTGGTCACCGGAGGTACTTCGGGGATCGGTCGGGTCAGTGCGGTCCTCCTTGCCAAGGAAGGCGCCAAGGTGGCCTTCACCGGGCGGCGCGAGGATGCCGGCCGGGAGGTAGCCGAGGAGATTACGAAGGCGGGCGGCGAGGCGCTGTTCATCAAGGCGGACGCCACGGACTTTCACGGCGCGGTGGGCGTCGTGCAACAGATCGTTGACCGCTTCGGCAGGCTGGACGTGGCGTTCAACAACGCGGGAACCGCTGCGGTCGGAGCCCTGACCGAACTGGACGAGAAGGCGTGGGACCACCTCGTGGACGGAAACCTCAAGGGCGCCTTCTTCTACCTGCAAGCCGAGGCCGCTCAGATGAAGCGGCAAGGTGGCGGCGGCTCGATCGTGTTCAACGGATCGGTGTTCGCCGAACTAGGCACGTGGGGCATTTCGATCTACAGCGCCAGCAAGGGCGGGGTTGCCGCATTGGCCCGCGCGGCGGCGGTGGAACTCGGACCTGACGCGATCCGCGTGAATACCGTCAACCCGACCGTCATCCGGACCCCGCTGACCGAGGCAGGCATCACGAGGACGGAGGACGGAGCCGAGTACCACCCCCATGGGGAGAAGATTCCCCTCGGACGCATCGGCGAGGCGGAGGAGGTCGCACAGGTGGTGCTTTTCCTCCTGTCAGACCGTGCCTCGTACGTCACCGGTCAGTCCCTGATGGTGGACGGTGGACAGAGCGTGAACTGACGCTCCGGGACGACGGACTGGGTTCTGCGATAGGTCGACCTCCGACTGCCCGGTACGGCGCGTTAGAGGAACGGATGCCAGACACCGACAACTCGTAGCTGGATGATGCCAGCCGGTCTGCCAGAAGGACGAGGGGACGACGCGGAGGCGTCGGCGGTGAACGATTTCACCCATCAAGGAGATCCGCCGATGCCTCCGTGGGCGACAACCGCTTGAGCGCCTTCCGCCGCACAACTACCGCATCACACCGGAGCCGACGCTACTGCCCGTAACAGTCGGCACTCAAATTGAATCACGGCACCGAAGGTGCTCTAGAGAAGAGAGTGATCAAATGTCGGAACGCGTGGGGAGCAACCGTGGCGGCGCGACGGCCCAGATCGGGGTGACCGGGCTCGCGGTCATGGGTCGCAACCTGGCCCGCAACCTGGCCCGGCACGGCTACGCGGTGGCCGTACACAATCGAACTCCTGTGCGGACCCGGAGCCTGATCGCCGAGCACGGTCACGAGGGGACCTTCGTGCCGAGCGAGTCGATGGCCGACTTCGTGGCGTCGCTGGAACGGCCGCGCGCCGTCATCATCATGGTCAAGGCAGGTGGCCCCACCGACGCGGTCATCGACGAGTTGATCCCGCTCCTGGAACCCGACGACATCGTCATCGACTGTGGGAACGCCCACTTCGCGGACACGCGGCGTCGTGAGGAGGCGCTGCGGGCGCACGGGCTTCACTTTGTCGGCACCGGCGTCTCGGGCGGCGAGGAGGGGGCGCTGCTCGGGCCGAGCATCATGCCCGGCGGCTCGGCCGAGGCGTACCGCAAGCTCGGGCCGATCTTCGAATCGATCGCCGCGCAGGTCGACGGGGTGCCCTGCTGTGTCCACGTCGGCCCGGACGGCGCCGGCCACTTCGTGAAGATGGTGCACAACGGCATCGAGTACGCCGACATGCAGCTCATCGCCGAGGCGTACGACCTGCTGCGGGAGCGGCTGGGTGCCACGCCGGCGGAGATCGGCGAGGTCTTCGGCACCTGGAACGAGGGCGACCTGGAGTCGTTCCTGATCGAGATCACCGCCGACGTCCTGAAGCATGTCGACGCCAGGACCGGCAAGGCCTTCGTGGACGTGGTCCTCGACCAGGCCGAGCAGAAGGGCACCGGCCGGTGGACGGTGCAGAGCGCGCTCGACCTTGGTGTGCCTATCACGGGGATCGCCGAGGCGACGTTCGCCCGGTCGCTCTCGGGTCACCCCGAGCAGCGGGCGGCCGCGGCCCGCGCCTACGCCGAAGCGGGCGGCGAGGCCCCGGCCGGCGCGGTCAACCGGGACGCCTTCATCGAGGACGTCCGTAGGGCGCTCTACGCCTCGAAGATCGTGGCGTACGCCCAGGGCTTCGACCAGATCCGGGCCGGCAGCGAGGAGTACGGCTGGCAGATCGATCCTGCCGCCCTCGCGACGATCTGGCGCGGCGGCTGCATCATCCGGGCCCGCTTCCTCAACCGCATCCGCGAGGCGTACGACAGCGACCCCGACCTTCCGACGCTGCTGGTGGCTCCGTACTTCGTGAAGGGCGTCGCCGACAGCGTCGCCAGCTGGCGACGCGTGGTCGGCTATGCCGCGCAGGCCGGCGTTCCCGCTCCCGCCTTCGCCTCCTCGCTGGCCTACTACGACGGCCTGCGGCGGGACCGCCTGCCGGCCGCCCTGATCCAGGGCCTGCGCGACAACTTCGGCGCCCACACCTACCGGCGGGTCGACGCCGATGGCAGCTTCCACACCCAGTGGGCGGGCGACCTCACCGAGACGCCGGGCTGGCCCGAACAGCCAGGTGTCACGGAGGACCCTGCGGTACCGCGGAACGGATGAGAGGGGTCCCTTCCTCGCATGCGCGCCGAGCGTCACAACCTGGCCGGCACGGCTGCGGGCACCGGAGCGGGATTGACCGGGGCGAGTCTGAGGTGAGCTGGCTCCCAGCCGGAATAGCGATCAATGTGGATGGCATTCGACCAGGTGCCGGTGGCCGCGGCGGTGACCCGCGGCGGAAGAGGGGCCAGCCACCGCGGGTTCCCGTGGCAGGTGGTCCTCGTTAGAGAGAAGGCATGGAACATGACCGACGCACTACGGCAGCTGAGCCAAGAAGGAGTGGCCGTCTGGCTGGACGACCTCAGCCGGTCCCGCCTGACCTCGGGGAATCTCGCCGGGCTCGTACGTGACCGGCATGTGGTGGGGGTCACCACGAACCCGACCATCTTCCAGGCGGCGATAAGCGGCAAGGACGACTCGTACGACGCGCAACTGCGCGACTTGGCGCTGCGCGGGGTCACCCCGGACGAGGCGGTCCGGATGTTGACCACGGCCGACGTCCGGGCCGCGGCCGACGTGCTGCGGCCTGTGTACGACGCGAGCGGCGGCCGCGACGGGCGGGTCTCGATCGAGGTCGACCCGCGGCTGGCGCGCCGCACCGAGGCCACGTTCGCCGAGGCGAAGCAGCTCTGGTGGCTGGTGGACCGCCCGAACGTGCTTATCAAGATCCCCGCTACCGAGGCGGGTCTGCCGGCGATCACCGCGACCCTGGCAGCCGGCATCAGCGTCAACGTCACCCTGATCTTCTCCGTGCGGCGCTACCGGGCCGTGATGGAGGCCTACCTCGCCGGACTGGAGCAGGCCCGGGCGAACGGCCACGATCTGTCCACCATCGAATCGGTCGCCTCGTTCTTCGTCTCCCGGGTGGACACCGAGATCGACAAGCGGCTCGCCGGGATCGGCGGTGAGGCCGCCGAGGCGGCCCGCGGCAAGGCGGCGATCGCCAACGCCCGGCTCGCCTACCAGGCGTACCAGGAGGTCTTCGGGGATCTCGAGGCGGGCGTCGCCGCGAGCGACCGGTGGGCGGCGCTGACCGCGGCGGGCGCCCGGCCGCAGCGCCCGCTCTGGGCGTCGACCGGCGTGAAGGACCCCGCCTACGAGGACACCCGGTACGTGACCGAACTGGTCGCCCCGGGCACGGTGAACACCATGCCCGAGACGACCCTGAACGCCACGGCTGACCACGGCAAGATCATCGGGGACACGGTCCGCGCCGGTTACCCGGCGGCCCAGGCCGACCTGGCCAGCCTGGCCGACCTCGGCATCTCCTACGACGACGTCGTGCGAACGCTGGAGGAGGAGGGCATACGCAAGTTCGAGGCCTCCTGGACCGACCTGCTCGCCACCGTCGGGGCCGCGCTGAAGAGGTTCGCGGGACAGGGAGCGTCCGAATGAGCAGCGTGCTTCTCGAGCCGGGGCGGGAGGTCGCCGGCTGGGTCAACCCGCTGCGCGACCCCGCAGACCGGCGACTGCCGCGGGTCGCCGGCCCCTCCGGGCTAGTGATCTTCGGGGTGACCGGAGACCTGTCCCGCAAGAAGCTGATGCCGGCGGTCTACGACCTGGCGAATCGCGGGCTGCTCCCGCCGGGCTTCTCGCTGGTTGGCTACGGTCGGCGGGACTGGACACACGAGCAGTTCGCCCTCCAGGCACGCGAGGCGGTCACCAGGCACGCCCGCACCCCGTTCCGCGAGGGGGTGTGGCGCGAACTCGCGGCCGGCATCCGTTTCGTCCGGGGCGACTTCGACGACGACGCCGCCTTCCAGCAGCTCAAGGCGACGGTGGACCAGCTCGAGGAGGAGCGCGGCACGGGCGGCAACTTCGCCTTCTACCTCTCGGTGCCGCCGAAGTCCTTCCCGGACGTGGCGCAGCAGCTCAAGCGGCACGGGCTGGCCGACGCCCCGATCGGTTCGTGGCGCCGCGCAGTGATCGAGAAGCCGTTCGGCCACGACCTGACCAGCGCGCAGGAGCTCAACCGGATCGTCCACGACGTCTTCCCGGCGAACGAGATTTTCCGGATCGACCACTACCTGGGCAAGGAGACGGTCCAGAACATCCTCGCGCTGCGCTTCTCCAACTCGATGTTCGAGCCGATCTGGAACGCGTCGCACGTGGACCACGTACAGATCACGATGGCCGAGGACATCGGCATCGGCGGCCGGGCCGGCTACTACGACGGCATCGGCGCGGCCCGTGACGTGATCCAGAACCACCTGCTGCAGCTGCTCGCCCTGACCGCGATGGAGGAGCCCGCCTCCTTCTCACCCGACGCCCTGCTCGCCGAGAAGCTCAAGGTGCTCAGCGCCGTCAATCTCCCCGACGATTTGGGCCGGGACACCGTACGCGCCCAGTACACGCACGGTTGGCAGGGCGGCGAGGAGGTCCTCGGCTACCTGGAGGAGGAGGGCATCTCGCCGGACTCGCGCACCGACACTTACGCGGCGATCAAGCTGGAGATCGCCAACCGTCGGTGGGCCGGGGTGCCGTTCTACCTGCGTACCGGCAAGCGGCTGGGCCGTCGGGTCACCGAGATCGCGGTGGTCTTCCGGCGCGCGCCGCACCTACCGTTCGATAGCACGGCGACCACGGAACTGGGGCAGAACGCCCTGGTGATCCGCATCCAGCCGGACGAGGGCGTGACGATGCGGATCGGTTCCAAGGTACCGGGCAGCGCATTCGAGGTCCGGGACGTGACCATGGACTTCGGCTACGGCGGATCCTTCACCGAGTCGAGCCCGGAGGCGTACGAACGGCTGATCCTGGACGTCCTGCTCGGCGACCCGCCGCTCTTCCCGCGGCACCAGGAAGTCGAGCTGTCCTGGCGGATCCTCGACCCGATCGAGAAGTACTGGGAGGAACACGGCAAGCCCGAGCAGTACGTCGCCGGCAGTTGGGGACCGACTGCGGCGGACGAGATGCTTGCCCGAGACGGACGGAGCTGGCGCAGGCCATGAGCATCGAGTTGACGAACACCACATCGAGCCGGATCAACCAGGCCCTGGTAGAGGCCAACCGGGCCGGCACGCCGGGCAGTGGCACCGTCCTCACGCTGGTGATCGACACCGACGAGGGCGGCGCGCACGACGCGCTCAAGGCCGCCGCCGAGGCATCCCGGGAACACCCGGCCCGGATCCTCGTCGTGATCAAGCGGCCCGGCCCGGGACGACCCGGCCGGCCGGCCGGGTCGCGGCTCGACGCCGAGCTGCGGGTGGGTGCCGAGGCCGGCGCCGGCGAGGTGGTCCTGCTGCGGCTGCACGGTGAGCTGACCCGGCACGCCGACTCGGTGGTGCTGCCGCTGCTGCTGCCGGACGCGCCGGTGGTGGCCTGGTGGCCGGAGGGCGGGCCGGACGACGTGGCCCGGGATCCGCTGGGCGCACTGGCTCAGCGCCGGATCACCGACGCGGCCACCGCCGAGGCGCCGATCGGGCAGTTGGCGTTCCGCGCCCCTGCCTACCGGCCGGGCGACACCGATCTGGCCTGGACCCGGATCACCCCGTGGCGCAGCATCCTGGCCGCCGCGCTCGACGAGCTCCGGACCGACGTGCAGTCGGCGATGGTGACCGGCGAGGCGGAGAACCCCAGCGCCGAGCTGCTCGCGCGGTGGATCGGCAACCGGCTCCGGGTACCGGTGCGCCAGTCGGTCTCCGACGGTCCCGGGATCACCGCCGTACGGCTGCACACGCACGTCGGCGACATCGCGCTGAAGCGGACGGACGGCCAGTTGGCCACCCTCTCGATGCCGGGCGAACCCGACCGGCGGATCAGCCTGAAGCGGCGGGAGACAGCCGACCTGATCGCCGAGGAGCTGCGCCGCCTCGACCCGGACGACATCTTCGCCGCCGCCGTACGGCACGACGTGGGCGAGCCAGCCCCGACGAACGGGACCACCGTGGAGAGTGCTCCCGTGACGCCGGCCGGTCACGAACACCACCTGCCGGTGCTCGAGCAGGGACAGCCGGTACACACGCTGGCCGCCGCGAACCGGACCAGGGCCCCGGCCAGTTGGGGCCATCACGACGAGGAGCCGAGCCACGTCTGACGCCGAGGTCCGCGACGAGGGCCGACTCAGCCGCCTGCCCGAGTGGAGCGCGCTGGCTCTGTTGCATCGGGCGTGGGCAAGATCGAGGAAGACTTGAGCTGTGAATGCGTTGACTCGTTCTCGCTCTTGGCAGCCGCCGAAGTCGGCGTTTGCCGGCTTTCGTTTTCCGGCCGAGGTGATCGTCGTCGCGGTCCGCTGGTACCTGCGGTACAACCTGTCCTACCGCGACATTGAAGCTGCTGACCGAACGCGGGGTCGTAGTCGATCACGTCACGATCTACGGGTGGGTACAGCAGTTCACGCCGCTGCTGGCCGACGCGGCCCGATTCGCCCGCCAGTCGCCGGCTGACCGGTGGTTCGTGGACGAAACGTACGTGAAGGTAAACGGGGTGTGGCGGTACGTGTACCGGGCAGTCGACCAGTACGGGCAGGTCATCGACGTGCTCGTCTCGGCCCGCCGGGACGCCGATGCGGCCCGGCGGTTCTTCCGACGGGCACTGTCGACGTTGAAGGTGACACCGAGCGAGGTAGTCCCCGACGCCGCGCCGGTCTACCCCGGTGTGCTTGACGAGTTGATTCCGCAGGCATGGCACCACGTCGAGCGGTACGCGAACAATCCAATCGAGGCCGACCACAGCCGGCTGAAACACCGGCTACGACCCATGCGTGGCCTACGAACGGACAAGACCGCCCAAGTGATCATTGCCGGCCACGCCTTCATGCAAAGCCTGAGACGCCGCTACTCCGAGATCGCCATCGAGGTTCTACCGGTACGACGGATCGCCGCCGCGTTCACCGAACTCGCCCGAGCGGCCTGACCCGGAGCCTGATACCGGGTTCAACGTGCCCAGGGAACCGTCAACGCAACAGAGCCTCTCGGCACGGGCCTATGGCGATCTCCGAGCGTCATGCCGGACCGAGCGAGAACTCGTGTCGGCGTACAGGTTCGCGTGCCCAGCCGGGTACGACCGTTCATCCGTACCTACCTGGGGACACGGACTCGTACGCCCACACCTCGCCTCGGTCGACTACTGGCCCAAGCAGCATGGCCCCTGCCCGCTGTTCGTTGAGATCGGTAGCCCGTCGCCGCCAAACGAGGCCAACGTCCTGGAGCCGGGCGTGTGGCGGCTCGACTTGCTCGTTTGTGGCGACAACATCTACGCCCAGCGCTATTACGTCACGGTGTCATTCGACGGGACCTGGCCTCGGCTGGATGGCCCGGAAATCTCGGACCATCTCCTCGTCCGCGGCCCGTCGTCGCGTGTGCCGACCGGCCCGGCGCGACCGAAACGACCCCACGCCGAACTCTGAGGTGCTCGGCCGCTCGCCGGGCGGCGCCACAGCCGGGTTCCCACGATGCCCGAGAATGGCTATTGGGCGGCGCCCGTATGCGGGTTACACGGCCGGAGGGCGCGCCGCTCACATCGCCCACCGCAGCGTGTCAGCACTGAGCGCGTTGATGCCGGATGCCAGCCAGTTGGACCGATTCACGCCGGATAGGGCTGGTTTGTGGGACAGTCTGCGTAAAGGACGGTGGGGCGCCTCGTGCTCGCCTGGGCTCGGGCTGTCCTTTCCGTCGAGGAGGATGTGGTGGCGCTGCAGGGCATGCCCGCGGCTGCACGGGACTCGGGTTGGGTGCGGCGCTCGGCCGCCAACTCGCCGGGCGTCGTGCGGGTGGTCAACGTGATCATGCTGCCGTCGCCCGCTGCCAAGCCGTCGGCCGCCCCCTCCTGCCTCACCCAGCCCTCACACCCCCGACCGTCACGAACACGGGGAACAGATCCTGTCGCCGATTGCGCAGTGTGCAGCGCGCCGCTCGGCAGGGCGCCGTTTGGTAGACGACCGGCGTCGTCCGGCATGTCACTACGGCCTACCCGGAAGATCCGGCCTTCGTCGACAACGTACAAGCAGAGGTGCGCGACCAGATCCTGCGCCTGCGCAACCATCCGAGCCTGGCACTGTGGTGCGGCAATAACGAGATCTACTTCATGCAGTCCGCGATCGCCTCGTTCCAGGGACACCCCTGTGACTGCCCGGCGCCCTGTCCTACGAACGCACCATGCCCGACCTCGTGCGTGAGCTCGACGGCCACAAACCGTACTGGCCGGGTAGCCCGTACGGCGGTGCGCACGCCAACAGCCAGTCCGAAGGCGATACGCACAACTGGACCGTGTGGCACGGCATGACCAACGAATCCGACCTCACCAAGCTGCTCACCCAAGGCCCCACGGCCGAGGAGGTCGCCTACAACGGGTTTGCCGAGGACACAGGCCGATTCATCAGCGAGTTCGGCATTCACGCCTCCCCGGTCTACGAGACGCTGCGCCGCAGCGTTCCCGCCGACCAGTTGTTCCACCACAGCCCGTCGTTGGACCACCACAACAAGGACAACCCCAAGAACAAGATCGACCTGCAGCTGGTCACCACGACCGGCCTGCCCCGCGACCTCGAAGAGTTCTTCGACTCCAGCACGATCGCGCAGGCCGAGGGCCTCAAATTCGGTATCGAGCACTTCCGACGCCGCATGCCGCACTGCTCGGGCACGCTGATCTTGCAGTTCAACGACTGCTGGCCTACGCAGCGCTGGAGTGTGGAGGACTTCTACGGCTTCCAGAAGGCCGGCTACTTCTACCTCAAACGGGTCTACGCGCCGGTGCTGGCCTCGTTCAAGGCAGCTGACGACGGCGGCGTCGAACTCTGGATCACCAACGACACCCAGGACCCGGTAGGCGATGTGCTGCACCTGCACCATGGCTCGGTGGCCGGCGAGTCGCTGTGGCAGGAGCAGATCGCGCTCGACGTCCCGGCCGCCACCAGCCAGCCGGTATGGCGCGCCGCACCGCAGCGCCTGCAGGCCTCGCCGGGCACCTACCTTGCCGTGCGGTCGCCGGACGGCCTCATCCCGGCCAACCGGCACTTCTTCACCGCGATCAAAGACCTCGAGCTGCCCCGCGACACACAACCCGCGGTCGACATCCGATCCGCCGACGAGCACACGCTGCAGGTCGAGCTGACGGCACCGGCCTATCTGTTCTTCGTGCATCTGCTGGTCGCCGACGAGAACACCCGCTACGACGACAACTACTTCGACCTCATCCCGGGTGAGACCCACATGGTCACGATCCGCAACGCGGCCCGGCCGCTGACACCGGACATGGTGCAGGTCAAGTGGCGCTCCCCGCTGGACGGCGCGGGCAGCGCACCCCAAGCAGCACACAGCAGTCCGAACCACGGGGTCGCATCATGAACGGTCTCGACGGGAAGGTCGCCCTCGTCACCGGGGGCGGCACGGGCATCGGCCAAGCCATTGCCATCCGCCTGGCCAGGGAAGGCGTGATCGTCGCCATCAACTACCACGCGCGGCCAGACGGGGCGATCGCCACCCAGGAGGCGATCGAGCAGGAAGCCGAATCGCGGCCGGGCGCCGGCCGCGACCCCGACGCCCGGACGATGCGGGTCAAGGCCGACGTGTCCGACGAGGCCGCCGTCGGCCGGATGTTCCAGGAGGTCGTGGACCAGCACGGCCGGGTCGACTTCCTCGTCAACAACGCCGGCATCCAGATCGCCGCCGACTCCCACGAGATGTCGGCTGGCGACTTCGACAGCGTTATCGCCGTCAACCTGCGCGGCGCGTTCCTGTGCGCCCGGCAGGCCCTGCGTCACTTCGTCAGCGAAGGGCGATCCGGTGCCATCGTCAACGTGTCCAGCGTGCACGAGGAGATCCCGAAACCGCAGTACGTCGGCTACGCCGTCAGCAAGGGCGGCATGCGGAGCCTGACCCGAACCCTGGCCTTGGAGTACGCCGGGCGCGGCATCCGCGTCAACGCGATCGCCCCGGGCGTCACCATCACCCCGATCAACCGCGCCCTGCTCGACGACCCGGCCGAGCGGGAGACGATCGGCGCCCACATCCCGATGGGCCGCGCCGGCACCGCCGAGGAAATGGCCGCGGTCACCGCGTTCCTGTTCTCCGACGAAGCGGCCTACATCACCGGCCAGACGATCTTCATCGACGGTGGCCTGTCACTGTTCGCCGACTTCCGCACCCCTTGGTCGAGCGAATGAACAGACAGCAGGCCATGCGCGAGCCGGAGAACGTCAAGGTCGTGGTCGACATGACCGCGTCGACGTAGACAGAGGAGTCGGCGTCATGCGCGTGTTGGTGATCGTGGCGGTCCCGCCGGGGTGGCCGCCGCGCTCAAGGCCGCTGAACTCGGGGCGCAGGTGACGCTGGTCGAGCGGCGGCGGGTCGGCGGCACCGCCCTGAACGAGGGCCCGGCGCCGGTGCGTACGCTGGCCCGCGCCGCGCGGCTGGTGCGGGACCGGAGCTCGTGGCAGGCCTTCGGCCTGCGTGGCCCGGCGCCGCAGGTCGACCTCGCCGCGACGCTGGCCAACGCCCAACGCGTGGCCGACTACGCCCACGAGCGCAAACACCTGTCCGACTACATCCGCTCCCTGGGCGTCGACCTCACCGAGCAGGTCGGCGACCTGCGGTTCGTCGACGCCAGCGCCCTGGCCACGGCCGACGGCCGGACCTTCACCGGGGACCCGATCATCCTCGCCGTGGGCGGGCGCGCCGCGCGGCTGCCGATCCCGGGCGCCGAGCTGGGCCTGACCTTCGAGGACATACGGACGCTGACTACCCTGCCCGGCCTGCGTCATCGGCGCCGCCGACACGGCTGCCAGCTCGCCTCGATCCTGGCCGACTTCGGCTGCCAGGTCACACTCATCGAATACGGGCCGCGGATCGTCGCCCGCGCGGACGCCGCCGTCTCGGCCGGGCTCGAAGCGGACTCATGTCCCTGGACGAACTGTCCACCGCCCCGCCGGCCGTGCAGGCCGCTCTGCTCCGCCTCGTGCTCGAGCGACGGATCGGCAGCCTGTGCCTGCCGGCCGGGTCCGGATCGTTGCCGCCGCCAATCCACGAACCTCGGCGGCCGACGGCTGGGAGCTGAGCCCGCCGCTGGCCAACCGCTTCGTCCACCTGCAGTGGACCCACGACCACGAGGTCGTCGTACGCGGTCTGGGCGGGACCTGGCCCCGGGCGACGCTGCCCCGGCTCGACCCGGAGCGGCTGTCGGGGGCCGTCACCTTTGCCCGACGTGCGGTTTGCGGACTCCTGTCGGCCCGCCCGGGGCTCGTGCACCGGCTGAGCACCAGTGAGGCCGGCCGCGGCGGTCCGTGGCCGTCGCCCCGCAGCTGGGAGATGACCCTGCGCCTGATCGCCTTCGCGACCGCCGCCGACGCCTCCCGAGAGGTCCTGTCGATGCTGGTCAGAGGCATCGTGGGCGACGGCCCGGGACTGGAGCTGCTGGCCAGCCTGGACCGGATGGACCTGCCCGACCCCGAGGTGCTGCTGGCCGACCCGGCCGCCGCCGTCCTGCCCGAGCGGGGCGATCTGCGCCAGGCCGTGCTGGACGGCGTGGTGGAGGCGGTGCGCCGGCGTCCGGAGCGGTCCCGCTGGGACGCGGCCCGGGCGCTGCTGGTCCGGGCGTTGGAGACGGGCGCCCCGGACCTGGTGGTTGTTCCCGCGTCCACCCTCGCCCGGCTGCGCCGGGAGGACTGGGACGTGCCCGCGTCGATCGAGCTGCTCGCCGGGGCGGTGTCCCTGTCGCGGCGGGCCGACCGGGCGGCGGCCCGGGTCGCGGCCGCCGCGAGCCGATGACCACGGACCACGCCGGGACGCTCGACCGGGACAAGCTCTTCACCGCCCGACTGCACGCCGCCCGGGTCCGGCCCTACCTGGCGGCGGCGCTGTTCGCCCCTGCACGTGGTCGAGTCCCGGCGGGTGCCGACGATGGCGGTGGACCGGTACTGGCGGTGCTACGTCTCGCCCGCGTTCGTGGACCGGACCCCGGTGGAGGAACTCGCCGGAGTGTGGGTGCACGAGGTCTCGCACCTGCTCCGAGACCACCACGGACGCGGCGACCGGGTCGCGTGGGAACGCGGGCTGACCGGGCCGGAGGAGCGACTGCGGATGAACATCGCCGCGGACTGCGAGATCACCGACGACGTGTTCGGCGACGGGCTGGCCCGCCCCGAAGGCTCCGTCGAGCCCAGCTCGCTGCTGCTGCCCCAAGGGCAGCTGATGGAGGACTACCTGCGGCAGTTCCGGCTCGGGCGGCGTACCCAGCACCTGGCCTGGACTGCGGCAGCGGCGCCGACGGGCTGCAGCGGGAGTTGGACCTCGGACCGGACGGTGCGCACGCCCTCAGCCCGCAGGAACGGGACGCGGTGCGGTTCCGGGTGGCGGAGGGCATCACCGCCCGACGGGGAAAACGTCCCCCAGGGCTGGCGGCGGTGGGCGCAGCAGGCGTTCCATCCACCGCAGCCGTGGCGGGAACTACTGGGAGCGGCGGTCCGTTCGGCGGTCTCCGCGCCCGGCGTGGGCGAGGACTACACCTATGGCCGGCCGTCGCGGCGCTCCGCCGGCATACCCGGCGTCGTCCTGCCGGCGTTGCGGCGCCGGCCCCCGCGGGTCTGCGTCATCATCCGTCGCATTGCCGAGCGTTCTACGTGAAGCGGCAGACGTCATCCACACTGGAGGTCATGGTTCCATGAGGTCCTACACCATCACTGTCGCCGCGGACGATCCCAGTCAAGCGACCACGACCCTGAAGGTCGAGGTGAGCGACACTATCCCGCGCATCACCGAACTGGTGGTACGCGCCGGCCAGGGAGACGGGCTGACCCCAGGTCAGATCCCCGCGGTCGATCTGGACCTGCTCTTGAGGGCGGTCGCGCCCGCCGCCAGCGGGCGACAGGCGATAACCACGCCGCCGATTGCCGTACCCGACGACGCTCCGGCCGCCGGCGGTGATTCCGTGGACGTCGGTGAGCCCGTCGCCGAGCCGACGGAAGTCCAGGCCACCGCCGCAACAGCCGCTACTGATGAGCCGGCCACGGGTGGCCCTGTGGGCGCTGGTGCGGCTGACGTCGTGGTGCCCAAGCAGGTGTCACCGGCGACCAAGGCAAGCGAGGCGAAGAAGGCCAGCCGGGCCTCGGGAGCTGGCGCGACCCGCAGCCGAGGGGGCAGGGAGAAAGCCGCAGCCGGCGCCAAGGCCACGAGTACCGCGGGGAAGTCGACCACACGGACCGCGAAAGCCGGGGCCTCCGGAAGCGAGGGGCGGGTGTACCGACGCTCGCCGGCCGATCTCGAAGCGGTCTACCAGCAGGCCGGAAGTGTGACGGCTGTCGCCGACCACTACAACGTGCCCCGCCATACTGACCAGGGGTGGATCCGAACCCTGCGCCGCCGGCAAGCCGGGCCAGGTTCCGAGTAGGGAACCGGGCGCCGGTGTCGGCGTACGGGTCAACGTGCACAGCGAGGTGCAGGTGAACCTACACAGCGTCGTGCAGTTGGACGATGAGATGAGCGGAGACAGCCTGACGCTCCAACCTCTCACGAGCCGACCAGTGGACTCAGCGAGCTTCGCGGGAAGGGGTCAGCGACCGTCGTGACGTTCGGTAACCGGTGACGTGACATCGACTGGGCGGCGCATCCGCTTCTGGCACCCCTTTATGTCAAGGCGCCGCTGGAACCAGGGGTTTAGGGTGGTTGGTGGCGGGTCCGGGAAGTGGCTTGTCCGAAGGGCCGATGTCCGGGGTCAGGTCGGTCACGCTGGATTGCAGAGTCGTCCCCGAGTGCCCTCCCGGTCCTGCCACCTGCCGTCGTTTCTGGTCTTGGACCATGCGGGCGTAGACGACGTTGGACAGCCGCCGCTTCAGGGCGCGCATGGCTTCCATCGAGGTCTTCCCGGCGGCCTTCTTCGCGTCGAAGTAGGCGCGACCTTGGGTGCGGTTGCGCAGCTGAACGACGGCCATGATGTGCAGCGTGCGGTTGATGCGGCGGTTGCCGGCGCGGGAGAGCCGGTGGCGTTGCTGGGCGCCGGAGGAGGCGTCCAGGGGTGCGGTGCCGTTCCAGGAGGCGAACCGGTCGCGGTCGGCGAAGCGGTGGATGTCGCCGACGTCGGCCAGCAGCCGGGCGGCCCCGGCGGGACCGATGCCGTGTAGGTCCATCAGCGTCGAGCCACGGGCGATCACCAGGGCCTTCAGGTCCTTGTCCGCTGATTTGATCTTCTTGTCGATGCCCTCGAGTTCACCGATGAGCTCGACGGCGAGGCGGCGTCGGGTCTTGCCGACGACGTCGCGGGGTTTGACCGTCGCGATCAACGCGCGGGCCTGCGGCGCGGACAGGAACTTCTTCGCGCCGCCGGGTAACAGTTCCAGCAGCAACCGGTGCAGCCGGTTGATGGTCTGGGTGCGGGCGCGGCCCAGCTCGTCACGCCGGTCGGCGAGCATGCCCATCACCTGCAGGTCCGCATCAACCTGGACCCGCACCAGGTTCGGGGTGCGCAGCGCCACCATCGCCACCGAGTGCGCATCCACCGCATCGGTTTTGCGGCCGTTGCCGGTGGCGAACACCCGCACCTGTGCCGACAGCTTCGCCGGCACGTCCAGCACGACCTCCCCGTCGTGGACCAGGCGGTGAGCGATGTGCTTCCCGATGCCGTTGCAGCCCTCCACCGCCCACACCCGATCGGGGTGCCGGCGGCCGGCGGCGAGCATGTCGGCGTAGCCGGCCTTGTCGGTGCCGTAGCGGCCCACCGCCAGCACCCGGCCGCGTTCGTCGACGACCTCGATGGTGGCTGAGCTCTTGTGCGGGTCCATCCCGATGATCACGGTCATCGGCGCCTCCCTTGGCTGAACTCGGTGAGTTGTCAGCAAGGAGGGCACCGCTACTTCGAGCAGAACAAACCCCTTTCCAGCCTCTCCTCGCGCGGTGCTCGGCGAGACCGCAGGCCATGAGAGAGCCACACCAATGACACCGGTGGGCAGCCGCAATGTGGGAGCGTCTCGCCGAG
>NZ_JBNCLC010000035.1:0-29894 GCF_049844475.1 Micromonospora sp. DT47 | reverse complement strand
AAGTCGGCTGACAGGCCGAATGCAAGGCGACTGAGGTCGCCCCGGTTTCACGCAGTCTTCTGATCATGGTCTGATGGCCATGGGGAGGAGCCGAAGCGCTCATCGCCGGCGAACGCGGCCCTGGTGCTGGCCGATCTAAAGGTCGCGTCAATCGGGAGACGCCGCCGCGCCGCACACAGAAAGATGCGGCCGATCGTGTCCAGGTGGTCTCGGAGTTCCGGCGGTTCGACGATGTTGAAATCCGCGCGGATGACGGCCGCACCGGGGCCGGATCCTCGACGCGGTGTGCGTCACAACCTCCGTTGCGAGGCCTTACGCATCACGCTCACCACGCCGAACTCCACGACCGACGTCCGCCAGAGCAACATCCCATACTTTGTCAGGCCGAGCGTGGGAAAGGTCGGCCGCTTTGGCGAGTCAGCGACGGAGCGGATTGGCGGGGCTTTCATTGCGCCAATGCCAGCAAGGGCAGCGGCTAAGTGATCCGACCTGTGGAGCAGCGAGATCGCGGCCGAGTGCGGCTATCAGAACCTGTCCCACTTCAACCGCCGGTTCCGGGTGCAGACGGGGATGAGTCCGCGCGAGTTCCGCCGCCACTTCCAGGCGGAGGGCCGGGCGGCAGGGTGACCCCTACGCCCTCGGGCGACATCCGCTTTCCGTCCACAGTGACCGCGAACCCGTCGGGGCGGCACTCGACATCGATGGTGCGCCCCCCGAAACCGGAGGCCGTGCAGCGCTACGGTGCCCGGGGCGGGCGGCGGCGCGATGACGAGGCGCCCGTCCGGCGAGCCCGGCGACGATGTTGGCCCGGCGGCCGGTGGGCGGCGGGCCGGTCCGAGTAGTGCCCCTGCGGGAAATGCGGTAGTGCCTCCACGCCAGGTCCGCCTCACCTCGCTCCCGGAGCGTGAGCGCGAGCAGGGGCGCTCGCCGGTGTAGGCGCCGCCGCTAGCACCATCGGCTGGGAGTCGGTGACGGGCGTGAAGCGAGCATGTGCCCCTAGATTCACGAACCGTGCGTTGAGCTCTCACGGTTGGTGCGTGCTTGGGTGCCCTGGAAGATGCTGAACAGCCACAACAGTGACGGCAGGAGGAGCAGCGCCCCGAGCGCCAGGACGACGAGGACGGTGGCGAGCACGGTGGGGTCCCCTGCTGCCTGCTCGACGGTGAGGTCGGGACGGAGGAGAACGGGGTACTGGGCGGCTCCCCACGCCCACAGCACGGCGGCGACAGCGAGGGCGGCGGTGACCCGGACCGCCCGGTACCGGCCGGTGGCGATCAGGACCAGGGAGGCGATGCCGGTGGCCAGGGAGAGCAGCACCAGCGGCAACGCGCGCCCGCGCAGGTCGGCGAAGAGTTCGGGCGCGTCGGCGGCGACCACGGCCAGGCCGGCGAGGGCGGCGACGCCGACGAGCACGCCGGTGGTGAGGGCGCGGCGGCGGAACTGGGCAACCAGGTCGGCGTGCCCGGCCCGCCGGGCGTCGTGCAGGAGATAGACCGCAGCCAGATACGCGCAGACGCCGACGGCCAGCAGACCGCTGTAGATCGAGGTGGGGTTGAGCCAGCTGCGCCAGATGTCTCCCGTCGCGATGCCGGGCGGTACCCGGCCGGAGGCGAGCGCACCGACGATCGTGCCGAGGAAGAACGGGGTGGCCAGCGACGAGAGCGCGAACGCCGCCCCGTAGAGCCGTTGTTCGGCCAGGGTGCGGCTGGCCTTGCGGAAGGCGAAGGCGGCGCCCCGGCCGATGATGCCTAGCGCGGCCAGGGTCAGCGGGATGTAGAGGGTGGAGGCGAAGGCGGCGAACGCGGGCGGGAAGGTGGTCCAGAACAGGGTGATCACCAGGATCAGCCAGACGTGGTTGGCCTCCCAGACCGGTGCGATCGAGTGTTCGATTAGCTTTCGCCGCTCCGCGCCGCGCCGGGTCCCGCCGGCGAGGAGGTCCCAGATGCCCCCGCCGAAGTCGGCGCCGCCGAACAGGGTGTAGAGGGTCAGTCCGAGCAGCAGCACCCCGAGCAGGATGTCGGCGACGGTCATGGCATGGACTCCGCCGCGGCCGGTGCCCCTTCCTGCGGGGCCACCGGCTGGTCGCGGTGCCGCGCCATCCGTCGTAGCACCAGGACGGTGGCGACCGTCAGGACCAGGTAGACGCTGGCGACCAGCACCAGACCGGTGGCCAGGCCGGGGGCAGGGTTGACGGCCTCAGCGGTACGGAGCACACCGTAGACGATCCAGGGTTGCCGCCCGACCTCGGTGACCACCCACCCCGCCTCAACGGCGAACGCCGCGGCGACTCCGCTGAGCGCCGCGCCGCGCAGGAACCAGGGCGAGCGGGGCGGCCCGCGCCGCCGCCACCACGAGAGCCCCCACCAGGCGGAGAGCCCGACCAGCGCGAAGCCGATCGCGACCATCAGCTGGAAGGCCCATTTCACGATCGTCACGGGCGGCTCCTGGTCGTCCGGCACCTGGTCCAGCCCCGGCACCACGGCGTTCGCGTCCCACTTGGCCAGCAGCGACAGCGCGTTCGGGATCTCCACCGCGTAGCGCAGCTCGCCCTCGACGTAGACGCCGCCGAGGGAGAGCGGCGCGCCCGCCTGCGTGCGGCCGAGCCCCTCGATCGCGGCCAGCTTCGTCGGCTGGTACTCGCCGACGAAGTGCGCGGCCCAGTCACCCACCACCACCTGCACGGGCGCGAAGAGGGCGGCCACCGTGAACGGGATGGCGAACCCCAGCCGGTGGTACCGGTCCCGGCGACCGCGCAGCAGGGCGACGGAGTACACGCTGGCAATGCCGAAGCCGGTGACCATGAACGCCGCGATGATCATGTGTACGGTTTGCGGCGGGGTAGCCGGGTTGAACATCGCGGCCCACGGCCGCACGTTGGTCACCTCGCCGGAGACCAGGTCGAAGCCGCGCGGCTGATTCATCCAGGCGTTCGCCGACACCACGAAGAACGCCGACGCGACCCCGGCCACGCAGACCGGCAGACCGGACAGCAGGTGCGCCCGCGGCGGCACTCGGTCCCACGCGTACAGGTAGATGCCGACGAAGATGGCCTCGATGAAGAAGGCGAAGCCTTCGAGCGCGAACGGCAGCCCGATCACGTCGCCAAACCGCCCCATCAGCCCCGGCCAGAGCAGCCCCATCTCGAAGGAGAGGATGGTCCCGGAGACCGCGCCGACCGCGAACAGCACGCCCATCACGGTGGCCCACCGCCGGGCCAAGCGGGTGTAGACCGGATCACCGGTACGCAGTCCCCGCCACTCGGTGAAGACTGTGACCGCCGGCATGCCGACGCCGAACGCGGCGATCACGATGTGCCAGCCCAGCGACAGCGCCATCTGCAGCCGCGCCGCCATCAAGTCAGCCGGAGCGGCCTCCTGGGTCAGGAACTGCAGCAACCGAAGCCTCCAACCGGATCACCCTCTACATCATGTTCAACCTAACGGGAGAAATCGGATAGAAAGCAGCGTTCTGACATAACAGGAGAGATCGGAACCGGGGCACCCTGCAGCGGCCGACGCGCTGGTGGATGGAGTCAGTCCGCTTGGGTCGGGAGCGTGCTCGTCGCCTTCATCTCGCTCCACTGGCTCTGTTGCGTTCAGCGTGAGCATGATCGGAGAAGGCTTGACCGGCGTGGTCAGGCTGGACCGGTGAGGTCACCATCTCGTGCCCCGTCCTGGTCACCACCGAGGTCGGCGTTCGCCGGGTTCCGATTCCCGCCCGAGGTGATCGTTCTCGCGGTCCGCTGGTATCTGCGGTTCAACCTGTCCTACCGGGACGTGGAGGAGTTGCTGGCCGAGCGCGGGGTCGAGGTCGACCACGTGACGGTGTTTCGGTGGGTGCAGCAGTTCACACCGCTGCTGGCCGATGCCGCCCGGTTCTGCCGTCACTCACCCGGTGACCGCTGGTTCGTCGATGAGACATACGTGAAGGTCAACGGAGTTTGGCGGTACGTCTACCGGGCCGCCGACCAGTACGGCCAGGTCATCGATGTGCTCGTCTCGGCCCGTCGAGACGCCGCTGCCGCCCGGCGGTTCTTCCGACGGGCGCTGTCGACGTTGAAGGTGACACCGGCCGAGGTGGTCACCGACGCCGCTGCGATCTACCCCGGCGTGCTCGACGAACTCATCCCGCAGGCGTGGCACCACGTCGAGCGGTACGCCAACAACCCGATCGAAGCCGACCACAGCCAGCTCAAGCATCGCCTCAGACCGATGCGCGGACTACGCAACGACCGGACAGCCCAAGTGATCATCGCCGGACACGCCTTCATGCGGAACCTGCGCCGCGGACACTACGAACTCGCCGTCGACACCCCACCCGCCACGCGGGTCGCTGCGGCGTTCGCCGAGCTGGCCAGTGCGATCTGAACCAAGCGCAAACGCCGGTTCACCGCGTCTGCCGATCTGTCAACGCAACAGCGCCCCTCGACCTGCCCGACCGGGCGCTGCTGGTCGCCACGTACTGGCGCACCAACCTGACCATGCGGCAGATCGGTCCGCTGTTCGGAGCGTCGCACTCCGCCGCGCACCGGGTCATCGACACCCTCGGACCGCTCCCAACCCGCTCCCCGACTATCGTTGGACAGCCGTCGGAATCCAGATAGGCGTGGCGACACGGTCTGGTCGCCCTTAATGTCCACAATCACATGATCTCGTAAATTCAGTGCGGATGGGGCGCTGTCTGTCGAGGGTGTAGGCCGGCGTCGCGAGGACGCCGCCTTGGACGCTGTCCGTGGCCGGTTCCCAGGTGGACCCAGGCGGGTGGCACTCGGCGCTCTCGCTCGGGTGGTAGCCGAGAGCGCGACCGGGCTCATGGTCCCACCATCCCAGTTCGTTTGCGGAGACGGCATAAAAGGTCGTGTACCGGAGATCGGGGGCTGCCATCGCCGCGACGAAGGCGGCCGTTGCGTCTCTGGGGCTGAGCCAGGTATGGCGGTGTCGAGGCTCGGTCGGACGAGGCAGACAACTTCCAATGCGCAGGCACGCCACCTCAAGGCCAAACTTGTCGGCGTAGAGCCTGGCCACTGCTTCGCCCGCAGCCTTGCTGACGCCATAGAACCCGTCCGGGCGTACCGCCATGTCCGGACCGACCGGTACTCCGGTCGGGTAGAAGCCGGTGACATGGTTGCTGCTGGCGAAGATGACGCGCCCGACGTTTGCCCGCCGGGCCGCCTCGAACACGTGGTAGGTACCGACGATGTTGACCTCGGTGAGGTCCCGGAAGTCGGCCTCGTCGGCTATTCCGGCGAGGTGGATGACGCCCTGGACGCCGGCCATCGCCTCGGTGAGGCCGGTCAGGTCCTGCAGGTCCAGGCGGTAAACGCGCTCGCTGGGCGAGTCGGCGGTCAACGGCTTGATGTCAAGTAGCCGCAAACCCTGCACGACGGAGCGTAGTCCGATACGCAGAATTCCACCGATCTGCCCAGCGGCACCGGTGAGCAGCCACTCGCCGTCCAGCCTTGTCATCTTGCCCCCCATGGGTGCGGCGTCGCCGGCACGGCGGTCGCCGGAGCGGGTCGGCGCGGATACGGCTCGGCCATCGGGGGTCAGTCGACCGGTTGCAGCCAGGTCAGCAGCGCAGGGTCAGCGGCCAGCCTGGCATCGAGCGTCGCGCATTGCTCGGGTGACAGGGCCGGCAGCGGGGACCGGGGTGCTCCGCCGGGCAGCCCGCGCCAATCAAGCAGGTGCTTCGCGGACGCGATGTAGGGCAGCCCGGCCGTCGCGGCCTGCAACCGCGCGACGGTGAGCTGCAGGTCGCGGGCTTCGGCGAGGCGTTCCTGGCGGTGCGCGGCAACGATGGCCGCGAAGAGTTCGGGTACCACATTGGCCAATGTGGACACCGCGCCCGCGGCGCCCATCGTCAGGGCTCCCAGCAGCAGAACGTTGTTCCCTGTGTAAACGATCGGCGGATCGGGCTGGGACAGGTAGGTGGTGATCCGGGCGAGCGAGTCCCCGGTGTCCTTGACCCCGCGCAGGTTGGGGATCTCGCGAATCATTTTGATCACGAGATCCGGGCCCAGGGCGTAGCCGGTCCGGTCCGGATTGTCGTACACGTAGTGGGCACAGTCGGGCGCAGCCTCCGCGATGCGGGTGAAGTGCGTCAGCTGGGATTCCGGCGTGTACGGGAAGAACAGTGGTGGTAGCGACGCGAGTGCGGTGGCTCCGCACCCGGCCGCGTGGCGGGCAAGCTCCACCGCCGTTGCGGTGTCCGCGGCACCGCAGTGCACGACTACGGGCACCCGGGACGAGACGAGTTTGAGCGCCGTCTCGGTGAAGGCCTTGCGCTCATCCGACGAGAGCAGGAGCCCCTCCCCCGAGGTACCGAGGATGAACAGGCCGTCGACGCCGTGGCTGATCTGGAAGTCGATCAGAGCGGCCAGCGCGGTCTCATCCGGATTTCCGCCGGATTGGTACGGCGTCACGAGGGCGGAGAGAACGCCCTGTGCGTGCGGTGCCTGTGTCGCTGTGCTGCTCATGCCTGCCCCACCTGGCTCTGCTGAAGGGCGCGCATCACGGTGCGGGCCTCGTCGCCCATCCGGGAGAACTGCGAGTCAGGGGTCTCCTCTTGAAGGTTGACGCCCGACCACTGCGTGCGGTCCGCGGCGTCCTTGTCGATGTCCAATCGGATCAGGCACGGTCCGGCGGCGGCTAGAACAGCGTCAAGGTCGGAGGCGAGTGCGGCGGCGTCGGAGAAGCTGTACGTCGCCGCGTAGCCAGCGGCGGTCGCTAGTCCCGTCCAGCTGATCCGGTCCGCAGCGGGTAACGCGAAGTTGGCGCCACCCTCAAACCAGACACCGTTGTCGAAGACGAAGTGGTAAAGGTTCCTCGGCTGGACCCCGGCCACCGTCACCAGCGACCCGAGTTGCATGAGCAGGCTCCCGTCCCCGTCGAGCAGGAGCACGCTTCGGTTTGGTTGCGCAATGGCGATTCCCAGGCCAAGCGCCGACGCACCTCCCATCAGCGGCACGCAACTCAGGTTGAGCGGGCTCGGGGACAGCCGCGGGAACTGCCGCAGCGAAGACATCGTCGAGATGACGACGGCCTCCGGCGGCCGGTGGGCCGCGATCACAGACGCCGCTTGGGCCGTGCTCATTGCCATTGTCCTGACCCCCTGTCAGCGCTTCGCGTCGTGGACTTGTGCCGCGTCGGGCGCACCGCCCGCACCATCGCCATCGCTCGTCACAGCGCCGGGCCAGGCGGTGTACGTGCCGATCAGTGTCGCGCAGGGCCACTGCTGCTCCTGCGACAGTCGATACGCCTTGCTCACGTTGCCTACGTCCTCCGGTCGCTCGCATGCGAAGTACGGGATGTCGAGAGCTTCGAGAATGCGCTCGCAATTGCGGACCAGCGGCCGTGTGGATTCCTGCCGCGACCTGCCGAGGTTGGCGTACTCCCGCCCGAACTGCCCGATCATCATGAACAGCGGCAGGCGCGCGTCGATACCCACGGCGCGAACCGCGTTGAGCGAGGCGTAGAGCCCCTGGTTCTGCATCATGACCATCGGACGTGCTCCGCCGATGTGCAGGCCAGCCGCCATGGTCACGGCCTCGTCCTCGGTGCACGTGTAGATCAGCTGCGGGTGTGTTGCCGGCTTCGCCTCCAAGGCGCGGTAGACCGACAGCATGACGTAGTCGGGGACGGTGATCACGTGGGTGATGCCGCAGTCGAGGAGTTCGCGCACCACCGCCTCCGGGTCAAGCTGATGCGTTGGCGGACGGGTGTCCTGCTGGTCTGGATTCATCGCACACCTTTCTCAGCGAGCGTGGTTCGGTGTCGGGCGCCGTCGGTCATGCCGCGTGGGTCAGCGTCCGCATCATGAGCGGGAGGTTCTCGTCACGCGCGTCAGGCGGTCGGTGGCGAAGGCCAGCCCATGCCCGGGTGGCGTCGCGGCGCGCAATCCGTCGCTGGTCAGGGTGACCCCGCTGGGCCGGGACAGCGCGCCGAGCGCGTCAAGTGACGCAGAGTCGATGTCCTCGACCAGCGCCGGCAGGGGCAGGCAGAGCGCGAGCTGTCCCGAGATGTCCGGTAGCAGGTGCGGCATGACGGGGATGTCGAAGGTCCGGGCAAGCCGGGCGATGCGAAGGAACGGGGTGATCCCGCCGACGCGGCAGACGTTGGGTTGGACGAAGTCGCATCCGCCGGCAGCGAGCAGATCCCGGAACTGGCGTTCGGTGTAGAGGCTCTCCCCCGTGGCGATGGGGATGTCGATCGCCTGACGCAGGTGTGCGTACCCCTGGGTGTCATCGGCGGGTAGCGGCTCCTCCAGCCAGTGGATGTCGAAGGCGGACAGGGCCTTCGCCGCGCGGCGGGCGGCGGGGACGTCCCACAGCTGGTTCGCGTCGATCATGAGCACTCGGTCGGGCCCGATGATGCGGCGTACCGCGGCGACCCGTTCGATGTCCTCGTCCAGCTCGGGCCGGCCGACCTTGATCTTGAATCGGGTGTGTCCCGCCGCGACCCAGCGACGCGCCTGTTCCTCGAGCTCCGCCAGGGACAGGTGCCGGTTGACGCCGCTGGCGTAGACGGGCACCTGGTCGCGTTGCCGTCCGATGAGGTCGACGAGGCTCGACCCCGCCCGCTTCGCCGCCAGGTCCCAGAGCGCGATGTCCACGGCGGCGATCGCCAGGGTGGTGATGCCACCCGCGCCGGCCTCGCGCAGCCGCCACCACAACCGGTCCCACACGGCTTCGGGCGCCACTGGTCCGCCCTCGACGAACGGGCGGCAATCCTCCTCGATCATCGTCTCGATGGCGAGGGCACCGATCTGGGGGGTCCAGCTGAAGCCCTGCCCGACCAGGCCGTCGCTGCTCTCCAGCTCTGTCACGATCAGGTATTGGCAGGTCACGTCGATGTCCCACGGCTGCGACATTGGCAGCCGGTAGGTGCTGGCGGTCAGGCGGTGCACACGCATGAGGTCGTCCTTCCGCGTCGAGGACTGGTCGGCTGGTACGTGGCGGGATCTGCTGCCGACGTACCTGTCACACTGGCGTTCCGGCGGCTCTGATCTTCGACGAGAGGTGACAGCTCGCGAGGTGCCGGGAATCGACCTCGGCGAGTGGCGGCACCTCGCGGCAGACGGCTTCTGCAAAGCGGCAGCGGGGGTGGAAGCTGCACCCCGATGGCGGGTTCTTCGGGCTCGGGATCTCCCCGGGCAGCAGCAGCCGCCGCCGTCCCTGCCGGCGGTGGGGGTCGGGCTCGGACACCGAGTCGAGCAGGGCCCGGGTGTACGGGTGGGCCGGGTCGTCCAGCACCTGCTCCGCGGGCCCGATCTCCGCGACCCGGCCGAGGTACATCACGGCCAGCCGGTCCGCCAGGTAGTCGACGATTCTCAGGTTGTGCGTGATGACCAGGTACGTCAGGCCGTGACTGGCCCGCAGCGAGCGCATCAGGCTCAGGATCTTCGCCGCGGCGGACACGTCGAGGCCGGCCGTGGGCTCGTCCGCGACCAGGAAGTCGGGGTGCAGTGACAGGGCGCGCGCTATGCCGATTCGGCGGGCTTGCCCGCCGGACAGCTCGTGCGGGTACTTCTCGGCGAGCGTCGCCGACAGTTCGACCATCTCCAGCAGCTCAGCGACCGAGTAGCGCTGGTCTGCCGGCACGTCGTGAATGCGGTACGGCTCGGTGAGAAGGTCCGACACGCGAAGCCGCGGCGAGAGGCTGCCGTGCGGGTCCTGGAAGATCATTTGCATCTTCGGTCGCAGTCGGCGGAATTCCGCGCCCCGGAGCCCCGTGATGTCCCGTCCCTCGAAGAAGATCTGCCCGTGCGTCGCGGGGGCCAGTCGCAGGATGGCCCGGCCCAGCGTCGTCTTGCCCGAACCGGACTCGCCCACGAGGCAGACCACCTCGCCGCGGCGGATGTCCAGGTCGACGCCGTCGACGGCGCGCACGGCGCCGGGCTGGCGGCCGCGGAGGCGCTGGAACCACCACTGCCGGTCGACGTAGTGCGTTCGCAGCCCTCGCACGCTGACGATGGCGTCCGGGCGGTCATGGTCGTTGGTCACGGCTGTTCCTTCCGCCCGGTGGTCGCCGCGCTCGGCTGGCGCAGGTTCGCGTGCCCCGACTCGGGGTCGTAGAGGTGGCAGCGCACCCGCTGCCCCGTCACCTCGACGTACCGGGGCCGCTGCTCCCCGCAGCAGGGTTCGGCGTGCGCGCACCGGTTCGCGAATGCGCAGCCCTCGGGAAGCTCCGCGAGGGACGGCACCCTTCCGGGGATTGTCGGGAGTTCGGACCCTCGCCGCCGTCGCGACGGGACGGACGCCAGCAGCGCCTCGGTGTAGGGGTGCAGCGGGCGGTCGAACAGTTCCGTCACCTCGGCCTCCTCGACGGCCCGGCCGGCGTACATCACCACGACCCGGTCGCAGATCTGGGCCACGACTCCCAGGTCGTGGGTGATGAACAGGATCGTGGTCCCGCGTTCGTCGCGCAGGTCGCACAGCAACTGGAGGATCTGCGCTTCGAGGGTCACGTCCAGGGCCGATGTGACCTCGTCGGCGATCAGCAGTGCCGGTTCCAGCAGGAGCGCCATCGCGATCATGATGCGCTGGCGTTGGCCACCGGAAAACTCGTGCGGGTACGACCTGAGGCGGGCCGCCGGGTCGGGAATGCCGACCCGCTCCAGCATCTCGACGAGGCGGCGCCGAGCCTCCGCGCGGTCCGCCCGCGCCGGGGAGTGGGCGCGCAGCACGTCGAGCATCTGGCTGCCGATCGTCAGCGTGGGGTTGAGGCTCGTCAGCGGATCCTGGAAGACCATGGAGATCTCGGTGCCCCGCAGCCGCCTGCGCTCCTCCGGCCCGAGCGTGAACAGGTCGCGCCCCTGGTAGAGCGCCCGCCCGCCGGTCACCTCGCCGTTCGGGGGCAGTAGTCCGAGGAGCGCGGCCGACAGGGTCGACTTGCCGCAGCCGGACTCCCCTACGATGCCGATGATTTCGCCCGGCCGGGCTGTGATGGTCACGTCCTGCAGGGCGGCGAGGGCACGCCCGTGCGAGTGGTACGTGACGTCCAGACCGTCGACCTCGAGCAGGTACGGGTCGTTCTTGATGCGACCGTCATCGGTCATAGCGCAACCCCTTTGCTCCGGAAAGGCGTGGATCGGAGACGTCGCGCAGGGTTTCGCCGAGTGTCGTGAACCCGATGGTGGTCAGCACGAGCGCGAGCGCCGTCCAGAGCACGGCCCATGGCGCCTCGTACACGTCCGCGAAGCCTTCGCTCAGGATGACGCCCCACGAAGGCGTCGGAGGCTGCACGCCCATGCCGAGGAACGACAGGCCGGCCTCGACCGTGATGGCGCTGGGGATGTTCATCGCCAGCAGGATGAACAGCGGCGCGATGACGTTGGGCAGCACGTGTACGCCGATGATCCGCAGGGTGCCGGCGCCCAGGGCCCGTTCGGCCTCGATGAAGGGGCTCTGCCGCAGGGCGAGCACGGACGCCCGGGTAACTCGCGCCGACTGTGGTGCGAACGTGATGGCGACGACGATCACGAGGTTGGTCAACGAGGGGCCGAGCACCGCGACGAGCACCAGCGCGAGCACGACCGACGGGAACGCCTGGATCGTGTCCATGAACACGACCACGGCGTTGTCCACCCACCCGCCCCGGTATCCGGCGACGAGCCCGAGCAGGAGTCCGAGCACGAGTGAGGTGCATACGGCGGGGAGCGCGACGGCGAGTTCGATGCGGACGCCGAGCAGGATCCTCGATAGCAGGTCACGGCCGAGACCATCGGTGCCGAGCAGGTGGCTGCCGGACGGGCCCTGGAGCCGGTTGGGGATGTCTTGCGTCGCTCCGTCGTAGGGCACGACGTGCGGGGCGAACACGGCGACGAGCAAGAGCGCGGCGACAACCGCCACGCCGAAGGCGCCGGCGGGGCGCCGGACGAGGCGTCCGAGCAGCGGACGCAGGCCCGCCGAGGTGCGTGGTACCCGGTCGGGAGCGGGGGCGATGGTCATGTCAGGCTCCTACCGCGGACTCCTCGACGCGGATCCGTGGGTCCACCAGCCGGTAGGACAGGTCCGCGAGGAGGTTCGTGAGGACGTAGAACAGGGCGATCACCAGGACGGCGCCTTGCACGACGGGAAAGTTTCGCTCGGAGATCGCTTCCACGGTGAGGCGCCCGAGTCCCGGTCGGGAGAAGATGATCTCGACGAGGACAGCGCCGCCGAGCAGGTCGGCGAGGCCCGAGCTGAGTACGGCGAGCGTGGGGATGATGGCGTTCTTCAACGCCCACTTGTAGAAGATGATCCGGTCGCGCACGCCGAACGCCCGGGACGTGCGCACGTAGTTGGAGCCGAGCACCGACAGCATGCTGGTGCGCACGAGCCGCGCCACGTATCCGATCCACGTGATCGCCAGCGCGGACGCGGGCAGGACCAGGTGTATGGCGTAGTCCAGGGGGTTCGCGAAGCTGCCCGTGCCGACCGCCGGTAGCACGTCCAGTTGGACGGCGAAGACGATTAGCAGCAGCAGTGCGGCGATGTAGGACGGCATCGTGATGAAGCCGATGGACAGCAGCGCCATGGCCCGGTCGGCCAGCGAGTTCTGCCGCCGGGCGGCGTAGACCCCGAGCGGGATACCGACGAGCGCCGCGAGGGCCAGTGCCGTGATCGCGAGCACCACGGTGTGCGGGATGGCCTGCGCGATGAGCTGGGTGACCGGCGTGCGGGACAGGAAGTCCAGGCCGAGGTCGCCCTGCAGGGCGCCGACAACGAAGTCCCACACCTGGATGGGGATGGGATTGTCGAGCCCCATTTCCGCACGGACGACCTCGACCTGGGCCGGCGTGGCCTGTGGACCGAGGACGATCTCGACCGGGTCCCCGGGCACCAGGTGCACGAGGAGGGAGAGAAAGGTCATCACGGCGAGCACGACGATGACCGTCATGCCGAGCCGCTTGAGCAGGTACGTGGCCACGAGTTGTCTCCGGTAACTGTCGGCGCGGTCTAGGCGTCCCGGCCGAAGGTCCAGGGGATGAAGTCCCCGTCCGGGCGGACCGGCGCCTTCAGGCCCTTGCGCTTAGCCAGGGACGCCGTCGGCCACGCCACCCACAGCGCCACCGCGTCCTCATCCATGAGCTGCTGCATCCGGATGTACATCTCGTTGCGCTTGGCGGGGTCGATCTCGACGAGCGCCTCGTTGTGCAGGCGGGTGAACTCCTTGTTGTCCCAGTTCATCCAGTTCCACTCGCCGATCTGGTCGCTGGTGAACCACTTGGTCGACCAAGACGGGTCGGGCTTGGTGGAGTAGCTCATGTAGAAGAGCTGCTTCTGGGCGTTGGCCTCCGGCGTGGCCTGGTTGAAGACACCGCCCTCCTGGACCAGCACCTTCACGTCGAAGCCCACTTCGTTGAGGTTGGCCTGCACGATCTCGGCGACCTTGGCCCCGCCGGGCGTTCCGGTCGACACCGACATCTCGATCTTCATGCCCTGCGCGCCGGCCTTGGCCAGGAACTCCTTGGCCTTGGCCAGATCGCGCTGGTAGACGGGCGCGTCCTTCCAGTAGCCGATCGGCATCCCGGGCGCGACGATTCCGGTCGCCCGGGTCCATTGGCCGTTGAAGGCACCGGCGATGATGGAGGGAACGTCGATGCCGTGGATGACCGCCAGCCGCACGTCCTTGTTTTTGAAGTTCGGGTGGCCGGCGTTGATGCCGATCCAGTTGTAGCGCAGCGATGTCTTCTCGATGACCTCGAAGCTGTTGTTCTTCTTGACCCGCGCGACTGTCGTCGGTCCCAGCACGGCGAAGTCGAGCTCGTCGGTCTCCAGCGCAATGGTCGTCGGGTTGTCCTCGGCGATGACGACGAACCGCAGTTCCCCCCACATCGGCTTGTCCGCGTAGTTGGCCGCGCCGCCGTAGTTTGCGAACTTCTTGAGCACGACCTGCTGGTTGCGCTTCCACTCGACGAACTCGTACGGGCCCGTGCCGATCGGGCTGGTGCCGAACGCCTCGCCCCGCTCCTCGACCGCCCGCTTCGACACGATCTCCCCCGAACCGACCGGCAGGGTCGTGGCGAGCAGAGGAGCAAACGGCTCCTTCAGTACGATCGTCCCGCTGTACTTGTCGTGGACCTCGACGCCCTTCAACGCAATCCAGTCCGACCGGTACGCGGACTTGATCTTCGGCTCGGTCAGGCCGGCGATGCGCTCGTACGAGAACTTGACGTCCTCGGCCGTCAGCTCTCCGTAGCCGCCGTGGAACTGGATTCCCTTCTTCAGCGTGAAGTCGTAGCGCAGCCCGTCGCTGGACGCTTCGAACTTCTCCGCCAACTCGTTGACCAGCTCGAACTTGTCAGGCCGGTAGGTCACCAGGTGCTCGAAGATGTTGGCCCGGACGGTCGTGTTGGTGTGCCCGGCGTTGAATGCCGGGTCCAGGTTTGAGATGTCCTCGTCGAGGTGGATCCGCAGCAGCTTGGTCGAGATGTTCGCCCCGGCTCCCTCCTCGCCGCCGCAGGCGGCCAGCAGCGAACCCACACCGGCGAGGGAGACGCCGAGCGCGGAGTACTTGAGCAGGTTGCGGCGGCTCAGACCGCCAGGGGTCCGGTTACCGATGTTGTTGCTCGCGTCCATGAGTTCCACCTTCGAACTGTGCAGATGGCGGGGGCAGGGGCCAGGGACCGTCTCGGTGTCACGCGGTGCCGTCGGCGACGGTGACCAGCCTCACGTTGTTTCGCTGAGATGAAAGCAGTTCTACCCAGCGGAAGTCAACAGTCTCTTTCGGCGGCGGTCAGGCCGGTTAGCAGTGGTCACGGGGGGCTTCGAACGCGCGGCTGTTCGTGAAGACGCAGACCTCGCCCTCGAAGGCCTCCACTGTGTTCGTCACCAGGAAGCTCTCGCCGTCGGCCGTCATGGCGCTGCGGGCCTCGATGCGGATGCGCCAGTCGTCGCGGGCCAGATGGTAGGTCGTCTCGCTACTCACCCTGGCGGAGAGCGGGTCGCCCTCAGTGATCGCGTACGTCTCAAGCCTGGATCGCCGTTTTGAAAGCCCGGTGGCGGTGACCGCGGTGTCGTCCTCCGACCTGCGCAGGATTTCCACCCTCCCGGTCGCCAGGTCGCGGATGATCAGCCGTCCGCCGGCGGGGTCCTGGGGCTGGGACACCACCGGCGCCGGTGCCGCTACTTCGGGCTCGGCGAAGGCCGCGAGCTGCCCGTCCTCCTGCCGGGGGGTCCGCACCGGCAGGTCCAGCCGGGTCGATCCGCCGGTGAACAACGACAGCGCGAACGGCTTCGGGGGCGGCCACACCCACGGCCAGTAGGAGGACGAGACCGCCAGTCGCAGCCGGTGCCCCGCCGGGATCGCCTGCGCGATGGCGTTCATCGCCACCGTGACCTCGTAACGCCGGCCAGGTTCGAGGGCCTGAGGATGCTCGTGGCCGTCCGCGTGGCTGAGGTTGAGCACGCCGCGCGTCACGAGGAGCGACGAGCCGTCCGGCGCGACGTCACACAGCCGGACGACCACCGTCGCGAGCGGCTGCGACGTCGCCAGCGAGAGCGTGACCTCGGGGAAGCCGAAGATCTCGATCCGGTCCGCCAGCGGCTCCGCGTCGAAGCACAGCGACCGGGCGTCCTCGGCCCGCTGGTCCAACGGGAGATCGGCCGCACCGCCGCCCGGACACCAGTCGCCGGCATCCAGGCCAACGAGTTGAGTCCCGTCGACCTTCAGGCACCGTTCCGCGACCGGGTGCTCGACGAGCGCTCCCGCATCCAGCGCGTACGTGAGGCGTTGGTCGTCCGCCCGGGGCCACGACGGCTCGGCCACCCAACGCCCGGGACGCACGTCGTACGCGGGCCGCGGCGGCACCGACTCCTGCATCCAGGCGCGAAGCATCGGCTCGTCCATGATCCCGGTGTCGACTCCCTTGAGCCAGTGGTCCCACCAGCGCAGGCACTCCTGAAGGAAACCGATCGCCGGGCCGGGAACACCGGACTCCGGATACTGGTGGCCCCAGGGGCCGATCAGCGCTTTACGCGGGCCGGGGAGGCCGGCGAGCAGACGCGGGATCGCGTTCGAATAGCCGTCCGCCCAGCCACCGACGACGTACACGGGACATTCGATCGCCGAGTAGTCCTCACAGACCGAGCCGTGCTTCCAATAGTCGTCCCGTCGCTGGTGGGTGAGCCAGGCCTCGACGAACGGCGGGCTACCCTCCAGGCGCTCCAGCCACATCTCCCGCCAGCGATCGCCGACCACGGCCGGGTCCGGCGGCAGCGCGTTGAAGCCGAGCATGGTCGACGCCCAGGGCAGCATCTTCGAGGCGAGAACGGCCCCGCCCAGGTAATGGACGTCGTCGGCGTACCGGTCGTCCGTGGAACAGACAGTGATGATCGCGCTGAGCTGCGCGGGGCGGCGGGCCGCGATCTGGAGGCCGTTGAACCCGCCCCACGACTTGCCGATGATCCCGACCTTTCCGGTGCACCACGGCTGCTCGGCCAGCCAGGCCAGAACCTCCAGTGCGTCGTCCTGCTCCTGGGCGAGGTACTCGTCCAGGAGCACCCCCTCGGACTCCCCGCTGCCCCGCATATCCACCCGGACCGCGGCGTAGCCGTGCCCGGCGAAGTACGGATGCATCTGCGAGTCGCGCACGACCGTGCCGTCGCCCTTGCGGTACGGGATGTACTCCAGGATCGCGGGGACCGGGTCGGCGGACGCGTCCACGGGCAGCCACACCCGGGCGGAGAGCCGGACGCCGTCACGCATGGGGATCCAGACGTGGTCGATCACGTCGACCGGACGATCGAAGTGAGTCTTGATCTTTCGGGCTCGTGCCATGCCGCCCCTCTGTCTTTCACCCACCCGCATCTGCCGCTCACCGCGCCAATAGGTCGTCGTCCCAGGCCCGGGCGGGGGACTTCTGCCGGCGACCGGGGTCGGCTACGTTGACGTTCTACGTCGGTTGACAACGGGCGGGGCCTAGTAGACCATTTCCGGCGAGATGAAATCAGTTCAAGCCAGCGAAAGTCAACACGTTGAGTCCCTCGGTCGGGTGCTCGACGTGCTGGAGCTGTTCACGGCGGCCGGGCCGGAGTTGTCGCTCACGGACATAGCCGAACGCCTGAAATGGCCGGCGCCCACGGCGCACCGAGTCGTCTCGACCCTGCTGGCGCGTGGATTCCTGGCACGAGACCCGCGCACCAAGCGCCTGCGCATCGGGATGAGCGTCATGCGGCTGGTCGGACCGCTCATGTCCGGCCTGGCGCTGCCCGACCTCGCCTTGCCGTTCCTGCGCAACCTGGCACAGGACACCGGCGAGACGGTCAACCTCGCCGTTCTCGACGGCGCGGAGGTTCTCTACCTTGCCTCCGCACCGGGCAGCTTCCTGCTCCGCGTCGACACGACACCGGGGCTGCGCACCCCGGCGCACTGCACCGGGCTCGGCAAGTGCATGCTCGCCCAGCTCGACCCCGAAGACGCGAGACAGCAACTCGGCAAGGCGCCGTACGTGGCGCGCACGGATCGCAGCGTCCGCTCCTGGAAGCAACTCGCCCCCCAGCTCGACACCATCCGCAGCGATGGCTACGCGCTCTCGCTAGAGGAGTACGAGGCGGGGCTGAACTCCTGTGCGGTCCCCGTTCCGACCCACAACGGGGTGATCGCGGCGATCAATATCGCCGCGTCCGCGATCCGGGTCCCTGCCCAGGACCTGGTGGCCACATTCGTCCCCCGGCTGAAGGCGACCGCCGAGGCCCTCGCGCGCGCCCAGGGACTTGAGCCGGAACCTACATGAGCACCGGAGCCGTCGCCCGCGACGACCTGCACGACCAGTTCCTCCTGGACCCCGACGTCGTCCACCTGAACCACGGGGGGTTCGGCGCCTGCCCGAGGCCCGTGTTCGACGCCCTCCAGCGCTGGCAGCGAGACCTCGAACGCCACCCGTCCGCGATGCTCTCCCACGGTTACGATGCACTGATAGAGGGCGTACGCGAGCGCCTGGCCGGATTCCTCGGCTGCTCCGCGCGCGACCTGGTCCTCGTCCAGAACACGACGGCCGGTCTGAACGCCGTTGCTCGCTCGCTGCGGCTGCGACCCGGCGACGAGGTGCTGGCGACCGACCACGAGTACGAGGCGATGGACCTGCTGTGGCAGCACGTCTGCGCCGAAGCAGGGGCCCGCTACGTCCGCCAACGCCTGCCGCTGCCCGTCGAGGACCAGGGCGACCTGGTCGAGGCGGTGTGGTCGGCGGTCGGCCCGGCCACCCGCGTCATCTTTCTCAGCCACATCACCTCCAAGACCGCCATCACCCTGCCCGTGGCCGAGATCTGCCGCCGCGCCCGGGCCGCCGGCATCATGACCGTGATCGACGGGGCACACGCACCCGGACAGATACCCTTGCGGCTCGACGCACTCGGCGCGGACGTGTACGCGGCGAGTTGTCACAAGTGGTTGTGCGGGCCGCGAGGCACCGGCTTCCTCTACGTCCGCCCGGAGCATCAGTCCGGGATCCTCGCCCCGCTGATCAGCCACGGCTCCCAACCGGGGTCGGCCTTCCTCGAACGCCACCGGTGGCAGGGCACGCGCGACCCGAGCGCATTCCTGGCGCTACCGACCGCCATCGACTGCCAGCAGACCCAAGCGTGGGACGCTGCCCGGCGCCGCAGCCATGAGCTGGCACGGGCCGCACGCACCGCAGTCAGCAGACTGTTTCACCTCGAACCGTTCACACCGGACTCCAATGACTGGTTCGTCCAGATGGTTTCGGTGCCGCTGCCACCGTGCGACGGCGCGGCGATGCGGCGCCGGCTGTTGACCGAGCATCGGATCGACGCACCGGTGCGTGACTGGGCCGGCGGATCACTGATCCGCGTCTCAGTAAACGCCTACAACACCAGCGACGACCTCGACCGTCTGGTCGACGCACTCGGCGCGCTCTTCACCACCCCTCGCGCCGCCCGACGCTGACGCGCGTATCCACCCGTCCGTGACCCCGAGAGGACCGGGCCCAATGAATGACATCCAGGTAGCCGCCGAACCTCCTGCCCTCCCCGCGACCCACCATGCCGCCCTCGACATCGATGTCCTCGACGAGATCCAACGGCGCGTGCTGTGGCTGGCAACCCGCATCGTGGACGCGGCCAACCACGACCGCGACACCGGTGACGGCGTGAAGGTCGGCGGGCACCAAGCGTCGAGCGCATCGCTCGTGTCGGTGATGACGGCGTTGTGGTTCGCGCACCTGGACGCCGCGGACCGAGTGAGCGTGAAACCGCACGCGTCGCCGGTTTTCCACGCAATCCAGTACTTGCTCGGCAACCTCGACCGGTCCTACCTGACCAAGCTGCGGGCCCGTGGTGGGCTGCAGTCATACCCGTCGCGGACCAAGGATCCCGACGACGTCGACTTCTCCACCGGCTCGGTCGGCTTGGGCGCTGCCGCACCGCTGTTCGCCGCGGTGACCCGTCGTTACGTCGACGCACACTTCGGCGTCCGGCCGCGGTCGCGGTTCGTCGCCCTGATGGGCGACGCCGAACTCGACGAGGGAAACGTGTGGGAGGCAATCGCCGATCCCTCGACCCAGGGGCTCAGCAACGTCACGTGGGTGGTGGACTTCAACCGCCAGTCGCTGGACCGCGTGGTCCCCGGCGTGCGCGTCGGGCAGTGCAAGCAGCAGTTCGCCGCCGCCGGCTGGCACGTCGTCGAGGTGAAGTACGGCCGCCGGGCACGCGCGGCGTTCCAACGTCCCGGCGGCGAGCGGCTGATGGCGTGGATCGACGCCATGCCGAATGAGCAGTACCAGTCGCTGTTCGGGCTGCGCGGCCCTGAGTTGCGCAAGCAGTTCCTCGACGGCGCCCCCTGCGAGGTGGAGTCCTTCATCACGGACGTGGACGACGCGGAACTCGCCCGGTTGGTCACGGATCTTGGTGGTCACGACCTCCCGTCGCTCCTCGAGGCCTTCGCTGCCTGCGATGCCGTGACCGACCGGCCGAGCGTCGTCTTCGCCTACACGGTCAAGGGATGGGGGCTGCCGATCGCCGGTAACCCGCGCAATCACTCGGCCCTGTTGTCCGAAGACCAGGTGGACCTGCTGCGCGCGGCGCTTGGACTCGACCGCGACAACGAGTGGGACCGGTTCGACCCGTCGACCCCCGCCGGTCGATGGATCGCCGCCCGGCGCACCCACCTGGCGCGATCCTCCGTCAGCAGGTCGCGACCCATCCAGGTGCCGCCTAGCAGCGGGCTGCGCGCCGGGCGGCAGACGTCGACGCAGGAAGCCTTCGGCCGGATCCTGAGCGAGCTGTCCCGAAACCGCGAGGTCGCCCCGTACCTGGTGACCACGGCCCCCGACGTTGCCACGTCGACCAATCTTGCTGGCTTCATCAACCGCGCCGGCGTCTTCTCGCCGACGGAGCAGCGGTCGTGGAACACCGACCCGGTGCTGCGCTGGGCGGAGGGCCCAACCGGGCAGCACATCGAACTCGGCATCAGCGAGATGAACCTCTTCCTGCTCCTCGGCCAGCTCGGGCTGGCTCGAGAACTGTCGGAACAGCCGCTGCTCCCCGTTGGCGCCGTCTATGACCCGTTCGTGCTGCGCGGCCTGGACGCCTTCATCTACTCGGTCTACTCCGGTGCCCGGTTCGTCGTGGCAGGAACACCGTCCGGGGTCACCCTGGCTCCCGAGGGTGGCGCCCACCAGTCAACGATCACACCCAGCGTCGGGCTCGAGCTGCCGAACACGACATTCTTCGAGCCCGCCTACGCGACCGCGGTCGACTGGCTGCTCTGCGACTCGCTGCGACGCATCGCCGGCGGCGCCAAGACCGGAGCCGAGGCAACGCCGGAGGAGTCGGGTGCCTACTACTTCCGGCTCACAACGCGGCCGCTGGACCAGGCACCGTTCGAGACGGCGCGGGCCCGGATGAGTGACGTGGTGCTGCGACGCCAGGTTCTGGCCGGCGCCTATCGGCTGATCGACGCCAGCGACCTCGCCGCACGTGGCGCACCTCAGGTGCACCTGGTCGGTTCCGGGGCCGTCCTGCCCGAGGTTCTCGCCGCCGCCGATGAACTCGCCGACGAGGGCATCGCCGCGCACGTCGTGGACGTGACGTCACTGGATCGGCTCTACGGCGCGTGGCAGAGCTGCCTGCGGCGAGGCATCCGCTCCGCGCGGGTGCCCTCCATCCCCGGAGTGCTGGCCGCTGCCTTCCGGGATCGTGCGCCGGTGGTCACCGTCCACGATGCAGCCTCGCACGCGATGGCCTGGCTCGGGTCCGCGCTCGGCGTCGCCTGCGTTCCGCTGGGCGTTGACGCTTTCGGCCAGTCCGGCACGGTGCACGACCTGTACGAGCTGCACGACCTGCTGCCCGGCAGCATCGTCAACGCGGCACTCGCCGCGCTCGCATTGCGCTGAACCAACGACTCCACCGTCGACAGCATCGCGTCCCCGGTGCCGGGCATCGCGACCCGGCTGGCCTTGACCGGCCGCACTGGCAATCCTATGCTTCCGTTGTGCGAAAGACGGTTCCGATGGATGGAACATCTGGGCCAACCCCTCCGCAACCCGACCGGCGGTGCAGTTCCCGCCCGCGGGGCTCGACGCCGCGGCCGACTCACCACCCTTCCGACTTTTGTGGTGGGGCCGCAGCCGGCATTGCCGGAGGCTTCCGACAGGCACGTGCCCGGCACGGGATCAAAGCGACCGATTGGCGAGGAACCTTGTGGTGATGGGTGACCTGACAGACCGGGTAGAACAATTCGCCGCCGCGTTGTCCGCAGTGCTCGCCGAGCGCGGCGAGAACAGGTACCAGGGCATGCCCTCCGACGCCGACTCCCGCTACGCGTACAAGGAGATGGGTAGGGCCGGGATGATCGGCCTGCACTGGCCGGAGCGCCTCGGCGGCCAAGGCATGAGCCCCCTCGACACGTTGTCCGCCGAGGAGCGGTTCGGCTACCACTGGCTCCCGCTGTCCAGCTACCTACTCTCTGTCAAGACCATCGGCAACGTCATGCTCCAGTTCGCCACGCCGGAGCTGCTCGAACGGTTACTTCCGCCAGTGGCGGCCGGCGATCTGGTGTTCTGCCAGGGCTTCTCCGAGCCCGAGGCGGGCTCCGACCTCGCCTCACTACGCACGCGCGCGGTGCTCGACGGCGACCGGTTCATCGTCAACGGCCGCAAGATCTGGACGTCGAGCGCCGAGTACTCGGACTGGATTTACCTCGCCGTCCGGACCGACACCCAGCGGCCCCGGCACCGAGGACTGTCGGTGCTCGTGGCCGACATCAACACCCCGGGAGTCGAGGTGCGCGTGCACGAGACACTCGGCGGTGGAACCCTCGGCGAGGTTCTCCTTGAGGATGTGGAGATCCCGGCCGACCAGATCGTCGGTGAGCTGCACGGCGGGTGGAAGGTGCTCATGGGCACCCTGGACTTCGAGCGGGTCACCAGCGAGAAGGTCGGCGTCGTCCACTGGCTGCTCGACCAGTTGGAGCCGCACTGCACGACCGCGGCGCATCGGCAGACCCTGCGCCGGCTCCGCGGTGAGGTACAGGCCGCCCGGCTGCATGGGCGGCGGGCCACCGAGCTGCTCGCCCGGCAGCAGCCGGCGAGTAAGGCGTCGTCCATGGCGAAACTGTCGGTCGCCAAGCTGATGCAGCGGCTGGCCGGCGCGGCCGTCGAGATCCTCGGGCCGCAGGCACTCATCGAGCCCGGTGGCGACGGGCCGGTGGACGGTCGCATCGCCGCCTTCCACCGGGCCGCGGTGGCAACCACCATCGCCGGCGGCGCCTCGGACATCCAGCGACGGGTCATCGCCCGTCAGGGGCTGGGCTGCGCCTGATGGATTCCACGACCACCGACCGCGCGACCGCACCAGCCCGGCGACTACCGCTTGCCGGAGTCCGCGTGCTCGACTACGCGCAATACGTGGCCGGCCCTTTGGCGACGATGCTCCTGGCGGATCTCGGGGCAGACGTCGTCAAGGTCGAAGGGCCCGGCGGTGACGCCTGGCGCCACTACGAGCCGCACGCGCCCGGCCAGAGCAACTACTTCTACTCCCTCAACCGCAACAAGCGGTCGGTCATGCTGGACCTGAAGACGGCCGAGGGACGCGCGGCGAGCGATCGCCTGATCGCCACCGCAGACGCGGTCGTGCACAACCTGCCAACAGCGCGGGCGGCGTCGTTCGGGCTCGACCGGGACAATGTCCGCCGATTGAACCCCCGCGCCGTCTGCGTGTCGATCTCCGCCTTCGGCAGCCAGGGCCCCGACTCCGGGCGCCTCGGCTACGACCTGATCGCCCAGGCGCTATCCGGCCTGCTCATGGCCGACGTTCGGGTCGGCGACGAGGTACCGCGCCGCTCCGGCGGGATCCCGATGGCCGACCTCACCACCGGACTGTTGGCCGCCATCAGCGTCCTGGCCGGGCTGCACCAGCGTGCCTCGGACGAGGCCCCAGGCATCGAGGTCTCGCTGCTTGGAGCGGCGCTTACCACCCAGGTGCAGCGGTTCGTGCGACTGGAGCGATCGGAGGCGGACCAGGTGCCAGCGCAGCCGCTGACCCGCGCCGACATCAAGGCCATGGCCAGGGCTACCGCGGCCGGCGAGGAGATGGAGCCCTACTACCGCTGCTATGAAACGGCGGACGGGTACGTCGCCCTGGCATGCTTGAACGTGAGCCAGCGACGCCATGTGCTGGAGGTGCTGGGCCTCGACGATCCATGGGTCGAGAACCCCCAGGCCGCTCCCGCCAACCCGGCCGAGCGCTTCCGCCGAGTCGCCACACATCAGCAGTTCGTGGCCGCGTTCCGGCAAAGGACGACCGCAGAGTGGATCATGCTGCTCGGATCCCGGAACATCCCGGTCGGCGAGGTGCGCCAACTCAGCCAGTTGTTCGACGACGAGCAGGTGCAGACCAACGGCCTCGTGCAGTGCGTGCACCAGCCCGGCGTGGGACCGGTACGGCTGCTGGGCAACCTGTTCATGATCGACGGCCTAGCTACGCCTGCGGAGCGGCATGCGCCGGGGCTGGGAGAACACACCCGCGAGGTGCTCGATTCGTTACCCGCGATCCACATTGTCGAAGGAGGTCGAGCGTCGTGCCGATGACTGAGGTCGCCGCATTCACGTCGTCCATCCGATCCATCGTCGCCGACCACTGCTCCCCCGGCCCATGGCGGCCCGGCAGCACCGAAGACGACCGGCTGCCGGCGCTGCGAAAGCACCTGGACAGCGCCGGTTGGTTCGATCTGGCCGACGATCCGCAGGCCCTGCCATTCCTCGGTCCGGCCGCGGTGGAGCTAGGCCGCGGCCCGGCGGCGCTGCACGAACTCGACGCCCTGCTCGGCGGCAGCCCGTACGTGTCAGGGATGACCCGCTACGCCGAGCCCGGCAACCGCGCGATCGTGCCCGGCGGAGACGGCCTGCGGGTGGCGACCATCGCCGCGGTTAAACCTGTCCCGTACGGGGACTGCATCGCCGCGGCCCGCGCCCAAATCGACGGCGGCGAGTTGATGGACCCCGCCGAGGCGGGCAGGCGAGAAGCTGCGTGGGTGACCGCGACCGTCGGGTACCTCGCCGGTCTGACCGCCGAGGCCCTGCGGCTGGCGCTGGAACACACGACGACCCGTCAGGCGTTCGGGGGGACGCTGGCCGGGCTGGACAGCGTCCAGCAACGGCTCGCCGACGCCGCCCTCTGCGCCGACGGCCTGCTGCTGCTGGCAGAGGGATCACCCGACCTGGACGCCCTGGCGTACGCGGGGCCGGCGGCGTGCGCTGCGCTGGCCGAATGCCACCAGGTGGTCGGTGCGATCGGCTACACCCTGGAGTTCCCGCTCCAGCGGTACTCACGGCGGGCGCGGGCGATCCACCTGTGGGCCGACGCGTGGATCGAGGCACGCTCGTGAGCACCTTCGTCATCACCGGTGGCAGCGCAGGCATCGGGTTCGGCATCGCCCGCCGCCTCGGCCGCGACGGACACGAGCTGGTCCTGGTCGCGCGCGGCGAGGAGCGGCTGGCCGAGGCGGAGCGGCGCCTGCGTGCGGAGGGCGTGAACTGCCGAAGCGTCGCCCTCGACGTGCGCGACGCCGACGCCGTTGCGGCGCTGATCGACCGGCTGCCCGCAGTCGACGGCGTGGTCAACAACGCGGCCGGCAACTTCGCCTGCCCCACCGTCGACCTGTCGCCGAACGGCTTCCGGGCAGTCGTAGAGATCTCCCTGTACGGGACGTTCTTCCTGTCCCAGGCGCTGGCCCGTCGGCTGATCACCGAAGGGCGACCTGGGGTAATCCTGAACATTATCGCCACCTATGCGTGGACGGGTGCACCTGCCGTGGCACACTCCGCAGCGGCGAAGGCGGCGATGCTCGCGTTCACCAAGTCCGTGGCCCGTGAGTGGGGACCACACGGGATTCGCGTCAACGCACTGGCGCCCGGCTTCGTCCCGACGTCGGAGGCCACCGCCAACATCCTGTCCGGCGACTCCGCGCAGGCCGCGATGCTGGACCTCATCCCGCTCGGCAGGTTCGGCGACGTCGACGACATCTCCGAATCCGCCGCGTTCCTACTCAGCGAGCGGGCCGCCTACGTGACCGGCGCCGTGCTCACGGTCGACGGCGGCAGGTCACTGGGCGTCGCGATGCACCGCGCAAAGCATGGGTAGTCCCACAGGAGGAACCGGAATGACAACCAGACTGGCGTTCATCGGACTCGGCATCATGGGCACGCCGATGGCTGAGCACCTCGTCCGGGCCGGATTCGACGTCACCGGTTACAACCGGAGCCCCGCGAAGACCCGTCGTCTGGTGGAAGCCGGCGGCCGCGCCGCGAACAGCATCGAGGAAGCCGTCGCGGACGCCGACATCGTGTGTGTCATGGTGCCCGACTCGCCGGACGTGCGGGAGGTGCTGGCCGGCACTGGCGGCGTCTTCGACACCGCCCGGCCGGGAACGCTCGTCATCGACTTCAGTAGCATCCGCCCTGACGTAAGCAACGAACTCTGGCACCAGGCGAAGGCCCAGGGCTTCCGGCTTCTCGACGCGCCGGTGTCCGGAGGACAGGCCGGCGCGGTCAACGCCACCCTGTCGATCATGGTCGGCGGGGAAGTTGCAGACGTCGAGGCGGCGCAGCCGGTACTCCAGGCGGTGGGGAGAACCATCGCTCACGTCGGCCCGTCCGGCTCCGGCCAGACCGTCAAGGCGGCAAACCAACTCATCGTGGCCGGGCACCTCGAACTGCTGGCCGAGGCGATCGTCTTCCTGGAGGCCTACGGCGTTGACACCAGAAAGGCGATGACCGTCCTGGGTGGTGGCCTCGCCGGCAGCGCTGTGCTTAACCAGAAGAGCGAGGCGATGCTGACGCGATCGTTCCAGCCCGGATTCCGGGTGGAGTTGCACCACAAGGATCTAGGCATCGTCACCTCGGCTGCCAGGGAAGCAGGAGTGGTGATCCCACTCGGGGCCGTGGTCGCGCAGCTGATGGCATCGCTCAAGGCCCAGGGCAACGCGGACGACGACCATTCCGCACTGCTGAAGCTGCTGGAGCGACTTAACGGTCGACGCAGCTAACGGTCTTTGGTGGTGACGCTCCTGGTCGGCAAGTGTTTACACCGAATCGCGCCGGTGAGGATGGCCTGGTCTGGACCGCTCTACCACCTCGCTGCGAGGTACGGGGGAAGCCAGCCGCGGTGCTGCACGACGCGCTGGCCTGCGGCCGGGTCGTTGCCGGGCGTATGCATCATCCGGCGCTCGCTGCACCCGCGAACGACTCCTCGGTCCCTCCGCCGGATTTCGGTACGGGCCGGAAACGATGTGCATCGGCGACACCCAGGATCGTCGGGCACTTGTCGAAGAGGCGTGACTCAATCGACATCGATCCCGGCATCGGGAGCCTGGAAGGAGAGAGCAGGAACATGAGTGATTCGCCCCGTGTCGCGGTGGTCACCGGGTCGGCGCGCGGAATCGGCGCCGCGACAGCGCAACGACTAGTACCAACGCCGTTCAGTTAGGGCTGTGGTCGGGGTGTCAAGGGTCGGGGCTGAGGACGTCGATGCTGGTGGTTGCTTTGTAGCTGTGTCGGTCGATGTTCGGGCCGCGGGCTTGGTATTTGGAGTTCGAGCGTTTGATCATGCGGGTCTTGGTGCGTAGGCGGCGTTTGGGCAGCAGGTTGGCTAGGACGCGGTCGCCGATGACGCCGACGAGGTCGATGGCGGTGTCAGCGATGACGCCAGCGGCGTGCACGACCTGGTCGCGGGCGGCGTTGAGGGCGGTGGTGAAGCTGGCCCGGTCGGGATCGAGGCCGGGCTGGCTGTCGGTGGCGTCGGTCATGGCGGTTCGTAGTACCTGGTAGACGATGAGCAGGGCGTGGATTTCCTGATCGATGCCGTCGGGAGTGCGGGCGCGTAACACGCGTCCGGCGAGGATCGAGGACTTCAGTTCGAGGTAGGCGGTCTCGATCTCCCAGCGTTCGTGGTAGATCCGGATCAATGCGGCGGCGGGATGGGTGTGTGGGTCGAGCAGGGTGGTGATCAGCCGGTAGTCGCCGGTGTGGGTGCCCGCGGTGGTGGTGATGCTGATCCGGGCTTCGACGACCCGGACCGTGCGGTCGCCGATCTTGGACAGCCAGGATCCGTCGGGTAGGCGGGCGATCATCGCCAGACGGCGGTTGGCCTTGGCGCGGATCAGCAGATGCGCGCCGGTCGCGGCGATGGCGGTCAGCAGGTCGGCGGCGGCGTAGTTGCGGTCGGCCAGCAGCAGCATTCCTGGCTTCAGGCTTCGGGTCAGCGTCCGGGCTTGGTCGAGTTCACCGACGCTGACCGGATCGAACACGGCATCGATCACCGACCGGGTGCCGCAGGTCAGCAAGGCACTCAACCGCAGTTGGGGGTAGCCGGAACCACCGTTGGCGCAGCGATGCTTGGTGTATCGGCCGGTGTTCGCCGGCGAATCCGCGACGACCAGGGTGGTGCCGTCGATCACGGTCAGCAGCAGACCGTGCCACCGCACCTGCGGGGCGCTCGTAGCGGCAGGGCCGCGGAGCAGGTCGAACAACGCCCGCACCGGTCGCGAGCCGAGGCGTTGCCGGGCCTGACGTAACGCGCTGCCGCTGGGTAAGGCGATCGGTAGACCGTGTAGGCCGCTGGTGAGTTTCGACCACACCTGCCGGTAGCCGAGTTCGGCGAACAGGCATCCCGCGAGCAGCAGATATACCACAACCCGCGCCGGCAACAGCCGGACCCGCGACTGTGTACGCCCGGTCGCGACCAGAACATCATCGACCATCTCGAACGGCACCAGCCGGGTCAGTTCGCCCAGATGACCCGGCGCGAACACCCCCGCGGCTACCGTCACCGCACGAGGTATGGCAATCTGATCTGCCAGCGGAGCTCCAGGTGTCAGGGCGTCTTAGAGTGACCACCCTCTATACCGGAGCTCCGCTGCTTCACGTCGCAGACACGCCTTGACACGCCGATCGGCGCCCTAACTGAACGGCGTTGCGACTAGTACTCCAGCCGGAGATGTTGACCTGAGCTGGTCGGGGCGGGTCCTGGACTCGGGAGAAGGGCAGCTTGAGGCCATGAAGGGCGTGCCCTTGGTCGGCCGGACGATGAGTCTCGTCGCGCACCTGCTCGAGGAGAGAACCGAGCCCATGGGCTTCGGTCTGGCGGCGGCTGCCGAACAGGCCGTTGAACACCTTCAGCCGGTGCGATCGTAATCCGCACTACGAGCGGGCTCCCCGCGCCTGGTGGTGCGGAAGTTTTGTATGCCGCACGTACGCCGCGGAGTCAGGTCAGGTGGGCCCGCGACGTCAGCTGCGGACTTCCCTCAGGCAGTTCCCGGGTACCCCAGATGGCTGTCACCGGCCCAACCGATACCCCCGGGCGGTTGCTTCCACTCGCTGGCGCGCCTCTTGGAGATCGACAGGTTAGGCCATCGCTTGCGTGCCGCTTGCCGGCTGGCGCCTACCGCTGCGCCAAGCTCCGGATACCCCGCACCGTGCTGCACCGCTTCATCTGCGCTGGCGGACACGAGGTCAGCGAGAAGGGTACGCATCTGCTCACCCGCCGCCATGCGCGCGAGGTGAGTCCGCATCCTCTCCGCGGAGTTCGGCTCGTGGTCTGCTCTGCGCCGGCCATCCAGATCGGAGTCCTTCAGCCGCAGTGCCCAGTCTGCGGCAACCGCACTTAGCTCCCGCCGTAGTTCCTGCCGCTCGTCCGGCGTTAGGTCCCGCATGACCCGACCCCCTTGCTAGTGACCTCGCACTCAAGAGTCCGCCTGACAACAAAGGTTGTCAAGCGTCCGCGAAGGTTCGCCCTTACTGGCCGGTTTGGCTGCTCGGGTGGCTGCCCTTCGGAATTCCTCGGCGCGTCCACCTCTCGGTTCAGGCCCCGATTCAGGCGGCTCGTGGACCGAGGGCCGAAGGCAGACCGTGTCGAACGAGTTGTGGTCGACCCCGGCGGCGTAGAAGTCGGGTCGGGTCCGCGACGGGCGGGCAATGAAGGTAGGGCGTTCAAGCGTCTCGGAAACCTCCTCGACAAGCGACACTGCACAGCCTGGCAAGAGTGCCCGCCCTATTGGTCTGTACGGCCGGCACACCAGGTCCTCAACGTCCTCCTCCGTGCAGGGCAGGTTGCACTCCCCGACCTCGCGGCATCATCGGCCCCTGCCTCAGCAAACCGGCCTGAAGCACGAGCCGGACGACCTCCTGCTGCGAAGCGGAGAGATCGGCGAAGCTGACGCCGTCGGGCAGCGGCCCCTCGGGGAAGGCCAGGCCGAGCAGCAGCCGCAACGCGAGAAGGTCGCATCGACCCGGGCTCGGAACGCGCATCCGTTCGAGCAGGTATTCCGCCAACCACGGGACGGAGTCGACGGTGACACCGCCGAGGCCCGAGGCCGCCACGTCGGCTATCGAACCGCCGTAGAAAGGCCACTCCAGGACCGGCGGCTCGACCAGGCAGTCGGCCAACTCCGCCAAGAGCG
>NZ_JBNCLC010000034.1:0-38864 GCF_049844475.1 Micromonospora sp. DT47 | reverse complement strand
GATGCCCGACCAGCGCCGCCGTGTCCAGCAACTCGCGGTCGAGACCGGATCTACCCTGCACCCACCAATTATCGACCAAACCCGATCAAATCGGTAGACCTGCACGCCGCATTATTCAGGGGTCTCCTAGCGCAGCTCCTCGTTCAATCGGTCTCCGGCAGCGACCCTTGCCCGGTCGAGACGCTCCTCATCATCGTCGATGAGCGTCAGGATCTCGTAGGCGCAGTTCACCGCTCCCAGCGTCGCACCGGAAAAGACCTCGCGGTACAGCAGCCAGATGCCGCCCTGAGCGGCAGCAGCGCACTCGGCCGGAAGATCCCTGCCCTGGCGCGCGAGTTCGAACGGCTGACCTTCGCCCGCAATCATGAACAGCAGCGTCTCCAGGAACTTGAAGCGCGCTTTCGGGGAGGTCTCGTCGGCCAGGGCCGCCAGCGCCACGGAAACCATCGGCAGCGCCGGCTCCATGAGCACGGAGGGAGAGATCATGAAATGGCCGTCGAGCGCAACGCGGTCCACGTCACTGTCGGTCTGGGCCCGGGCAAGCTTCAACAAGTCACGGGCCAGGTGCGCCGCCGACCTGCCACACCCACACCGCAGGGACTTCCAGTCGTGTCCCGCGATCTCAAGCTCAACGATCTCCATTTGTTGACCAATTCCCTTTCCTGCATTTGCTGCTCGCTACGCGTACCGCGGCGAAGCCCTAGCCAGCGCCACCTCGTCCGCGCTGACTGCGAGCCTCGGCGTTGTGGGACCTCACAGCCCCGGCCGGATCCGGCTCCAGCGCTTCCGTAGCTCTGGCCACCGCCCCCGGGTCAGCCAGGCAGGGGTGGGTAGCCAGTTGGAGAGCACGTTCAGCGCTACCGCGACGATAACGGCCACGACGACGAGCAGGACTCCCGCCAGTGACACCCGCCTATTGATTCACCGGCTCACCGGCCGGGGCTCGTTCCGACGGGCGTGCGACGACGACGATCGGCGAGCGCCGCGCAGGGCCCGGCGGCGAGCAGCAGGGCCGCCACCGCGGCGGCGCCGAGGACCAGCCGGTGGTCGACCACCGTGATCAGGCCGGCGCCCGCCACCAGCGCCAGCGTGGCGGGCCCGAAGGGCGTCGCGATGGGCCAGGACTCTCGTCGTACCGAAGCTCATGGCACCTCCCCCGCACGGACCGATTGTGTCCCGGACGGCGGTCGTGGCGCTTCCCCGGCGCGCTCGGCCGGTACGGTGCGGGGATCGACGACGGCCGGCATCCGTCGTACACATGTTCCATCCACAGGGTGTGGATGGCGGGGGGATCGGATGAGTTACCAGCTCAGCGCGGTCGTCGCGGACGTCGAGCTGCTGCGCGAGCAGACCGCGGGCCTGGACCACGCCGTGCTCGCCGCGCTGCGCCAGGACTTCGCGCTGCTGCCGGTGACGCCCCAACTGGTGCAGGAGCTGACCGGCGCGCTGCCCGACTTCGCCACCGGGGACCCGGACGCCCACCAGCCCTTCCAGCTGGTCTTCTCGCCGGCGCTGGCAGAGCTGCTGGCCCGCTGGTCGCGGCGGGGGCCGGTGGCGTACCTGGAGGCCGGCTTCGCCGGCGGGGCCGGCCACCAGGCGTCGGTGGTATGGCTGGACGGGCACCTGATTTGGGGGCCGCGGTTCGACGACACGTTCGAGCTGCCGCGCCCCGAGTGGCCGATCAACGCGGCGCTGGTCCGGCTGGGCGCCGAGCCGGGCCGGTGGATCGACCCCTTCGCCGAACTGGGGCTGCACCTGGAGCGGCACACCGACGGCTGGCTGACCCACGGCCGGCGGGGACTGACCGCCGACTACTGGGACGAGCTGGCCGAGGAGTGGGAATCTCAGCAATCCGGCGTCGACCAGCAACCTGAACGCCCCGGTCCCGTTGGGGACTGGGGGATGCCATGAAACTGCGACAATTCGGCTTCATTGCCATGCTACTGACGGCCGCCTCGATCGCCGGCAGCGGCGTCAGTCCACAAGGGCCGATGCCGCCGGCCCGGCCGGTCGGCGACGCCGAGGTGGTCGGCCTGGACGGCCTGGGCGGCATCGAGTTCGGCGATACCGAGCAGGAACTCGCCCGACGCGGCGTGCTGCGGGCCGAGGTCGACGCCTGCGGCCCCACACTGGCCGGGCACGAGGAGGTCAGCCCGATCTTCGTCGACGACCGGCTGGTGCTGCTCTGGCTGGACGACCCGATGAGCACACCGGAGGGGATCACGGTCGGCACGCCGGTCAGCGAGGTCCGGGTCCGCTACCCGACGGCGAGCCGACTGCACGCTCCACAGGGGACGTACCGGTTCGACGGCCTGCTCGCCCGGGACGGCGACCGGGCGTACCTCTTCCTGCACGACGGGGTCGCCGTCCGGAAGATCATCGCCGGGTACGCCGACTGGGCCCGGCGCCTCTTCGACGAAGGCCACGGCCCCTGCTGAACGAGGCGACCGGACCGGCCGACAAGACGGTTGTCCGGCGGTGGATCGCCGTGGATGTCAGGTCGCGAAGTGGCGGCGTGGAGCAGCGGACCTGGAGCCTTGACAGGCCTCCCGCCTACCGCGACGTCTGGCTCTACAGGGACGGTGATCGCTAGCTGGGTACGGCCGCGGGAAGGCAGCGCCGAAGGCGGCCGCTAACTCACTTGGCAGCTACTTCTCTGGGGTGCCCGGACCAACCTCGCCACGCTTCAGGTGCTCGGCGTTGCGGTCGGCTTCGCTGTGGGCGTGCGCAGCCGCGGTACCTGGGTCGGTGGTTCGGCGTCCCTCGGCGTCCTGATACACCTCGCCGCTCTCGAGCGCTTGCTCCTCCTGCCGCCGACTCTCGGGTGTCGTCACGACGACCCACTTACCCTGCACTCGCACCAGCAAACGGCCGCACCGGCGACAACATCAGACCTAAGCGGCAACACCCGCAACGACATCTTGAAGCGGGCCTCAGCCCTCGCTTGTAGTTCTGGGCAGCCTGACGCCCCGCGTCCACCTCCAGCCGGCCCGCCTGCGTCCGCCCCGTCAGAAGCACGCGATGGTGCACCGTCGTTCGTCATCGTTGCTACAGGCGCTGCTACACCCTGACAACCGCCGGACCAGCGGATTAAGAGGACTCGCGTGGGTCGGTGGTCACTCCGTCCGACCTGCTGCAGGTCTGCCCGCTCGGTGTGCTGGACGTGCGTCGTTTGCAGGGGCGGTGGGGTCACGCGGGGGTCCACCAGACCGGGCGGCGCCCTTATTCCCCTGGGACGGATCTCCCACCCGCAGGCATGACAGGTTGGATGTGAAGTGTGATTGTTCCTGCGGTGCCGTCGACGGTCACGAGTTGCCCGGGACGCAGTCGTTGGGTGGCGTCGCCGGTGCCGACGACGGCGGGGATGCCGTACTCGCGGGCCACCAGGGAGGCGTGTGCGGCTAGGGTGCCGCCGTCGGTGACCACGGCGGCGGCGCGCGCGAATAGCGGTGTCCACGCTGGGGCGGTGGCCTTGGCGACTAACACGTCGCCATCGGCGAAGGCGTCGAAGTCCTCCGGTCCGTGCACGATGCCGACTTTGCCGGTGGCTCGGCCTGCAGAGGCCGGATGCCCGACGATCGCGCCCTCCGCGATCTCGGTGGTGCTGCGGGCCGCTTGGACGGCGCGTTCGATGACGTCGCCAATCACTCGCATGGGACGGCCGAGGGTCAACGGCGCGGCCAAGCGGCGCTGACGCTGCCATCGCGCGCGCCGCTCGGGGACCTTAGCGCTTAGGTGGCCGGGGTCGCCGGCGACCGCGTTGTTCATTTCATCGCGGGTGCAGAAGTGAATGTCATCGGACTGCTCGATCACCCCCAGGTTGACCAGGTGTCGCCCTAGTCGGCCGGCGCAGGCCCGTAAGACGGGCCAGGCGAGGGTGAACTCGCGCGCCTGCTCTTCGCGGATAACGGCGAAGCGCTGATTGACTTCCAGCAGCCGGTCGAAGTCAGCCAGCCGCTGCGGGTGGTCGGCCAGCGCCGCTCGGCAGCGCTGTTCGGCAACCATCCGTTGTTCAGCAAGCTGGCCATGCCGGTCCGTGGCTCGGAGCGGTTGCCCTGTGGCGAGTTCTCCGGCGACCGGGTAGTACCAATCGAGGCTCTGTACGGCGTGCGCGCCGGCCACCGGTTGGGCGCCGGGGAGTCCACGCAGCAGCACCTGCGACCCGCCCTCACTGTCGGGAAGCACGTCGACCAGGTGCTGCCGGGTGAAGCGAGTCAGGCGAGCTTCCATCTTCCACGCCGATCCACCGACGATCGCCAGGTACCAGAGGTAGATCCCAGCCTCTCGCCCGAGTGCGTCGACGAGTTCGGCCAGTCGCCGTGGCGGTGCCGTGCCGACCTCAGCCTCAGCCCACTCGACAAGCCGTCGATAGCCAGGCAACTGCTGTTCACGCCACGTCCGCTCCAGTTCGGACAGGGCGGCGCGGTAGGCGGCGGCCGGGTCATAGCTCACCCGGATCAATGCGTTGAACAGGATCTTCACTGCCCGCCTACGGCCCTGCCACAGCACTCCGGCCAACAGTCTCGGTGACGGGATTGGCGTGGCGTTGTAATACCAGCCGTTGACCAGCGCGTACCGGAACGGCACCCGCACCCCAACGCTGTCGTACATCCCATCGAGGTAGCCGCCCTCCAGCACGGGTAGCAGCCAGCTGGCAAACAGTGGGGTGACCGCCTCCGGGAGCCATTCCCCGAGCCGGAAGTTGCGCATCCACAACCCCGGCCCTGGCGCCGTCCACGACACCGGCTCCGGCACGGCGGTCATCGGCCGGGCCTGGAGCAGCCACAGCCCGCCCGCCCGGTCGATAGCCCACTCGACGTCCTGCGGGTGGCCGTCGTACCGGTCGGCGATCCGACGCGCCAGCTCCGCGACAGTGTCGGCCTGGACGTCGGCGAGGACACGCCCACCGTTGGGAGCGGACCGGGTCATCACGGTGCGGCTGGCGGTCACCGACCACTCTTCGCCGGTCGTCTCACCGGACACCAGCGGATCACCCAAGCCCGCAACGGCGGTCACCACCGCCTGGTCCCGGTCGCCGGTCACCGGATGCGCCGTAAACGCCACCCCGGCCGCAGCCGGGTCGACCATCACCTGCACCAGGACCGCCATCGCTGCCGTCGCACCCCCCTGCCGCCGGTGGTAGGCAGTGACCCGCTCACTGGCCGCCGCGGCGAAGCATCGCCGCACCGCCTCACCCAGCCCGTCGGCCGGCACATTCAGGTACGTCTCGTAAAGGCCGGCGTATGAGGCATCCGGTAGGTCCTCGGCCGCACCCGACGAACGCACCGCGAACCGGTCCCCGCCCAACCCCTCGGCGACGGCCGCAAGCCGTACGTCCAACTGCGGGTCATCCAGGGCTGCGGTGGTCACCACCACCCCGGGCGGTACCGAGAACCCGGCCGCGGACAGGTCCGCCAGCACCGCCGCCTTCCCACCGATCACCGGCCGGTCGACCGCACTCGCCTCCGCCAGGTCCACGACCAGCAGGTTGGAGTTCATCCCCCACCCCCATATGTAGCATCACAAAGTATTGTGACGCTACAGTAGAGGCGCTGGCGGCAGCCAGCAAGAAGGAAGAAGGGAGCCGCCAGTGTTGCCGATGCGGCCGGAACTGCTCAAAGGCCATCTCGACGCGCTGCTGCTCGCGGTCTTGGAACCCGGGCCACAGCACGGCTACGCCGTGATCGAAGCTCTCCGTACCGGCAGCGACGGGGCACTGGACCTGCCGACCGGCACCGTCTACCCGGCGCTGCACCGCCTCGAACGCGCCGGCCTGATCGCCAGCGATTGGCAGACCGTCGGCGGCCGCCGCCGCCGCGCCTACCACGTCACCCCGGCTGGGCACGCCGCGCTCGGGGAGCAGCGTGCGGTCTGGGACAAGTTCTCCACCGCCGTCACCGCTGTACTGGGCAGGCGGGCATGGCCAGCGACCGCGTAAGCACCCCAGCGGGCGAGGCACGCCTCGACGCGTACCTGAGCGACCTCGCCGCACGGCTGCGTGGACCACGTCGGCGCCGCGAGCAGATCCTCGCCGAACTGCGCGACGGACTGGACCACGCCATCATCGACCACACCACCGCGGGCCTACCTGAAGGCGACGCGGTCTCCGCCGCGATCGCCCAGTTCGGTAACCCACAAGCGGTCGCCGAGGCGTTCAGCGGGGAACTGGCCACCGCCTATGCCCGGCGCACGATCGCCTGCTATATCGCCACCGGACCCCTCGTGGGCATCTGGTGGTTCCTGCTGCTGCAGCCCCACCCCTGGCGCACCGGCCTCATCGCCCTGCTGGCCGCGATCCCCGTCATTCCACTGATCATCATCGCGATCGCGATCGCCGTCGGAACCTTCGCCACCACCGGCCGTCTCATGCGCTGGCTACCCGAAGCCAGCCCCCAACACGCACTCGCCGCCACCGTCACCATCGCCGCCCTTGCGCTCGCCGGGGATGTCACGGTGATCGCGATCTACCTCCGGTCAGAGTTTCCGGCGCAGTCACTCGCCGCCTTCGCCATCGCCGCCAGCCTCACTCGGATCACCTTCGGCCTCGTCACCATGCGCCAGGCCACCACGATGCACCACGTCAGCCTCACCGCTGACCGTCCAACGCCCACGCCAACAGAGGACCGGTGAGTAGTCCGGGTCGTGAAGCCTGCGGTTCACCAACTACAGGTAAGCCCGACCGACTCTCGCTGGTCAGTCGATCGGACACACGCCGTGACGTGTCCAAACGTCGTGGCCACTGGTCGTCGTTGGTCATGCCTGTCTGTCGCTCGACGGCCTGGCGGCAGCGGCGCCCTCGGCCCGCTTTCCCGGACATCAACCAAGACGTAGCGCGTTTGCGCGCCCGTCCTCAGGTTGAGAACGGGCGCGCACACCGCAATGGTCAGCAGCAGCTTGGTGCGGCTCCGGTGGTGGCCGGCTCCTTCTCGGCGGCCGGGGTGCAGCAGGCGCTCTCGGCGGCCTTCTGGAGTTGGTCTGAGTCGGCCTTGACGGTGTAGACCTCCCAGGGCTCGTTGCCGGGGCCGCGCACCCAGACCTTGTCCTGGAGGGCGTAGCAGCACTCGGTGCTGTTCTCTTCAAGGGTGATCAGGCCGGCGTCGGTGAGCCGCTGGGTGGCGGCGTTGACCTCGTCGGTGCTGAACACCTCGACGCCCAGGTGGTCCATCACGGTGGGCTGCTCGGGCTCACCTTCGAGCAGCACCAGCTTGAGCGGCGGGTTCTCGATGGCGAAGTTGGCGTAGCCGGGGCGACGCTTGGCCGGCTCGGTGTTGAACAGCTTGGAGTAGAAGGCGACGGAGCCTTCGAGGTCGGACACGCGCAGGGCGAGCTGGACACGGGACATGGGATTTCCTCCTGCTAGGTGTGGTTCAGCGGACGAACAGATTGGTCAGCACGGTGGTGCGGGTGCGCTCGTAGCGGGCGTCAGCGCGGCAGGCTGAGGTGCAGACCTGCCCGCACGAGTCGCACAGCGTCACGCCCTGGGCGTTGATGGCGTGACGGCGGCGGAAGACCTTGATCACGGCTCCCCCTTGCCTAGATGGTTTTCGAAGCAGCCTCAACGCTGCACTCTGTTTTGAAGTCTGTCAACCTAGAGGCATGTCGAAACAAGCCCTTCCGGTGGTGGACCTTCAAGCGGTGGCTTGCTGCCCCCCGCTGGCGGTCCGTCCGCTCGACGTGGACCAGGCGGCGGTGGTCGCGCCGATGTTCAAGGCCCTCGGCGACCCGGTCCGGCTGCGATTGATGTCGATGATCGCCTCGGTACCCGAGATGTGCGGGTGTGATCTGACCCCGGCGTTTGACCTGTCCCGGCCGACGATCTCCCACCATTTGAAGGTGCTGCGGGAGGCCGGCCTGGTCGACTCCGAGCGCCGGGGCACGTGGGTGTGGTGCCGGGTCAAGCCGGAGGCGTTCCTAGGCGTGGCCGAGCGGGCGGTGATGGGCATCATGGGCTGGTCGAACTCCGCCATGGCCGCCCGGTACCAGCACCTGACCGCTCAAGTCCGCCGGGACATCGCCCTGCGCGTCGGTGGGCTGCTTTGGGAACGGCCGCGGGGCGACGGCGCAGACGGCCGGAAATCGGCCTCTTCAGCCTCAACTGAGACCGGAAGCGGAACGCCCGGCCTATCCGTGGGGATCGACCGGGCGTTCTCGCATGTCACGAGCGGTGGCGGCGGGATTTGAACCCGCGGAGGGCGTTAACCCTCACACGCTTTCGAGGCGTGCTCCTTAGGCCACTCGGACACGCCACCGCCGACGAGGGTACAGGACCGTGGGTTGGGATGCCGAACCGGTATCTCCGAGGCCGGCCTGGCAGGATCTTTGCCATGAGTACGCACATCGGCGCGAAGCCGGGAGAGATCGCCGAGCGGGTCCTGATGCCGGGCGACCCGCTGCGGGCCAAGTGGATCGCGGAGACCTACCTCGAGGACGCCACGTGCTACTCGACGGTCCGGGGCATGCTGGGCTTCACCGGCCGCTGGAACGGCGTCGAGGTGTCCGTCCAGGGCTCCGGCATGGGCATGCCGTCCGCCTCCATCTACGCCCACGAACTGATCAACGAGTACGGCGTGAACACCCTGATCCGGGTCGGCTCCTGCGGCGCGCTGAGCGAGGACCTCCAACTGCGCGACGTGATCGCGGCGATCGGGTCGTCGACCGACTCGAACATGAACCGGATGCGGTTCGACGGTCTGATCGACTACGCCCCGGTCGCCGACTTCGGGCTGCTACGTACCTCGGTCGAGGCGGCCGAGCGGCGCGGCATCACCATGCACGTCGGGCCGATCCTGGCCGCGGACGCCTTCTACACCGACCGCCCGGACCTCTACGACACCCTGGCCGACTACGGCGTCCTGGCGGTGGAGATGGAGTCGGCGGCGCTCTACACGATCGCTGCCCGGTTCAAGGCCCGCGCCCTGACCGTGCTGACCGTCAGCGACCACATCAAGACCGGCGAGAAGACCACTGCCGAGGAGCGCGAGCAGACCTTCTCCCAGATGGTCGAGATCGCCCTCGACACAATCATCGCCTGATCTTCGTCGTTCCCCGCGCCGCCCCGTCATCCCTGATGGCGGGGCGCGCCGATTTTCGGCGGCCCGGACACCTCGCGCCGACCGGTGACGACCGTCACTGCTCAAATCAATACGACCGGTCGTGCTTTTTGTTTACCCTCTCCCCATGACAGTCGACGGACGCGTCGCGCGGGGCGAGCGCACCCGCACCGCCGTGCTGGACGCCGCCGTGGCCCTGGCCACCGAGGCCGGCCTGCACGGGCTCTCCCTCGCGCAGCTCGCCGACACACTCGGCGTGAGCAAGTCCGGCCTGTTCGCGCACTGGCGGTCCAAGGAGTCGCTCCAGATCGCGACCGTCGACCGGGCGGTGGAGCAGTGGCAGGAGCGGATCATCGGCCCGGCCCTGCGCGCCCCGAGGGGCGTACGGCGGCTCCGGGCCCTGCACGAGGCCCGGATCGACTTCTACGCCGCCCGGGTCCTCCCCGGCGGCTGCTTCTTCGCCAACACCGAGTTCGAGTACAACGCCCGACCCGGCGCCGTCCGGGACCGGCTCGCCGAGGCGTCCGCCCGGTGGACCGCCTTCCTGGAGCGACTCGTCCGGGAGGCGGTGGCCGCCGGCGAACTCCCCGCCGACGTGGACGTCCAACTGCTGGCGTACGAGATCGACGCGCTCGGGATCGCGGCCGTGGTGCGGTCCCGGCTGCTGGACCCCGACGCCGCCTACCGGCACGCCCGTCACGGCGTGCTGACCCGCCTTCGGGCGTTGTGCCCCGACCCGACCCTGCTACCGGAAGGCCTGTCATGAGCCACGCCATCGCCGACCAGCCCGTCGTCGAGTTCGGCCACGTCGAGCACGTCACGGTGCACTTCGACGACCTCGACGCCATGGGCATCATGCACAACGCCCGGTACGCGGTGCTGCTGGAACGGGCCCTCACCCCGTACTGGGCCGACCGCGGCGTCTCCTTCCAGGGCGAGCAGAACAGCGCACCCGACGTGTTCCACGCGGTACGCGAGTTCACCATCACCTACCGGGCCCCGATCACCGCCACCGGTCCGGTGGCCGTGCACTTCTGGCTCGAACACTTCGGCACCAGCAGCGCCGAGTACGCCTACCAGTTCCGCTCGGTGGACGGCGGCACCGTGCACGCCGAGGGTCGGCGGGCGATCGTCCGGCTCGATCCGGCGACCCTGCGGCCCACCCCCTGGACCGACGCCGCGCGGGCGGTGGCCGCGACGCTGCTCCGTCCCGCCCCGGCACCGGCCTGACCCGCGCAGCCCGCCCGGGCCGACTGGACGGGCGCAGGGGTCAGCGGAAGAAGGCGCGGAGGATGGCGGCGTTCTCCGCCTCCAGCACCCCGGCGTAGACCTCGGGGCGGTGGTTGAGCCGGCGGTCCCGCAGCACGTCCCAGAGCGAGCCGGCCGCGCCGGTCTTCGGCTCCCAGGCGCCGAAGACCACGGTCGAGATCCGGGCCAGCACCAGCGCGCCCGCGCACATCGTGCACGGCTCCAGCGTCACCACCAGCGTGCAGTCCTCCAGCCGCCAGCGGCCGAGCCGTTCGGCGGCCCGGCGCAGCGCCAGCACCTCGGCGTGCGCGGTCGGGTCGCCGGTCAGCTCGCGCTCGTTGCGGCCGACGGCCAGCTCGGTCCCGTCCGGGCCGTAGACCACCGCGCCCACCGGCACGTCGTCCACGGCCGCGCCGCCCTCGCGCGCGCCGCCCACGTCGCTCGCGGCGGGCCCGGCGACGTCGCCCAGGTCGCCCGGAGCGGGCCCGACGGCGTCGACCGGCGGCGGGGCGGGCACCACGGGGCCGGTGACCGCGATCTCCAGCGCCCGGCGCATCCACAGCTCGTGCCGCTGCCGGCGGCCGGCGGCGCCCGGGTCGGCCAGCCCCTCGTGCGCGCCGGGTCCGACCCGACCCGCCCGGCCCGGGGTGGGCTGCCCCGGCCGTACCGTCTCCAGCGCCGGATCGGTCGCGTCGGCCGGCTCCTCGGCGCCTGCCAGCGGCGAGCCGCCGCCGGACAGGCGGGGTACCGGGTCGCCGCCCGGGTCCGCCGCCCCGCCGGGGGCCGGGTCAGACCTCACGCAACTCCTCGACCTCGTCGGCGCAGCCGAGCACCTGGCACACCTCGGTCGTCACGTCAGCCGGCAGCTCGTGGGCGCAGAGCCGGAGCAGTCGCTGGGCGGAGATGCCCAGGTCGGCGAGGATGTCGGCGTCGCCGACCGGGTCGGCCTCGGGGTCCACCGCCGGCTGCTCGCTCTCCTCGTCCCCGGAGGCGGCGGGCGGGGGTTCGTCGCCGTCCTCGAGCCCGGTGACCGAGGTCTTGAGGTCGCCGACCAGCAGCGCGCCCAGCCGGGACTCCTCGGCGTACGCCGAATCGGATCCGAAGACCCGCAGGTCCTCCCCCTCGTCGAGGCGCAGGATCACCAGGTACGCGTCGTCGGCCTCGACGAAGAGCAGCGACAGGTCAGCGTCCGGTTCGACGTCGCGGAGCCGCTCGGCGACGTCGTCGATGTCGGTGGCGCCCCGCAGGTTCACCTCGGCGGCGTTCCAGCCGCCCTCGTCGCGCACCACGGCGGCAGCGAAGTACGACACGGTCCCCCCAATGGCCTCGGCACAGCACGCCGACTCGTTACGCGTGCACGTTAACCGGTCGGGTCGGCAGGCGACCGGTCAACGCCCCGAAGGGCCGGTCAATCCTGAAAAAGTCGGATCAGCTCGCGACGCGGCGGCGGGTGGCGATCAGCTGCCGCAGCCGCTCGGTGCGCTCCCGCTGCGGCTTGTCGCGCTGTCGTACCGCACGGGCCCCCGCCAGCTCGGCGAGGATCTGCAGGCGGCGACGGCTCCGCTCGGGGTCGAGCCGCAGGGTGGTCCAGGCCATACCGCGAAGCGTGCCCAGTCACAGCGAGTACGTCAAGATGGTGTTCGGTGCGCAGCCGACCGATGACCGGGCGTCACCACATCGGCCAGTCCGCGCTGGTCGCCCAGCGGACCACGACCACCGCGAACGCGATGCTCCAACCACCCGCAGTGACGATGGCGACGCCGGTTCCCACTCCCCGGTCGCCGTACCGGACCAGCGCCAGGGCGGCCAGCCAGGCCAGCGCGCCGGCGATCACGGTCCACCAGGCGTAGCCGGGGACGTCCCGGCCGAGCAGGCCGAAGAGCACCAGCCAGGTCGCGGCGAGCGCGGCGCCGGCGGCCACTCCGCTGCCGGTGACCGGGTGCGGTTCGCGCCAGGTGGGCCGCTGCGGCGGGCCGGACGGGAAGAGCCCCGAGGGGATACGCGCCAGCTGGCCCGGACCGGTCGCCGGCGGGGCCGGAAAGGGGGGCTGACCGTTCATCGCCGTCACTGCTCCCGTTCACGGAGGGTGGTGCTGCCGGGGGACGCTCCCACCGTATCCGTCTGCCAGGATGTCCGAATGTCCTCGCGATCGATCGGCCGCCGTCGTGCGCTTCCGGCGTACCCGGTCCTGCTGCTGCTCGCGCCGGCGCTGCTCGCCGGGTGCGGGCCGGCCGAGCGGCCGGCCGCGGGGCCGAGTCCGGTCCGGGACGGCCCCAGCGCCGTGGCCACCGCGGACCAGCCGGCGACCGCCACCCCGGCGCCGGCCCGGGGCACGCCGTCGGCCTCGCCGAGCCGGACCGACCCGCGGCGGGTCTTCCCGGTCCGGGCCGACGACGTCGCCTACCACCCGACGCACTCCGGGTACCCGGGGACGGACATCTTCGCCGACTGCGGCGAGCCGGTGGTGGCGGTCACCGACGGGACGATCCTGGAGGTGAACCGGGTGGACCGGTTCGACCGGCGCGGGCCGTTGGGGCCGTACAACGGTGGGCTCTCGGTGTCGCTGCTCGGCGACGACGGGGTGCGGTACTACGGCTCCCACCTCAGCGCGATCAGCGCCGGGATCGACGCGGGCGTCCGGGTCCGGGCCGGGCAGCAGGTCGGCAGGCTCGGCCGGACGGGGAACGCGAACAACGTCTGCCACCTCCACTTCGGGCTCTCACCGAAGTGCACCGGGCACGACGACTGGTGGATCCGGCGGGGCGTGATCTGGCCGGCGAAGTACCTGGACTCCTGGCGCGACGGGGGCAACCGGTCGCCGGCCGCCGAGGCGACGGCATGGGAGCGCGAACACGGCTGCCCGAAGGCCCCGCGCACCGCCGGCCCCGCCGGCTGACTGAATCTGCCGTACGCCTGACCCACCACCACCGGCCCGCGCCGCCGGTCGTCCCCCGACCGGCGGGGGCGTAGTTTGCAGGGCATGAGCGCCCGGGACCCCATCGCCGACCTGCGCCGGATCGCGTTCCTGCTGGAACGGGCCAACGAGGCCACCTACCGGGTCCGGGCGTTCCGCTCGGCGGCCAAGGCCCTCGCCGCGCTGCCCGCGAAGGAGCTGGCCGAGCGGGCCCGCACCGGGAAGCTCACCGAGCTGTCCGGGGTGGGCGACGTCACCGCCCGCTGCGTGGCCGAGTCGGTGGCCGGCGAAGAGCCGGTCTACCTGCGCCGGCTGGTCGCCACCGAGGGCAGCGACCTGGACGCCGAGGCCACCGCGCTGCGCACCGCGCTGCGCGGTGACTGCCACACCCATTCCGACTGGTCCGACGGCGGGTCGCCGATCGAGGAGATGGCGCTCGCCGCGGTCGAGCTGGGGCACGAGTACGTGGTGCTGACCGACCACTCACCACGGCTGAAGGTGGCCCGGGGGCTCACCGCCGACCGGCTGCGCAAGCAGCTCGACCACGTGGCGGCGGTCAACGACGCGCTGCCCGAGGGCTTCCGGATCCTCACCGGCATCGAGGTGGACATCCTCGCCGACGGCTCGCTGGACCAGGACGACGAGCTGCTGGCCCGGCTCGACGTGGTGGTCGGGTCGGTGCACAGCGGGCTGAACGACGAGCGGGCGAAGATGACCCGGCGAATGCTGGCCGCGATCGCCAACCCGCACCTGGACATCCTCGGCCACTGCACCGGTCGGATGGTGTCGTCCCGCCCGGCCGGGGTGAAGGGCCCGGGTGACCGCGCGCACCGGGCGCGTACCCGGGCGGAGAGCGACTTCGACGCGGACGCCGTCTTCGCCGCCTGCGCCGAGCACGGCGTGGCGGTCGAGATCAACTCGCGGCCGGAACGGCAGGACCCGCCGAAGCGGCTGATCCGCCGGGCCCTGGAGGCCGGCTGCCGGTTTGCGATCAGCACCGACGCGCACGCCCCGGGGCAGCTCGACTGGCAGCGGTTCGGCTGCGAGCGGGCGGCGCTCTGCGGCGTGCCCGCCGATCAGGTGATCAACACCTGGCCGGCCGACCGCCTGGTCGAATGGGCCGCCCAGCGGCGCTGACCGGCCGCGAGGAAGATCCACTCCAGATCGCCGACACGGGGGTGGATCAGGCTCGGGCGGCCGGCTCGGCTGCCGGGACGGCGGGGGCGGCCGCCGGAACCGTCACGCGGGGGCGACGCGGGCCGACCAGGCCCTGCGCCACGGCCACGCCGAGCAGCACGACCAGCGCGCCGACCGGCTGGTGCCAGTTCAGCCGCTCGCCGAGCACCATCGCGCCGATCAGCACCGCGAAGACCGGGATCAGGTACGTCACGGTGGAGGCGGTGCTCGCCCCGGCCACCCGGATGTTGCGCAGGTTGATCACGAAGGCCAGCCCGGTGCCGAGCGCGCCGAGCGCCAGCACGCTGGCCACCACCTGCACCGAGAGGCCGGTCGGCGCTGGCGGCGCCCCGGCCACCAGCGGCGCGACCACGGCGAGCTGCACCGTGGCGACCAGCAGCTGCGCCGCCGACAGCGAGAGGCCGGAGTGCGAGCTGCCGGCGATGAACTTCTTCTGGTACGGGATGGCCACGCCGTAGCAGGCCGCCGCGCCGAAGCACATCAGCTGGCCGGTGAAGTGGGCGCCGCCCACGCCCTCCCAGACGCCGAGCACCACCAGCACGCCGAGGAAGCCCAGCCCGAGCCCGACCGCCCGGCGGGTGGTCAGTCGCTCGGTACGGAAGACCAGCACCGCCAGCGGCAGCACGATCAGCGGGGTGGTGGCGTTCCAGATGCCGGCGAGCATCGACTCCACCCGCTGCTCGCCGAAGCCGAAGAGGGTGAACGGGATCGCCACGCCGAACGCGGCGACCACCACCAGGTGCGCCCAGACCCGGGGCTCGCGCGGCAGCCGGTCGCGGAGCAGGGCGACCACGGCCAGCAGGGTGAGCGCACCGGTGGCCACCCGGTAGAGGGTGAGGTGCAGCGGGTGCAGCTCCTCGATCCCGACCTTGATGAACAGGAAGCTGGAACCCCAGATCGCGGCGAGCGCGACGAAGCCCGGCAGCCAGCTGCGCACCGCCGACCGGTCAGGAGTGATGTCGGGTGTCACCCCTTGCACTCTGCCGCAGCGGTACGACGAAGTCCCGCGATATTCGGACGTCGTGTCGACCGCCACAGCCAACGCACCGCGCCGGTGGCGCGCTGTTGCCGGTTGACGCCGAACCGTCCCGAACTGCTGCCCTGAACACGGCAAACACGGTCGACATCCGCACCGGTCGGTCACGTAGGGTCGCCCCGTGGGACGAATCGATGACCTCGCGAACCGGTACGTGGCCGACTGGGCTCCGCTGAGCCCGACCGGTGCCACCTACGTCGGCATCTCCGGCTACGACGACCAGCTCGACGACCTTTCCCCGGGCGGGTACGCGGCCCGGGCCGACCTCACCCGGCGCACCCTGGCCGACCTGGACGTGACCGAACCGGAGTCGGAGGTGGAGCGGACCGCCAAGGAGGCGATGCAGGAGCGCCTCGGCCTGGACCTCGCCCGGTACGACGCCGGTGAGGTGACCAGCGAGGTCAACGTCATCGCCAGCGGGCTGCACGAGATCCGCATGGTCTTCGACCTGATGCCGACCGAGGGTGAGCAGGCGCAGGCCAACGTCGCCGCCCGGCTCAACCGCTTCGGGAGCGCGCTGGAGGGCTACAAGGCCACGCTGCGCGAGGCGGCCGCCGCCGGCCAGGTCAGCTCGAAGGTGCAGCTGGTCGAGGTGGCCAAGCAGTGCGACATCTGGACCGACCCGGACGGCGACAACTTCTTCCACGGCCTGGTGGAGCGCCTGGGCGCGGACGGCACGCTCGGCGCCCAGCTGCGCCGGGGCGCGGCGGCGGCCACCGCGGCGACCGCCGAGTTCGGCCAGTTCCTCCGCAACGAGCTGGCCCCGCACGGGCGGGACAAGCAGGCCGCCGGCCGCGAGCGGTACGAGCTGGCCTCGCAGTACTTCCTCGGCGCCAAGGTCGACCTCGACGAGACGTACGCCTGGGGTTTCGCGGAGCTGGCCCGGCTGGAGGCCGAGATGCGGGCGGTGGCCGGGCGGATCGTCGGCCCTGGCGCGACCACCGACGCGGCGGTCGCGGCGCTGGACGCCGACCCGGCCCGGACCATCCAGGGCAAGGAGGCGTTCCGGGACTGGATGCAGGCGCTCGCCGACAAGGCGATCAGCGAGCTGCACGGCACCCACTTCGACATCCCGGAGCAGGTCCGCCGGATCGAGTGCTGCCTCGCCCCGACCAGCGACGGCGCGATCTACTACACCGGCCCGAGCGAGGACTTCTCCCGCCCGGGACGGATGTGGTGGGCGGTGCCGCAGGGCATCACCGACTTCTCCACCTGGCGCGAGGTCACCACGGTCTACCACGAGGGCGTGCCGGGTCATCACCTCCAGGTGGCGCAGACCGCGGTCCGCGCCGAGCTGCTCAACCGCTGGCAGCGGCTGCTCTGCTGGGTCTCCGGGCACGGCGAGGGCTGGGCGCTCTACTCGGAGCGGCTGATGGACGACCTGGGCTACCTGGAGGACCCGGGCGACAAGCTCGGCATGCTCGACGGGCAGGCGTTCCGGGCGGCCCGGGTGATCGTCGACATCGGCATGCACCTGGAGCTGGAGATCCCGAAGGACAACCCGTTCGGCTTCCACCCGGGCGAGCGCTGGACGCCGGAGCTGGGCTGGGAGTTCATGCGGGCGCACTGCCGGGTGCCGGACGAGAATCTGCGCTTCGAGCTGAACCGCTACCTGGGCTGGCCGGGGCAGGCCCCCTCGTACAAGGTGGGCGAGCGGATCTGGTTGCAGGCGCGGGATGAGGCGAAGGCCCGCAAGGGCGCCGACTTCGACCTCAAGGAGTTCCACCGGCAGGCGCTCGACCTGGGCTCGCTCGGGCTCGACCCGCTGCGCAAGGCGCTGGGTCGCCTCTGAGTACGGGACCGGGGGTCGGGCACCGGCGAGAAGCCGCCGCCCGACCCCTGGTAGTTCACCGACCCCGGCCGGGGGGTGTTGAGCGGGCCGGCGCTTGGGGAATCGGCGCCGACCCGCGGGGCGGGCTGGCCTAATGTGTGGCCTGTGGAACTGGATGAGCTACGGCGCGACTGGACCAGGCTGGGCACAAAAGACCCGCTCTGGGCGGTATTGTCGCTGCCTGGAAAGCGCGGGGGCAGTTGGGACGTAGAGGAGTTCCTGTCCACCGGGCGCGCCGATGTCGACGAAACGGTCCGCTGGCTGGATCAGCTCGCCCTGCCCACCCAATGGGGTCGAGCGCTGGATTTCGGCTGCGGGGTGGGTCGGCTGTCGCAGGCCTTGGCGGGCCACGCCGATGAGGTGATCGGCGTGGACATCGCCCCACCCATGCTCGACGCTGCCCGCCAGTTGGACCGTAGCGGCGGGAAGTGCCGGTTCATCCTCAACGACACCGCCGACCTGAGCCGTTTCCCCGACGGGCATTTCGACCTGGTTTACAGCGCACTGGTGCTGCAGCACCTGCCCCGTGCGGCGATCGATCGCTACTTGATCGAGTTTCTGCGCATACTGCGCCCGGGCGGAGTCGCCGTCGTTCAGATGCCGACGAAGACAATGCCAACGGTCAAGGGCATGGTATGGCGGGTCGCGCCGTACCGACTCATCAGTTGGGGGCAGCGCCGACTACTCGGCTACCCAGCGCCGATGAGAATGACGGTTGTGTCCGACCGCCATATGGCCATGGTGGTTACCGCGCATGGTGGGGAGATTGTCGGGCAGAGGCCAGATCTGCCGTACGTCGAGGATTGGCGATGCACGCGGTACGCGCTGCGCCGCTCGTAGCGATCCATCGGCCACCTCCACGAGCGCGACCCTTGGACCCGCCGGCTTTCCCGTAGAGTGCACTCGCTGGTTTTGGGCGGTCGCGGGGAGACAGCGTGACGGTGCGGTTGATCGACTACTACGACGCGCAGGGGTGGGGCGGCGAGTTTGCCACGGGGCTGGAGCCCCGCCAGCGCATTGCCCAGGAACTGGTCGTCGCCACGCTGGCCGGCCGGTCCGGCCCGCCCGCGACCGTGCTCGACGTGGGTTGCGGCGACGGGAGCTTCCTGGCTCAGCTCGACGCGCAGGTCGGCGATCCTGCGGTGAGTTGGGTCGGGGTCGACTACTCGGAACATCAACTCGCCAAGGCCGCCATGCTGCCCTATGAGTTCCACAAGTGCGACCTGGGCGAGGGCATCCCGCTTCCGGACGCGTCGGTGGACCTGGTGCACGCCGCCGAGGTGATCGAGCACCTCTACGACCCGGACCTAATGGTGGAGGAGTGTGCCCGGGTGCTGCGGCCCGGTGGCCACCTGGTCGTCACCACGCCCAATTTGCACGCCTGGTACAACCGGGTCCTCTTCCTCGCCGGCATCCAGCCCGTGTTCCACGAGACGTCCAGCCGCTCTACCGAGGTGGGAGCGGGGCCGCTGAGCCGGCTCAAGCAGGACACCCGGCCGGTCGGCCATCTGCGCCTGTTCAACCGCACGGCGCTCGTCGACCTGCTGTGCCGTGAGGGGTTCCGCCCGCTGACGGTGCGCGGTGCCCGGTTCCCAGGGGTACCCAGGTCGTTGCATTGGCTGGACGGCGCCCTCGGTCGCCGCCCGTCGCTGGCGTCCATCCTGGTGGTGCTCGCGGTCAAGCGCTGAGGGCGGGATGGCACCGGCCGGGGCAGGCGCCGTCGTACAAGGTCGGCAGCGGGATCTCGCTACATGCCCGCAACGACGCGAGACGGGGGTGAGGGGCCGGTCTCTCGGCCGCTCACCCCCGTCTCGTCGCGTCAGCGTCGTTCTGCCTCGTCGGGCGCGGAACGCTGGATCGGCGCGGTCGTGTCGTCTGACCGCCAGTTTTGCGACGCTGGCGGCAGCTCGTCGGTGAGCGGACCGCCGCGTCCCTCCATCGAGTCGTCTCCGGAACTGTGCCGCGGCGACGGCGACGGATCCGCCCGGCGGCGCGCCACCAGCAGACCACCAATGATGGAAGCAACGCCGAGGATGGTCAGCGTGATCGGTCCGTACAGCCTGACGGTTTGCAGTTGCTGCCGGCTTTCCCGCGCGCGTTCGACGGCCGCGGCCACCGTTTCCGGGGTGCTGTCGAACGTGGCGTCCAGCAGGACCGTCCCCAGTCCGGAATTGGGCACGAGCGCCTTGCGCTGGACTTCCTGCACCTTGAGGTACGACCCGGTCAGCGGCTCCACCCAGACGGTACGTGTGTTGCTGTAGACGACCTTCCCCTCGGTCGCGCCCGGGGCGAAGCTTCCCAGCAGCGCCGCCACCCGCCCGTCGTCCATCCGGAGCTCCTGGTCGTCGATGACCTGCTCGAATCGATAGACCTCGACTCCGTCGACCGTCTCGGTGCCGATATAGCGGGCGGGTAGCGCCTTGCGCACATCCCGGTCGTAGATCCGATATTCCTTCTTCTCAGTGTTGAAGGGGAACTTGTAAACCTGGCCTTCAAACAGCACGGCCGCCCGCTCCTCGGCCTCATCGAGCCACTGGCCGTTCCAGAACAACCCCTCGCCGGAGACCCGGTCGATGGCCAGCTCGGCTGCGTACGCGCTGACCTGTTCCTTGAGGTCGGTGCGTTCGACGGTCTGGCCGACCGTCCACACCACGGCAGTCGAGTCAAGGTCCCCGGTCAGGTCCGCCGTCGCCTTCGCGTTTGGCTGAACCGCGACGGTCGAGCGCAGGGTGGCCTGGTGGGTCTTGATCTCGACGTTGTCGCCGATTTTCTTGATCTGGAGGAAACGCGCCCCCGGCGCCTCCACCACCGAAACCGACCGCTCAAGGTCGTACGGAAGCTTCGTCACAGCGGGCGCGACGACGAAGGCCAGGCCGGCGGCGAACACCAGGAGCAGGGCACCGAGGCCAAACAGCACGGTACCGATGGCGCGGTGCTTCATGTTTCCTCCCCAAGAGGACTTGAATTTCGTCAGGTTCGATCAGTCATACGGCCGCGAGGTTACTACCTGGTCACATTGCTCGCGACCCCCAGTCAGCCGGACTTTCTCCACGTTGGTCGATCCGGGCCGAGCCTTGCGCAAGACCATGACGAAGTTCCACGAGCCAACCTCTCGGACACCCGGCACCCGCACGATCCACTGGGCCCACCACGGGTGGTACCTGGGCAGGGCGTCGACCAGCGCGACCGCCGCCTGGCGCGCCCGCGCCCACCGGATGGCGTCGCCAATCGAGGCGGGGAACAAACTCTGCCCGTACCGGTTCTTCGGCTCCCTGCCGGTACGCCGCAGGTACCGCCGCCGGGCGCGCTCGCCGCCCAGATAATGCCAGGGCGCCGTCTCGTGACCGCCCCACGGAGACAGCCACGGGGTGAACGAGACGAACAGAACGCCGCCAGGCTTGGTGACCCGGACCATCTCGTCGAGCATCCGGGTGGGTTGCGCTACGTGCTCGAGTACGTTCGAGGAGAAACAGATATCCACTGTGGACGAGCCGATCGGCAGCGCCGTGCCGCTGCCCCGTACCATTCCCGGGACCAGCTGCCCGCTGGCGGAGAAGTCCCCGACTTCGGGGTCCAGGCCGACGTAGCGGGCACCGGCGGCCCGGAAGGCCGCCGCGAAGTAGCCGGGCCCGCCGCCGACGTCCAACACGACCTTCTCCGCCAGATCGGCGTAGCCGCCGACCTGGCGTACCGAATCGTCGGCCAGCAGACGGTAGAAGTAGTCGGGGTCGGGCTGCTCACGCAGGAACCCGCGGAACAGGGTCACCGACCTGCGCAGGGTCGCAAAACTGCGGGCGCCGGCCCGGTCGAAGGTGACGGGTCGCGGCCCGTTGGGCACCAGTGAGCCGACCCCTTCGCGTCGATTTTCGCTCATACCGGCATCGTCCCGTCCTCGTCTTGTGCGATCACCGTCGAGATCTTTGAATCGGCTTCCCGCCGGCCCGGCACAGGAATGGCCGACGCGACGACTGCGCCCACCGCCACCAGCATCGCTGCCTGCACCCATGGTCCGTACGCCCATCCCTGGCCGTGGCCCAGCACCCGCCCGGCCACGGCGCCCGCGGTTGCCGCGGCCATCGCGGCAAGGGTGATGGCCGGGAGCGCCCGGGGCAGAAACTGACGCAGCAGCATCGCGGCGATGACGATGACCATCGCCAGCACGCCGCCCAGGGCGACTATCAGCCCGATAAGTGCCGCAGCTATCCACCAGCCGGTGGCCTGACCGCCGGGTGGCCCGACCGGCGGCCGCCGGCGGACCGGCCAGACGGCCAGGCAAACCACGGCGAGTGCGGTCAGTGCCCCCGCCGTCAGGCCGCCACGGTACGCCGTGTCCGGTACGAATGTCAGCCGCACCTCGGCAGTTTCGCCAGCTGGCACCACCCACGCCTGCTGCCAGCCGTCGACCCGCGTGGTCGGCAGGACTCGACCATTGAGAGTGGCGCGCCAGCCGGCGTTCATGTTCTCGGGCACCACCAGGAGCGCCTCGCCGCCCGCCCCGACACGCACCGTCCGGTCGGTCGCAGCCCAGTCCACCACCTGCACGTCGCGGTGGCGAGGCGCCGCGCGGGTCGCGCCTTTGGGCGTGAGCCAGGCGTCCTGCGCGACGAACGACTCCGACCTCGTCGTACGCAGGCGATGCTCGCCGTGCGGTAGGTCCACCCCGTCGGCGGCGATGCCATCGCAGAGCGTGACCGGCAGCGCCCGCCCCGCGGTGATGTCGGCGAGCGTACCGGCGACCGACGTGTCGTAGCGGACCCCGTCGATCTCGACGGCCGGGCCGGCGCCGCACGCGACCGAGATCGGGGTCTGCGGCGGTACCGGCCTGATCAGGTCCGCCAGCGCCGGCACCTCGATCTCGGCGATCCCGGCGGGTGCGGGCCAGCCGCCCCGGCGGTCCGCCACCCGCAGGTCGACGTCGCGGACGGAAATCTCGATCCGGTCGGTCCGGACCGGGGTGAACCGCGCCAGGCCGTCCGACCCGAGCCGGACCACCTGGCTACCCCTCGGGGTACTCAGCTCGACGACCCGGGGCACCGAGGCGACCGGCTCGTCCGCGGCCCGGATCCGCAGCTCGCCGATGCGCCGGGGTGTGCTCCACGACAGGCTGAGCGTCGGTCGCGGGTCGGTCGTTTCGGCGACCCATGCCGTGGTCGGATCCGAGTCCACCGCGGCGTAGGCGGCCACCGCCGGATCGCCGGCCAGGTTCGACGATGCCGACGCCGACACCCTGGCGGCCTGCGCGCTGCCGGCCAAGGGCACCTGGCCACCAGGCCGCGCCACGGCAGTGAGGTGCACCTGATAGCTGGCCGCGGTCGGCGTGCGGAAGAGCCGATCGATGCCCAGCGGCTCCTCGCCCACCCGGGCCAGGAACCGGTCGCACCGGACGGGTGCGGCGGCCCGGCTCGCGTCGGGAACCACCCCGCCGTCATACGCGTTCGATCCGACATCGGCGACGCAGGCGGCGCGCGTGGCGGGCCCACGGCTGAAAGAGTAGGCCGGCGGCGGACCGGCATAGTTCGGCACATCCGCGGGGACCCGCAGCGCTCGGCGAGGCGCCATATCTGGCACGGAGAGTTCCCCGATGCCAAGGCCGCCATTGGTGCGCCCGCCGGCCACCCCCAGCACGGTCACTCGTACCTTCGTCGTGACGCCCGGCAAGGTGGAGTAGGCGTGGTTGCCGCTGCTCGGCGCCACCTCGTGTTCCACGGAACCCTGGTCGGTGGTGATGAGGAACCGCGTCACCGGCCAGCCGACGCCCAGATCGTTGACGAAGGCCAACCGGACCTCGTTGACCTGACGCGGCGTGTCCAGGGCGACCTCGAGCCACTGGCCGACCGGCCCGGTCAACGGCGCCGAGCGCCAGGCCGTGGCTGGGTCGCCGTCGATGGCCGCGAACGGCAGGTAGGAGGGTTCGGCGGCGACGAAGTTGTCGGCGAAGCTGGCGGCCGTCGAAGCCGTCACCGTCCGGATCCCCTGGTACGCGGCCACGGTCTGGTGTTCAGCCCCAGGGAACGGCACGACATCCAGCGCGACCCGTCGCTGTCGCGCGGCTTCGTCCGCGGTGAGAGTCTGGCTCAGATTGTCGCGGACCCGACCGACGTTGCGCTCCCGACGGCGCAGTCCGTCGGTCACGATCCATTGGTTGGCACCTTGCCTGGGACGGTCCCCGGCGAGGACCGTCGGCCGGTCGCGTTCCAACAGGCCCTGTTCGAGCAGTGGCAACAGGGATTCGGGGCCGCCGCTGACAGTGGCTACGTCGCCGGTGAGCACGGCGGTAGCCGGCGGCACCGGCCGCTGGACCTCGTACACCTCAATTGCGGGCACCGGGCGAGCGCCCGCGTCGACCGGGCTGCTCTGCTGGTCGTCCATGCGCACGGCCGGGCCGAACGACGCCACCGGCACCAGGCCGGGCGAGTTGGCCAGCGCGCGACGCAGCACGGCCACCGGCGGCGCCTCCACCTGAGTGCGATCGATGTCGTGCCGCACCAGCAGGTGTCGGTAGCCGGCCCGGGCGAGGAAGTCGGCGAGACTGGGTGAGCCTCGGCCTTGCGCGAGCACCGCCTCGACCGTGTCCATGACGCGGGTGTTGCCCGCCGAACCCAGCGGTACCTGGTGACGCAGCGCCCACGGCGCCTCCGCGAGCGCCTGGATCGGCTCGTCGACCGTCCGGCCCCAGGTGTACTGGCCGAAGCCCGAGGCCGGGACGACCAGGGTCCGCGCCGCCGGATCGTGGGCGGCCAGCCAGGACGCCGCCTGCCGCCAGTGCGCCGGCAGGTCGGTCCAGCCCGGACCGAGCCGGAGCTGGCCCAACCACGCGGGAGCAGCGGCGCCGGCAATAAGCAGAAGGACGGGTACGACCGCCAGCCACTGCCGGGGAACGTCGGAGTCGGTCACGCGCCGAAGGCCCCCGAGACGCAGTGGGGACAGGCGGCTCAACCAGCCGGCACACCAGCGGCTGATGAGACTGCTGTGCCGGAATAGACCGACGCCCACCGCCACCGCATGGGCAAGGCCGAGCATGATCGGCAGGCGCAACACCGGCTCGAACTTGTGTACGTTGCGAAGCGGTGCGAGCGGGCCGTCCAGCAGCTCCCGAGCGGAGCCGGACAGCGGGCTGTCGAGGCTGCCCACGTACCCGATGGTCATCAGGGCCAGCCCGGCCAGGAAGCCGAGCACGAGGAATTGGCGCTCCGGCAGACCGCGGCAAGCGAACCCGGCCAGGCCGACCGCCGCCACCAGCGCGGTCAAGGCCATCAGAATCGGGTTGTCGACCAACAGCCAGCCTGCGGGCCACCACGGCTCGCCCTGCACCACAAAGGCGACCCACTGGTTCGTTCCGCGTACCGCCTGGAACAGCGAGGCCACCCCCGTCGTCGTGGTAGACGACTCGATGAAGTCGAGAAAGGGCGGGCTGTACTGGCCGAGCAGCAGCAGTGGCACGATCCACCAGAGCGTGACGCCGACGACCGCGACGCACCACCATGCCACGAGCCGCAGATGCGCGCGATCCCACCGCCGCGTCAGCAGCCACAGTCCGGGCAACACCAGCGCGGTCACCACGAGGGCCGCATTGACGCCACTCATGCATAGGACTGCCAACGCGGACAGGGCGGCCGCGCGCCGGGGAGACCCGAGCCGGCGCACGGCCGCCAGTGGCAGCAGCACCCACGGCAGTAGCGCCACGGCCAACATTTCGGCCGAGAGCAGCCCGATCTCGGTGAGCATCCGAGGCGCCAGCGCATAGCCGAGCGCGGCGGCGCACCGCGTCGGTTCGGACCCGATGTGCAGAACCCGGGCGAGCAGGAGCACCCCGAGGAAGGCGCCACAGAGCAGCGCCGCGCACCAGACCCGCTGGGTGATCCACGGTGGCACGTCGAGCAGCTGGCCGACGGCGAAGAAGGGACCCATCGGAAACAGGTAGCCGTACGCCTGGTTCTGCAACTCGCCCGAGGTGGCCTCGGGATTCCAGAGGTGCAGCGCGCGGCCAAGGAAGTCGATCGGGTTGGCCGCAAGATCCAGCTTCGTGTCGAAGGTGACCTCGCCCGGTCGCTGCAGGAAGGCCAGCACGGTCAGTGCGAGCAGGGAGAGCGTGGTGCCTGGCGAAGCGGCTGCCCGCCCGACCGCGCGGATCCCCCCGAGCAGCCGCAGGCGCGATCGCTCGGAATCTCTGGGTGCGGTCACCTCGGCTGGCATGCGCCGGATAGTAGTGAGTACGCGGGCGCGGTCATCGACGGCATTCTGGGGGCAGGCAGCTCAGGCCGGCCAGCGCAGAGAAGAAGATCTTGCGGATGCCGCCGGGCTGCTTGGTGAGGAAGACCCTGCCGCGGGTAGCGGCGGCAATCCCTTCCAGCTCAGCGCGGTCGACGCCGCTACCGAGGCCGATGAAGAGAATCGGCAACGGACGCTGCGGGTCCTGCAGCTTCGCCAGCTCGGCGAGCAGTTGGTCCCGGCCGATGCTGTCGGCGTCCTCGTTCTGTCCATCCGTCATGATCAACACTAGATTGATCCGGCCCGGCGTCCAGTGCTGCCGGGCCTCGCGGTAGGCCGCGAGAGCGGTGTCGTACAGACCGGTCCCGCCGTTCGGCTTGACCCGCACCTCGCCGAGCCCGGCAACCAGCTCCTCGCGCTGCTCCCGCAACGGTCCGACGGACAGGACTTCCCGGTAGTCCAGGTCGCCATCGAGACGGGTGGAGAACACCCAGAGCCCGATCTCGCTGCTGTCGAGCAGCAGGCCGGCACCATCCTGGGCGGCCTTGATGGTGGCGGACATCCGGGTCTCGTTGGTGTCCGGCACCCGTGCCGCCATCGATCCGGAAGTATCGAGGACGGTCAGGATCCGCGCACTGCGCCGCACCCCGCTCCAGCCGTTCAGCAGCTCTGTCAGCGTCTCCTCTGGCGGCATGGCGACGGGACCGCGCACGTCGAGCCGCACCCGGCCGTCGGTGGGCACGCCCTCTGGCGGGAATCCACCGGCCGTCCGGAAGCCCTGGGCGACCAAGGTGGCGCGAGCCGACGGGGAGAGCAGCACGTCGAGGAACCCGGTCGCGGCCTCCCGGACCGGACCCCGTGCGCCGGGTAACACGACGTACGGCAGATCCAGGGTGGGCACGCCGTCGCCCGCGTACGCCGCGACCAGCTTGTTGGCGCGCGCCAGCGAGTTGTGCCGGATTACGGCCTGCTCGGTGGTCGCGAAGGCATCGACGCGCTCGGGCACACCAGCCCCGGTGGGAAGCACCGCACCGGCGTCGGCCGTAACGGTGAGCGTATTCGGTGCGATCCGGCGCATCGCGGCGGTGACGGCGGCGGCGGGTTCCGGCTCACCGGCGGCCAGCGCCCGCATCCCTAGCAGGGCCGCGACGCCGGCCGAATCCTCGGCCGGGTCCGGAATGCCGACCGCGACGTCGCGCGCATCGGGGCCGACCAACGCGGCCCAGTTGACCTGCTTGGCCGGCCAACCGAGCCGGTCGGCGACCGGCTCGGTCAGCGCGAGGACAACCGGCGAGCTGCCCACCGAGGTGCCCCGCTCCGGTACCTCGAACGCCCCGGTGGAACGGGCCCGGCGCAGCCAGAAGGTCGACTCCGGCAGCCAGGCGTCCGGGGCTTGCCCCGCCTCAGGAGTTACCAGGTTCGCCGCTACGCTGATCGACCGGCGGGCCTCCACCGTGATCGAGACGCACGGCTGCCGATCCCCGGCCGTCTTCGCAATCTGCTCGATCGCCGGGGCGAGCACGGGCGCAACAGCCAGGCGCACCGGAACTTGCTCGGCGCAGCTGGGCCCGTTGGAGAGCGAGTTGAGGTAGGCCACCCCCGCCCACGCGACGAGCACGACGACCAACAGCGCGCTCAGCAACGCCACCGGCGACGTGCCAGCGAGGCGCCGCACCAGCGGCGAGCCGCCGGCAAAGCGCCACCACTGTGCGACGTCATGGCGTCCCATCGGCTGCCACCTCCTGACCCGTGAGCGCTCTGTCCGCATGCCGGCGTTGCCGCGTCTCAAAAGAGCGACCCGAAACGCGCATTGGCCGGGCAGCCCGCGCGCGCCAGGAACACCCTGCCAAGGTTTTCCGCTACGGGCAAACCCCTGGTCACGAATGGTGTTCCGGCGGCGGGCGTCGAACCCACCCGTTGCGCCAGCACGTCAAGGAGCCCTAGGGTGACGCGATCGTGAGAGCTTACTCGCCAGTAGGTAGGAGCGGCGTGGACACCCCCGATAGCCCCTTTCGCCACGTGCTGTTCCTCAACTGGCGGGACACCCGCAACCCAGAGGGAGGCGGCTCTGAGGTCTACATCGAGCGGATCGCGGCAGAACTGGTCCGCATAGGCCACCGCGTCACAGTGCTGTGCGCGGGCCACGATGGCGCGCCGCCGGAAGAGACGACACCGGACGGCACGCGGATCCTGCGCCGCGGCGGCCGGCACACGGTCTACGCGCGGGCGGCTCTCACCTACCTCGCTGGCCGGCTCGGCGTGGGCCGGCTGGGGCACCGCGGACTCGGCCGGCCAGATCTGGTTGTCGACGTCTGCAACGGCGTGCCATTCTTCGCGCCGCTCTACGCCGGCCGCCCGGTGCTCGCCCTCGTCCACCACGTCCACCGCGAGCAGTGGCCGGTGGTGTTCGGCCCCTGGGTCGCCCGGATCGGCTGGTGGATCGAGTCGAAGCTGGCCGTTCGGGTCTACCGGCGCTGCCGGTACGTGACCGTCTCGGAAGCAACCAAGTCTGAATTATCCGGACTCGGCGTGGCCGCAGACCGGATCGCTGTCGTCCCCAATGGCACGCCCGACGTCGTCGCTGGACCCGCACCGCGCACCACACACCCATCGCTGCTGGTGCTTGGCCGGCTCGTGCCACACAAGCGGGTGGAAATCGCGCTGCGCACAGTCGCCGCGCTCGCCGCCGATCTGCCGGACGTGGAACTGGTCGTTGCCGGGCAGGGCTGGTGGGAGCCGAAGTTAAAGGATCTCGCCGTCGAAATGAACATTCAGGACCGCGTCCGATTCGCCGGTTTCATCACCGAAGAGGAGAAGCATGCGGTTCTCTGCTCCGCTTGGCTGGCGCTCACCCCGTCGATAAAGGAGGGGTGGGGGCTGACGATCGTGGAGGCTGGCGCGCGGGCCACCCCGACCGTGGCTTTCCGCAACGCCGGTGGTGTGGCGGAGGCGATGGTGCACGACGAAACCGGCATGCTCGCGGACGACGAGGAGGAGTTCATCCTGCAGGTGCGGAATCTCCTCGCCGACGATGTACGGCGCAAGGCGATGGGAGAGGCGGCCCGCGCGCACGCGGCCCAGTTCACCTGGGAAGCAGCCGGAGCTCGTTTCGCCAACCTGGTTGCGGAGATCGCGACAGCGCCCGGCGCGGCAGACCGGCAGAGCATCCGCCGATAGGGCGGTGGCCCCATCGACGGAGGCTGGGAAACCTCAGCGGGCGCCGTACAGCGGCGGGGGCGCCGTATCGATCTGCCGGGCGACGTCCGTGGAGACCTGCTCTGCCGACGGGCTCAAAGCCGCCCGCAAGCCGAAGCTCCCGACAAGGCCGAGCACGACCCCGAGCACCCCGACGGCGACAAACGCGGGCAGATGCCTCATGCACACTCTCCTTCCGCGAGACTGGCGTGCCGGGGACCGTATCACGGGTCGGGGGTACGGTGCAGGACACGAGATGCGGCCGCCACAACCGCCGCCACAACCGCTGCGGCTGCCAACAGGTGGGCCGCGGCAACGGGCCACAGCGGGCCTTGCCTGCGGTCCGGCGACCATCCCGGGTTCTCGTACAACGACAGGTGTTCTCCGCTATGAACACGCTGGAGTCCGGCCAGCGTCTGCGGCGTAACGGGCAGGTTCGGCTCGTGCCGGACCAGCACCCACCGGACGCCGGTTCCGGCCACCGATGAACCGGCGGCCAGCAGTTCGCGGACCCGCGCCGCTCGCGGGTTCTCGCCGGCCACGACCAGGTCACCGACCCGCAGCGTGTCGTCGGTCAGCACCGGCGCGGGCAGGTAGCGCGGCGCAGGGTCGATCACGACTCGATCGGCGTTCCAGCGGTAGCTCTGGTATTCGTGAAACGGCAGGGAGAGCACCTCCCCCGGGCGGTCGGCAACGTGCCGGGCAACCGCGTCCCAGTCCGCCGGATAACTCACCGGCCGCAACCGGCCGGCCCCGCCGAAGGCCAGATCCGGCAGCAGCGCGACCGGAAGCAGTGCCAGAACCACCACCAGCACCCGCGCGGCGACTCCACCGAGGCGCGGCGTCAACCGGTCGGCCAGGCGCTCCGCGCCGAGCGCGAACCCGAGCGCCAGCACCAGCGCGTACGGGATGAGGAACTTGTGCCCGTCGCGCACCAGCCCCGCGCCCGGCACCTGCCGTACCAGGAAGGCCAGCCCGTCGGCGCCGCCTGGGAGGACGCCGGTCGCGGCCACGGCGAGCCCACCGACGGCCAACAGGCCCAGTCGCGCCGCCACGCCCGCCGGCCAACGGCGCCACAGCTCGACGGCGCCCACCGCTGCGATCACCAGCAGCGCGGCGGTCACCAGCGGCACCAATGGTGAACTGCGGCTCGCCGGCGTGGTCTGGCTGTTCCAGATCCCGCCCGTGCCGAGAAGGGCCACAAGTGAGCCGCCCCAGTTCTCGGCGCGTGCGGCGAAGGCGACGACCCCGGCTGCATCGGACCGGCCGCCAGCCGCCGTGAGGAGCGCCGCGACGAGCCATGGTGCGTTGAACGCGGCAATCGCAATGAGACCGACCGCGCTGGACCGCGCCGCATTGACGTACCGACCAGGCAGCAGGGCGGCGGCGACCACGAGCGCGATCACCCCGCCGGTCGGGGTGATCGCGGCCGCCGCGGCCGCCAGCAGCAGCCGGGGCAGCGCCCCCGGCCGCCCGGCGTGCACCCCTAACGCGGCCGACACCAGCCAGGGCAGCGCGGCGTACGCCAGCAGCAGCCCCCATTGACCCAGCAGCAGCCGCTCCGCCAGGTACGGCGTCCACGCGTACCCGACTGCCGCCACCACCCTGACCGACAGGCGCCTGGTCGGCACCAGCCGGCCGGCGCCGACGGCGGCCGCGTAGATGATCACCGCAAGCACGAGCCGCTGCACCAGCCACCCCGGTGCGACCTGGGTGGCGAGCGCCACCACCGCGTCCTGCGGCACCGCCCGCGGCAGCGCCTGTGCCGGAGCGATCAGCTCCCAATCGAGCGCCTGCCGCGGCACGAACACCATGTCATAGCTGAGCACGTACCCAGGGCGGGCCAGCGGCGCCAACACCAGTACGGTGACCGCTGCGGCGACGCCGTGCAGCATCAGCCGTTCCCGCACCGTCCGACCTCTTCACTACGCTTGCCTGGCGCATGGAGCCGCGCTGGTCGCGGCCACTGTACGCGGATTGAACGAGGGTGCCAGAAACGCGGGGGACGACAATCCTCCCGGACGGGTAAGCGCCCGCTGCCGTCGCGGTCGCCGGTCGCGTTCGTCGCAGGCGCACCGGTGCACGCCACGCTTGGCGGCGGCCGCCACCCTGTCGCAATGGCGGTGTCGTCGCGGCAGGATCCCGACGAGGGATTGGACCAAGAGATCCCAAGTCGTGACCCGTTGATCCGATGGGGGCACGCTCGCTCTTGTGGCACTCTTCGCGCCATGGCTCTGACAGGACCCGCGACAGCCGATTCGGCGACCCCTCAATCAGCGGCCGAGGATGCCGGGACCGGCGGGGTCGGGCGGATCGTTGGCTGGGTCCAAACCGATCCCGTCCGCGCTGTCGCTGCCCTGCTCATCGTGATCGGGTTGGCCTGGCGGGCGCAGATCGCCTCGCGGGGATACCTCGCGCAAGACGACTTCATTCTCGCGGCCCGCGCTGCCGGGTCGGAGCTGACCGTCGATTTCCTGCTCAGCCAGTTCAACAACCACCTCATGCCGGCGGGGCTGCTCGCCGCCTGGCTGATCACTCGCGCCACGGGCCTCGCCTACTGGCCATACGTGCTGCTGCTGCTCACGGGTCAGGCACTGCTCAGCGTCGCCTTCTACCGCCTGCTCCGCCTGTTGATCCGCCCGGGATGGGGCCTACTCGTCCCGCTGTGCGTGCTCCTGTTCAGCCCGCTCACCCTCGAGGTGACGTCGATGGTCACCACCGGACTGCGCCTGCTGCCGATGCAGTTGGCGATGGTGTTGGCGATCGCTGCCCAGGTCAAGTACGTGCGGACCCGGCGTATCCGCCACCTGTTGACGGTCGCCCTGTCGGTGCTCCTCGGTCTGCTCTTCTCCGAACAATCGCTGCTAATTGTGCCGCTCGTGTTCCTGCTGACCGCGTGCCTGTTCGTCACTGGCGGGCCGGTCCGCAGCATCATTCGCACGATCCGCCGATACTGGCCTTCGTGGGTGGTGCTGACCGTCCTCTCCCTGGCCTATCTCGGGCTCTACCTGTCCCGGGCCCAGTCACCGCTGCCTGAGTCCCGCTCGGCCGACGCGGTACTGACCTTCGTGGGCCATCTGATCGGATACACGCTGCTCCCCGGGCTCCTCGGCGGCCCCTGGCACTGGATGGACGCCAGCGACGGCACGGCGGCCGCGGCCCCGCATGTGTCCGCCCGCTGGCTGGCCGGGGCGGTGTTCCTGGCGCTGATCGTGGTCACCGTCCGGCTACGCCGCTCCGCCATCCGGGCCTGGGTGCTCCTCGCGGCATACCTGGCGCTGGTCGCGGCCCTGCTGGCGGCGACGCGGCTCGGCCTGGGTCTCAGCGCGGTGATGGGTTTGGTGCCCCGTCTCGTCAGCGATGTGGTCGTGGTCGCCGCCCTCTGCATCGGCGTCGCGTTGCTCGGTCTCGCCAACCCGGCGGGTGAGACGCTGGCGCGGTCCTGGACCTGGCCGGTGGCGCTGCGGGGCCGTAGGGCCCTCGTCGGGGCACTGGTTGTCGCGCTGGCCGCCGCATCGGGCACCGCGTGGAGCGGCTCTCAGTTCGCGGACGACTGGGCGGTCAAACAGGGCCGCGACTACCTGCACACGGCTCAGGCCGAGCTCTCCAAGGCGCCCCCGGGAACGGTCTTCTTCGATCAGCCGGTCCCGGAAGGCGTCGTGGCAGCGTTGTCCCGGCCCTACAACCTGCAGTCCCACTTCTTCCGACCGATCCAGCCGCAGCCGGTGTTCGTCACCGAGGCCGAAACCCTGTGGATGTTCGACGAGGCCGGCCACATTCGCCTGGCGCGGGTCGCGGGCACCGCCATCGAACCGGGCCCGGAGGGGGTCTGGGGGCACTGTGTCGACGGCGGACAGACGGTCCGGATGCCGCTGACCAAGCCGTTGAACAACGAATGGGAGCGGGCCGTCCGGATCGCCTACATCAGCACCGGTGATTCCCCGGCAGTCCTTCGCCACGGCGGCGCGACGCGAGAGTTCCAGGTCCGCGGCGGGGGGGTGCGTCAGGTTTTCCTAGTCATGGGCGGCGGCGGCGACACGGTCGAGCTGACGATCACCGACCGCACCGTGAGGCTCTGCACGAACGAGATCACGCTCGGCAGCCTGGTCCCCGAACCGTGACAGCCCGCGTGAACGGTATTCAGGCCGAGTGCCGATCGTGCCGGAACAGCACGGAGTTGACGTAGCGGGGTCGAGGTGCGATGACCCGCCGGGCGAAGCTCTGGCGTACCCGGGCGATCGTGGTGCGCTGATGTCCGACGAGATCGAACTCCGCCAGCGGCACCCAGTGGTCCCGCGGGAGCACGTAGGCGCGGTAGCCCCAGCCCTGGAGCAACCCCACGATCGGCTCGACTGGCTGGATCCGCTCCTCGACCTCGACCAGCAGGACCGGCCCGTCCCGCCGGATCGTCTCCGCCGCCCCCCGCAACGTCGGCAGCTCGTGGCCCTCAACGTCGATCTTCATGAACCGCACGTCGGTGAGATCCAGACCGTCGATCGTCACTCGGGACACGGTGATCGACTGCCCGTCGCCGTACTCCAGGGACGAGGTACCCACCGCCGGCCCCGCCTTGGGAAGGAACAACTCCGCGGTTCCCGGATGGTCCGAGGCGACCGCCTCGACCACGCGCACGTCGCCGAACGCGGCCTTGATGCAGCGAGCCAGCTGCGCGTTGGGCTCCACCGCGACTACCCGCTCGGCGCGCCTCCGGAGGCGCCGGGTCCACGGTCCGTACCACGCGCCGACATCGACCGCGGTGCCACCGAGTGGCACGAAGTCCGCGATTCGGGCGAGCTCCGGCTCGACGCGCGGATACACGCCCCGGATGGCGGCCGCGACGAGCCGCTCGGGCAGCATGGAAGCGATCCCGGAACTCACCTCGGTCAGCAGACCGTTCGAAGGCGCCATGACGCGAGACGTTAGCGCGTCCGCGGGATTCGCGCGCTGGCCGACCGGACGAAGATCGGTCCTGGCCTCGATCGCGAGCCCGGGAGCGAGCCGGGCCGGCGGGACACCACCGCTGTGCCGTGCTCATTACAGTGACCGCTGCGGACGTACGGCAGCCGGCGTAACGGCAGGCGGACACGGAGCGGTATGACACAGACCACGACGAGGGACTCGGCGGCACGGCGGCTCGGCACCGCTGGTGTCGCCGTCACCGTCGCCGCGACGCTGACCAACGCCCTGGCCTACCTGGTACCGGTGCTGGGCGCCCGGCATCTGAGCGCCGGGGATCTGAGCACGCTGGCCACCGTGCTTGCCCTGAGCGCCATCGCCGGCGTGCCCGGGTTGGGCCTTCAGATCGCGGTCGCCGTGCACGGGGCGCGGTACGGCCGGACTCCAACCGCGCGGGTCACCGTGGCCACCGCCGCGCTCGCCGGCGGCGCCGTCGTCGTGGCCGCGCCGGTGATCATCCCGACCCTGCGCCTGTCGGTCGAGGTCGCGGCGCTGCTCGCGGCGATGACCGTGGCGGTCGTGCTGGCCGGCCGCTGGCTCGGCGAGTTGCAGGGCGACGAGCGCTTCCTGCGGCTCGCCACCGGCATGACCGTGCTGGCCGTCGGCCGGTACGGCGGGGTGATCGCCGGTCTCGCCCTCGGCGCCGGGCTCCTGGGCTCCCTGCTGACCGGCGTCGTCGTCGCCTACCTCGCCCTGCCCCTGCTGGCCTGGCTGGCCTGGCAGCGTCGGGTCGGGGTGGCGGCGACCGCGCACCCTCCGGTCCGGCCGGCGGCGCCAGGATACGCCTCCGTCCTAGGGGCCCGGCAGGTGATGACCGCGAGCAGCGCGACCCTGGCGATGCTCGCCGTGTCGTACGCCGACCTGCTCCTGGCCCGGCAGTTGCTGCCGCCCGCCGAGTCCGGGGCGTACGCCGTCGGGACCGTGCTCACCAAGGGTGCGCTCTGGGCGCCCCAGGTGGTCACGGTGCTGGCCCTGCCCCGCCTGGCCGTCGGGGACCGCCGCATGCGGACAGCCGCGCTCGCCGTCGTCGGCGCCTGCGGTGCCGTACTCGTCGTCGCGTCGACCATGGCCGGCGAGCTTGCGTTCCGCTTGGCGGGCGGAGAGGACTACGCGCGGCTGGGCGAGTACGCCCCGTTCTTCGCCGCCACTGGCGCCCTGTACGCGCTGGTCTTCGTACTCGTCAACGCGAAGATCGCGGCGGGTGCCCGGCGGCCGTCCGCGCCCCTGTGGGCCGCGGCGGGTGGCCTCGCCATCGTGGCGGTCTTCGTCGCGCCGCACACTTTCGAGGGAATCATGTGGAGCGCCCTCGCCGCCGCCGCATTCGCCTCTCTCGCGATGGTCCTCAGCTCTCTGCCAGCCACTGGCCGAGCAGGCGGTGGTCGATCGAGTCGGGCCGGCCCAGCGGCCGCCCCTCGGCCACCCGCTCGCGGAGCTCGTCCCGGGTGAACCAGCGCGCCTCCAGCAGCTCTACGCCGTCCACCCGGATCTCCTCCGATTCGGCGGTGGCCCGGAACCCGACCATCAGGCCGGCCGGGAACGGCCACGCCTGCGACCCCTGGTACGACAGCGAGGCGACGGTCACCCCCGCCTCCTCGGCCATCTCCCGCCGGACCGCGTCCTCCAGGCTCTCGCCGACCTCGACGAACCCGGCGAGCGTCGACCAGGAACCCTCGGGCGCCCCGGCGTGCCGGGCCAGCAGGCAGCGGTCCGGCGACCCGGGCGCCTCCACCAGCACGATGATCGCCGGTTCGATCCGGGGGAACAGAAGTCGGCCGCAGGCCGGCCCGGAACAGGCGCGTACGTGGCCGCCGTCGCGGGGGAGGGTGGCCGAGCCGCAGCCGCCGCAGTAGCGCTGCTGCCGGTGCCAGTGCAGGATGCCCCGCGCGTACGCCTGCACGGCCGCCTCGGCCGGGCCGAGCCGACCCACCAGGCTCCGGACGTCCACCGCCGCGGCGGCGCCGGCCAGCCGTACCGCCTCCGCCTCGGTGCGCCCGGAGAGGTCGGCGGCGAAGAGCGCGGCCCCGTCATCGAGGCCGAGGAAGACGGTCTGGTCGGCGACGGCGATCAGGTCGGCGGCGTCGCCAGCGGCCAGCCGCACCGGCGTCCGGTCGGCGGCGACGAGGCAGTGGTCGCGCCAGAGCGGCAGCACCGTGCTCGTCTGGTCGGCACGCCGTGCGGAGATCCACTCCGGGTCGGTCCGCAGCGCCCCCGCCCGGTCCAGCCAACCTCCGCCGTACGCCAGTACCCGACCATCCACGGGGACACCGTGCCACGGCCGCGCGCACGCCGGGTGACCGGGGTCGGGGGGGGTCGACACGCGGTGGCGATGTTGACCGGCCGCACGGTGTCATCCGGCCCGAGCGTTGGCTACCGTAGGTGTCTCTCCGGGGGCCGCAGCCCCCACGTGGTACGTCCCGATCGAGGTGGCTGTGACCCTGTACGGCGACAAACAGGTCTCCGACGACCGGCCCACGGTGCAGGTCACCGCGGTGAGCTGGCCGGGCGACGACGCACCGGAGCCGGCGGGCCGCGGTCCGGGCTCGTGGTCGCAGCGCACCCGCGCCCTGCTCGCCGGCGGGCTGGCCGCCGTGGTGCTGGCCGGCGTAGTTGGCGCCGGGGCGTACGCGTACGCCGGCGACGTTCCGCGCGGCACGACGGTGCTCGGCGCCGAGCTGGGCGGCCGCAGCCGGACGGAGGCCGCCCAGGAGCTGAGGGCCGAGCTGGAGCGGCGGGCCGGCAGCCTGAACACCCCGCTGACCGTGCAGATCGGTGACAAGAAGGCCGAGATCAAGCCCGCCGACGTGGGGCTGACGGTGGATGTGGACGCCACCGTGGCGGCGGCGGCCGAGGCGGAGGCGCACCCGGTGAGCCGGCTCTTCGGTTCCCGGACGGTCGAGCCGGTGGTGACCGTGGACGCGGCGAAGCTCGACGCGGTGTTGCGCACGGTGCTCGGCAAGCAGGGCCGCGAGATGACCATGCCAGCGATCATCTTCACCGGGACCACCCCGAAGCCGGTGTACCCGAAGCCGAGCCTGTCGGTGGAGCCGGAGCGCGCCGCGCAGGTGGTCCGCGAGGGCTGGCTGGGCGGGCAGCCAGTGACCGTCCCGCTGGTGGAGAAGAACCCGGCGACCTCCCGGGAGGAGGTGGACCGGCTCGTCGCCGAGCTGGCGAAGCCGGCCGTCGCGGCGCCGGTCACCCTCACCACCGACAAGGGCTCGGTCACCATCCCGCCAGCCGCGATCGCCCGCGGGCTGCGGTTCTCCGCCGACGAGGCGGGCAAGCTGACCCCCCGGATCGACATCAAGCGGCTGCGCGCCGCCCTCGGCGACAAGCTGGCGACGATCGAGGCGGCGCCGAAGGACGCCGGGCTGACCATCGCGGGCGGCAAGCCGAAGGTGGTTCCGGGCAGCCCGGGCCAGCAACTGGACACGGCCGCGTTCGGCCGGGACCTGTTGGCGGTGCTGCCGAAGGCGGAGGGGCGTACGGTCACCGGCCGGCTCACGGCGGCCCAGCCGAAGCTGACCGAGGCGAAGCTGGCCGAACTGGGCATCAAGGAGCGGGTCTCCACCTTCACCACCCGGTTCCCCGGTGGGCTCGCCTCGCCGCGCAGCCAGAACATCATCCAGGCCGCCAAGGCCGTCGACGGCACGATCGTGAAGCCGGGTGAGACGTTCTCCCTCAACGGCCACACAGGCGACCGCGGCTACGACCAGGGCTACCAGGACGCGCCGACGATCGTCGACGGCAAGCTCGTTCCCGGGGTCGGCGGCGGTGTCTCGCAGTTCACCACGACGCTCTTCAACGCGACCTACTACGCCGGGCTCCAGGACGTCGAGCACAAGCCGCACTCGTTCTATTTCAGCCGGTACCCCGCGGTGATCGAGTCGACGATCTACTACCCGGCTCTGGACTTCAAGTTCCGCAACAACACCCAGCACGGCGTGCTGATCGACACCTCGTACACCTCCAGCACGATCACCGTGTCGATCTGGAGCACGAAGATCTACGACAGCGTCAAGACGGAGTACAGCCCTCGCCGGGACATCACCAAGCCGGAGACCGTCTACCTGGAACCCGGCCCCGACTGCATCGCCGCCGCGGGCGCCGATGGTTTCGCCCAGGACGCCTACCGGGTCATCACGAAGGACGGCCAGGTGATCAAGCGGGAGAAGTTCAGCTGGCGCTACGACGCCGAGCCCCGCTTCATCTGCGGCCCGAAGCCCCCCGCCTGACGCCCTTCGAGGTCAGGCACGACGATGCCCCGCCGGGCTGGTCGCCGGCGGGGCATCGTCCTGTCGTACGACGTCAGGGGCGCGCCTCGGCCAGCCCCTGGCGTACACCGTCCGCGTCGCGGTCGGTGCCGTAGATCGGGGTGTCCGGCTGCTGCCGCCAGCTCTCGTCCAGGGTGCCGGCGTCGACCGGGTCGAAGCCCAGCGAGTCGACCAGCTGCATCACCAGCTGCTTGGCCTCGGCGTCGTCGCCGGCCACCGGCAGCGCGATGCGGTCACCCGCACCGGCCGGTCGACCGTTCTCCATCAGGTGGGCCGCTTGGATGTTGTTGAACGCCTTCACCACCCGCGCGCCCTTGAGGTGCTCCGCGGTCCAGCGGCTGGAGCTGAGGCTGCGGTCCATCAGTTCGGCGATGTCGCCGTCCCGCTGGGGGTAGTAGTTGTCGGCGTCCACGACCACCTTGCCGTCGAAGAGCTCGGCCGGCAGTGCCGGGACGGCCAGCAGCGGGATCGCCACCACGACCAGTTCGGCGTCCTGCACCGCCTGCTCCAGGGTGCCGGCGGTCGCGCCGGTCTCCTGCGCCAGGTCGGTGAGGCTCTGCGGGCCCCGCGAGTTGGCGACTGTCACGTCGTGGTCCAAGGTGCGCAGCCGCCGGGTGAGGGTCCCACCAACGTGCCCCGAGCCGATTATTCCGATCTTCATGACCACTCCTGCCTCCGCCGGTCCCGACGGTCAGTTCCGGTCGTACGGTCAGCAGTTACCCCGGCCGGTCCGCCCCGATTGCGGAGGAAGGCGTACACCACGTCACGTTTTCCGCCATCACGTCGGGGGACGCGCCTCTGTCCCGCACCGACGGTACCGACATCGGCGGTACGCGCCGGGGCGATTCGGCGAACGGGCCTGGGCACTCTTCCGGGCCGGGAAACGCAGTAGGCCCACCCCGATTCGGGGTGGGCCTACTGGAAGATTGTCCGGCGGCGTCCTACTCTCCCACACCCT
>NZ_JBNCLC010000033.1:0-39499 GCF_049844475.1 Micromonospora sp. DT47 | reverse complement strand
CCATGATCATCGTCATGACCCGCCGCCTCGCCCGTCACCAACACACCTGAAACCCTTATTTACCAGGCTCTTAGAGAACCTGCTCACGGGCCGGAGCGTCCAGGAGATCAGGGCGGATCCCCGGTTTGACGCCGACATCGCCACGCAGTTCAACGAGGAAGCGGGTGTCGTGGAGTGCGGCATCGTAGCGGTGACCGACACGTTCACCCGGGCGCTGGCCGCCGGGGACCTGTCCACGCTGCCGGAGGCGTATTACCTCTACGTGAACGCCTTGCGGGAGCTGGCGGTCGTCGCCCGGCATGTGGTGGCCCACGGACATCACATGTACTGCTTCTGGTCGTACTGACTCCTGGCATCCCTCAGGTTGCAGTGCGGCTGGCGCCATGCCCCGTACGGGGTCTGTCAAGAAAACGGCTCTGGCGCAGAAACGGTGGCGGGTCAGTCCTCAGTAGCCTGTCGTGGTGCGCAAGGCTAACGCCGGTGTGACTGCAACCTGATCAAGGCCTTGTTCCCTCAGCTGTCTTCGCTGGTCATCGACGAGGTGGTGGAGCAGGGGCTGGTCCTGCGGGTGCGCGCCCGGACACCGGGGACGGTGGTGGCGTGCCCGCAGTGCAGTCAGCCGACCGAGCGGGTGCACGCCTATCACCAGCGCCGGCTGGCTGACCTGCCCGTCGGCGGTCGAGCCGTGATCATCGACTTGCAAGTCCGGCGGCTGCGCTGCCCGAATGCGTCCTTCGTTCGACAAGCTCGACCTTGCCGGTGACGAGGCCACCGGCGCGAACATCGTGCGGGTCGCGTTGACCGCGCCGCTCAAGCAGATCGCCAGCAACGCCGGCCTTGAGGGCGCCGTGGTGGCAGAGAAGGTCAACTCACTTCCCGCCGGCCACGGCCTCGATGCCGCCACCGGCGAGTACGTCGACATGATCAAAGCGGGTATCGTCGAACCGGCCAAGGTGACCCGTTCCGCGCTGCAGAACGCCGCGTCGATCGCCGCGCTGTTCCTGACCACCGAGGTACTCATCGCCGACAAGCCATAGACACCCGGCGCCGGCTTGCCGGGCAGCCACGACCTTCGGGTCTGTCGCAGACCGGGGCCGGCCAGTGCGGCTGCGTGCCGCATTGGCCGGCCCCGTCAAGGGATTGAGCTGGCGTGCCGTCAGGGACGGGGTGGATCTGGAATCAGGCGGTGACGGTGAGATGGTTCTTGACGCTGGTCACGCCGGAACCTGACCACGACACCTTCTCGGCCTGACGGCGTTCGGCCCACGATCGCACGGACCCGCGCAGCGTCACCTCCGCGCCGTTGACATCAGCCTTGATCTGGTGGGAGTCGAGCTGGGCGTTGCGCAGGATCGCCCCGTCGATCGCGGCTTTCAGATCGTCGGACGCTGGAGTGGTCGCGATCAGCCTGATGGTGTTGGCGACCGCGGTGACGCCCTTGAGGTACATGACCGCGCGTGCGGCGGCCTCCCGCTGGTACTGCCAGTTGACGGTGCCGGACAGGGTGACCACGTGATCGCGGACCCCTGCCTTGACCGTGTCGGAGGGTACGTCGACCGCCCAGCTGAGCATCTGGTTCGCCGCCTCGGCGATGTCGCCGTCCTTGGCGCCGGACGCGCCCGGGTCGCGGACCACGATGTCGACGGTGACGGCCTGGACGCCGGCTACTCGCATGGCCGCCCGTTTCGCCGTATGCCGCTCGGGCAGGCTGCCCACGTCGCCGGAAAGTGTCACCACGCCGCCGTTCGCCAGTACCACGAGATGCGTGGCGTCGATGCTGGAATCAAACAACAGTTCGTCGGTGACGTTGGTCTGCAGGTCCTTGTCGCTTCTCCGGATCGTCTGTGTCATAGGGCAACCATGGCCCTCCGGCTGCCAACGCGCCAGCCGATTTGGTCCATATTCGAATAAATCTTGAGATTGATTATCAACTGCATGCGTTTAACAGGTTATGCCGGCTTATTCGGTGCGGCATTGTTTCTTACCACCGCGGGGCGACCCTCAGTCACGCCTACCCCCGGCAGCCAACCACCCGCTCATGAGCATGAAGCGACAGCGGGTGACGCTACCTCCGCGTCATGCATGTCATTGGGTTGGTCACTGATCAGGCACGTGGAGGGCCAGAATAGCGGTGTCATCGTTGACGTGGCGTTGGCTGTGGTCGAGTACCGCGTTCTCGATGGCGGCGGCGATGTCGATGGCGTTGGTGGCGCTGGTGGCGGCAAGGAGCCGCTGGAGTCGTTCCGCGCCGAACATGTCGCGGTCTCCCGGTCGTCTGGCCTCGGTGACACCGTCGGTGTGCAGGATCAGGGTGTCGCCGGGGTGCAGGATGGTGCGCTGGTCGGTGAGGTGGGGGTTGGGCCAGCAGCCGAGGATGATGCCGGGGTGTCCGAGGGTGTCGACGCGCCCGTTGACGCGGCGGATCAGGGCCGGGTCGTGTCCGCCTCGGCTGACCCGCACGGCCAGCCCGTGGGGGTGGGGGCGGACGGTGGCGTAGACGGCGGTGAGGAAGTGGCTGTCGTCGGTGAACCATTCCAGCAAGGCGGTGTTGAGGGTGGCGAGGTTGGTGCTGGGGGTGGCGCAGCGGACCGCTGCGGCGCGCAGGGTATAGCGGGCCAGAGCCGTCGTCTTCGCCGCGACCGGGCCTTTGCCGGACACGTCGCCGACCACGATGGACCAGCTATCGCGGGTGGAGGGGAACACGTCGTAGAAGTCGCCGAGTACGTCGGCGCCCCGTCCACCGCGCAGGTAGCGGGCGGCGACCTGCGCTCCCGGGATTTGTGGTACGTGCGGGGGCAATAGGCTCTCCTGCAGGGTGCGGGCAAGCATCGCTGATTCCTCGGCCGCCGCGAACGCCAGCAGCGAGGCGGCCTGCGCCTGCGCGGTGGCTTGTCTGGCGTCTTCGGCGGCTCGCAGCGCTGCTGATGAGGCCTCGTGGGCATCGGTCAGCGCACCACGGAGCGCGATCTCGCTGGTAACCGCGTAGGAGAGGGTTTCCAGGACCTCGATGTCGTGCGGGGTGAAGTCGCGGGAAAGCGTGTCCACGACGCAGAAAGTGCCGAGGACTTCCCCGCCGGGTGCGTGGATCGGGAACCCCGCCCAGGCCGCTACCCCGGTGGACTCGATCGACGGGTTGTCGTGGGTGCGCGGGTCGGTCCGGGCGTCGGGGACGATCAGTCTGGAGCCTGAGTCGATGACGTAGCGGCAGAACGACTCCTCGACGGTGCTCTGCCGGTCGGCGAAATCGGTGGCGGCCACCCCGATGCAGCTTTTCCAGAATGACCGCCGGTCGTCGACGACGGTGACGTAGGCGAACGGGGTGCCGAGCAGAGTCGCCGCCAGCCGGGCCAACCGGTCGAACACCTCCTCCGGGCCGGTGTCCAACAACCCGCTGCGCCGCACAGCCGCCAGACGCGCCGGTGCGTACACGGGGCGGCAAGCCTGACCCAGACTGCCCATCTTGTCCATCATCGGCACCTCGACGTCGCCCCTAATCTTGGCCAGACCATGCACCAGCGCCGGTCGCCGTCTACCGACCGGGGCCGATGCGACGATCCTGCTCACAAGCGCGGCCACGGGGTCTGGGGGGCCGCAAGCCCGTCCCGTCAACGTCTGGTGATCGAGCCGTTGCTACAGGAGCCATTGTCTGTCGCCCACGCGGATCCGGTAAAGCGCACAACGTCCGAACCACCGGTCACCGTCTGAACGCAACGGCGGCGATCCTCACCACCGAGATGCCGGCGGGCGGACGCAGCCAGTCGGTTTCTGTGGTCCGACGACCGGGTACCACCAAGGCGTGGCCGGGTACCGACGCGCCAGAGCCGACTGCTCACCGCTGGCGACTCCCCGACTACGAAGGGACGGCGAAGTAAATGGCGGCGACCATGGCGCTGACGCTTCCCGGCGACATCCACGCCGCGTCGCATGCCCGCAGCCTAGCCGACCTGCTGCTGAGCAGGCTCGGCGTGACCGGACAGTGCCGTGCCGACCTCAGCCTTATGATCACCGAGGCGTGCACCAACGCCGTCTCGCACGCCCGACGGGCCGGCGACATCGAGGTCCACATCTCCGTTGGGCCGCACGAATGTGTCATCGACGTCGGCAACAGCGACGGAACCTTCGACGACGCCCAGCTACACGCCAACCTTCCCGACCCGTATGCCGAGGGCGGACGTGGCCTCCCCATCATCTCGGCCCTGGCCGACGCCGCCCGAACCGTACATGAACGATCCGGCTGGGTGGTTCTCCACATGGTCAAGCACATCGCCAGAAACCCGGATCAGCCCTGGGGCGCACCGAGCCCGACAATACTCCCGCCCGCCGCCAACGGCAGTGAGCCATCCTCACCCGCACCGAAGATCCGAACGGGGTAACTGATTGCCTGAGGTGTCTGAGTCTGGGCCAGTCGGCGGCTGCCGTGAAACCGTCAGGTCAATATCTCGGCCAGGCGGTGCTCTCTGTCCGCCGCGGCCATGGCCTCGCACTCCGAAGCACCCGAATCGCCATACGCCAGGCGCGCCAGGTAACTCGGAGCGACTTGCTGATCACACCTTCGACGTCGCAGCCGCCTGTGGGGTTTCAATAGTCCGTCATCGCTGCTGACCTGGGCGGGTACAGCGCGAAGCCGGTAGACCGGTCATCATCGGCATCGTGCACGTACGCCTGATCTACCTGGTGCTCTGCCGACTGGCCCAATGGCTAACGCTGCTGCCCCGACCCAATGCGGACAAGGACGTGGAGATCCTGATCCTGCGTCACGAGAACGCGATCCTGCGACGTGCCAACCCCAAGCCACGCCTGGATTGGACCGACCGCGCGATCCTTGCCGCCCTGGCCGGTACCTTCCCCAGGCGCTGAGGTGGCATCGGCTGGTCACGCCGACGACGTTGCTGCGGTGGCATCGCCGGCTGGTCGCCCGGCACTGGACCTACCCTCGCCTTGGCCGCCCACGTGTCGATCCGACAATCGTGGACCTCCTGGTGCGGATGGCCGGCGACAACCCGGGCTGGGGATACCAGCGCATCCGGGGTGAGCTGCTCGGTCTTGGCTACCGGGTCAGTGCCGCCACCATTCGCCGCATCCTCAACCGCCTCCATGTACCGCCCGCGCCGGTGCGCCGCGACCACACCACATGGCGCCGCTTCCTGCGCACCCAGGCGGCGTCCACGCTGGCCTGCGACTTCTTCCACGTCGACTGCGCCGTGACCTTGACCCGCCTGTATGTGTTCTTCGTGATCGAAGTCGGCGGCCGCTACGTGCATATCCTGGGTGTCACCACCAACCCAGACGGGCTGTGGACCACCCAGCAGGCTCGGAATCTACTGATGGATTTGGGCGAGCAAGTCGACCGGTTCAGGTTCCTGATCCGGGACCGGGCCGGGCAATTCACGGCGGCGTTCGACGCGGTGCTCGCCGACGCCGGCATCACCGCGGTCAAAATCCCACCACGCTGTCCGCGGGCCAACGCGTACGCGGAAAGATTCGTGCTCACCGTCCGTACCGAGGCCACCGATCGGCTGCTCATCTGCGGCGCCCGCCACCTGCGGCACGTCCTTCACAGGTACGCCGAGCACTACAACGGGCGGCGCCCCCACCGGGCCCTGGACCTGACTCCCCCACGATGCCGACGTCCCACGATCAACCCGAACCACCGACGAGTCGCTCGCCGAACCGTTCTCGGCGGGTTGATCAACGAGTACGACCGGGCCGCATAACAGCAGGCCCAGGGCCAAGACCGAGTTTTGGAACCCCACAGGGTGCTCAGGAACTGGGCCCAGGTCAGCCCGCCGCGACGCGGAGCCGGGTCAACGCCGGCCGCGGTCAGGATCGTCCACACCGTGCTGGCCGCGACCCGGTAGCCCAATCTGAATAGTTCGTCCTGTACTCGGCGGTGACCCCAGTTCGGGTTCTCCCGGGCCAGGCGCACCACCAGAGCGCGGATCTCCGCCCGCAACGGCGGGCGCCGGGTCGTCGTTTCGGGTAGGTCCACTTCCGGGCGACCAGCTCACGGTGCCACCGCAGAAGGGTGGCCGGGGTGACGAAGAACGTCGACCAGCAGGAACGAGGCAGCAGCCGCGACAGGGCTGACAGCACCACCCGGTCGACGGGCTCCAGATCCGGACGTGCGACCTGGCGGCGTAGAACCGCGACCTGATGACGTAGCACGACGATCTCGACATCCTTGGACCGCTCGCCGCGCATGGCTTGGACCGCCAGCCGCAGGATCTGACACAAGATCAGGTACCCGAAGGACAGGAACATGCCCGCCACCATGCCCCCCCCGACCGGCTGGCTGGGCCGCACAAAACCGCACCTCAGAGGCCAGAACCGGGCTTCCGAGCGGTACAGGTGCGGGCCAAATTCGCCAGCCTCGCCATCCACCATCGGCCACGTCGCCGCGATTAGCCCGGCGCAATGCCAGGCGTGATCCCGCTGCTGACGATCTCCCGGGACCTCATGTTCCCGAGATGTTCCGGCGCGAGGTGCACCCCGGAAACGACGAAGGCAGCCTTGCTGGGTTTGCCCAGCTCAGCGGCCTGACTCATGCGTACTCAGACTGGTGTCCGAGGGGGAACTCGAACACCTGTTCCAGCCATACCTGCCGGTACAGGTATGCATGCCTTGAAGATGCACTGTGGACCGCGTCAGCAAGTCCTTGAAGCGTGGCTGTTGTAGCCCTCGAACGACGGCGGTCGCTTCTATACGAAGTGTGCCCACAGGGTGACGCTGCTTCAGCCAGTAGGCGGCATGGAGCGGCAGTGCCATCAAGATGTGAGCAGCCCGAGATCGCCGGCTTCGCGTTCCGGCAGGTGTGGGGCCGGGGCGCGCGAGGAGGATGCGCCGCGCGCACCGACGAGGAGCGGGGCCGGGGCGCAGGGGTTCGCCGGCTCACCGGCCGTTGGCCGGGCTGATCCGACCGGCCGGGAGAACGCGGCGTAGACCTCGATCGTCCGGCGGGCCTAGCATCGTCGTATGCGCCGACCCCTCGCGATTGCGCTCGCCCTGTTGCTGTCCGCCCTCGCCGCCTGCACGGGTTCGTCCAAGGGGCGGGCCTCGGCCGATGAGCTGCCGGCCGGTGCCGACCTGGTCGCGGCGGCCGCCGGCGAGATGCGCACGGTGATCACGGCGCGATTCGCCATCAAGTCGGAGGGATCGGTCAAGAGCCTCGGCATCCGCGGGGCGGACGGCGTGATCACCAAGCAGGGTGACGCGGAGGGCACCGCGCAGATCGACCAGGCCGGCGCCGCCGCCGAGTTCGCCTTCGTCATCTCCGGGCAGACCCTGTACGTCAAGGGCCCGACCGGCGGCTGGCAGCGCCTACCGCTCGCGCTCGCCTCATCGGTGTACGACCCATCGGCGATCCTCAACCCGGACCGGGGCGTTGCGCACCTGCTCGCCACGGCGACCTCGGCCCGGACCGAGGGTCGGGAGTCGGTGGGCGGCGCGGAGGCGTACAAGGTGGCCGTCACCCTCAGCGGTCAGGCGCTCGCCGCCCTAGTGCCCGGCATCACGACCGATATCGCCGGCACGTTGTGGGTCGGTGCAGATCGCCGGCTGCTGTACCGAACTGCGTTCGTGGTGCCCGGCGACGGGGGCACCGTCACGATCAGCTTCCGCGAGTTCGACGCCCCGGTCAAGATCAGTGCGCCCTGACGCCGCCGCAGCTCCGCGCGCGGGACGGCGGGTCGCCGTCGGCGTCGGCGGGGCGGCCGTGCTGCTCGCGGCCCTCGACGCGTACGTCCTCGTCACCCTGTTCACCCAGATCGTGCACGACCTGGGTGTCCCGCTCAGCCGGCTGGAGCGGGCGACCCCGCTGGTCACCGGCTACCTTGTCGGCTACGTAGCCGGGATGCCGCTGCTCGGCGGGCTCTCCGACCGGTACGGGCGCCGGCCGGTGATCCACGCCTGCCTGGCAGGGTTCGCCGCCGGCTCGGCGCTGACCGCGTTCGCCCCGTCGCTGCCCCTGGTCGTGGCCGGGCGCGTGGTGCAGGGCCTCGCGGGCGGGGCCCTGCTCCCGGTAACCATGGCGCTCGTCGGCGACCTGTTCGCCCAGTCGCGCCGGCCGGTCGCGCTCGGGGCGGTCGGGGCTGCGCAGGAACTCGGTGCCGTCCTGGGCCCGTTGTACGGGGCGGGGGTGGCGGCCCTCGTGGGCTGGCGCGGCGTCTTCTGGATCAACGTGCCGCTCGCGTTGGCCGCCGCGATCGCCGTACACCGCACCGTGCCCGGCGGTCGGCGGCCGCCCGACGGCACCCGCTCGAGTGTGGACCTCGTGGGCGGCGCACTGCTCGCCGTCGCGCTGGGCCTGCTAGTGGTCGGCCTCTACAACCCGCAGCCTGAGCATGGCGTGCTGCCGCCCTGGGGCCCGGGCACGGCACTCGCCGGGGTGGCCGCACTCGCCGCGTTCCTGCTCTGGCAGGCGCGCGCCGGCACCCGCCTGCTGGACCCGGCCGGGGTGCTCCTGCGCCCCCTGCTCGGGGCGCTCGGGGCGAGCCTGCTGGCCGGGGCGGCGCTCATGGTGACCCTCGTCGACGTGCAACTACTGGCGCAAACCGTGCTCGGCCGCGACTCCGTCGGGGGTGCGCTGCTGCTCACCCGGTTCCTCATCGCCCTGCCGGTCGGCGCGCTCGCCGGCGGTCTGCTGGTCCGCGCGCTCGGGGAACGTTGGGTCGCGGTCGCCGGCCTGCTGCTCGCGGCGGGCGCCTACTGGCTCGTCGCCGGCTGGCCGGCGAACCTCGCCTCCGCGCGGTACGACGTCGGGCCGCTCAGCCTGCCACGGCTCGACACCGACCTCGCGCTGGCCGGGATCGGACTCGGTCTGGTGATCGCGCCGCTCTCCGCGGCCGCTCTGCGGGCCGTGCCCGCCGCCCAGCACGGCAGCGCCTCGGCCGCGATCGTGGTCGCCCGGATGATGGGGATGCTGCTGGGCGTCGCCGCGCTGTCCGCGTGGGGGCTGCACCGGTTCGCCGAGCTCACCGCCGACCTCGCCACGCCGCTGCCCTTCGGCATCGAGGCGGCCGAGTTCCGGCGGCAGCTCGATGCGTACAACGACGCGATCCAGGTCGCGCTGCGCACCGAGTACGCGGAGATCTTCACCGCTACCGCGGTGCTCTGCGCGCTCGGCGCGCTGGCGTCGCTGGCCCTCGGCGGCCGGTCCGTCGATCGTCGGGACGATCGGGAAGGCGACGTGGCGGCCCTGCCGGCCGCACCGCTCAACCGTTCATGACCCGACGGCCGCCGCGCCGCCCGCACCGACGCCCGGTGGTCGGCCGGGATCTCCCCGCACCGACGAATCGGGCGCCGCAATCATGCCGGCCGTCGACGACCCCGACGACGGCGAGCCGTTCGCATCGCCGGCACGTGACGCATCCGCTTCTGCCGAGATGAGTGCGTGGCTGCTGTGGAACTTCGACGCCGATCAGCAACTGCGTTAACGCCTGCCGCGGCTTGCCGCTCTGTATCTGGAATAGGTGCCCTAGCTGCCGCGGTCAGCCGCATCGGTCGTGGCGGTCGTGGCGGTCGGACGTCGGGGTCATCCGAGCCACCGGTCGAACCAGGCGCGGGTGCGGCGGAGCACGTCGAGTTGGTGGTTGCGTTCGCGGATCGAGTGGTTCTCTCGGGGATATACGACGTACTTGTGCTCGACTCCGAACCTCCGTAGCGCGCGGTGGAAGAACTCCGCCTGTGATACCGGAACGTTCGTGTCGTTCTCGCCGTGCAGGATCAGCACCGGCGTGCGGACCTTGGAGGCGTACGAGATCGGGCTGAGCCGGTCGTGGCGGTGTGGACCTGTTCCTTCCCAGCCGCTGCTGCCGCCGAGGGCGGACTCGAACGGCCCCCCTTCTCCGGTTGCGGCGAGCATTCCCCAGTCGCTAATTCCGGCTCCCATCACGGCGGCCTTGAACCGGTCGGTCTGCCCGACCGCCCATGCGGCCATGAACCCGCCGTGGCTCCAGCCGCCGATGCCCAGCCGGTCGGGGTTGGCGACGCCGTCGGCGATGAGCAGGTCGATGCCGGCGCAGATGTCGGTCCACTCATCGAGGCCGACCGAACCGGCGACGCGCACCGCGAAGTCGTGGCCGTGCCCTCGGCCGCCGCGCGGGTTCGGCAGAAACACGGCGTAGCCCGCGGTCGCCAGCCACTGGCCGGACGGGTCCCAGCCGAGCATGAGCCGGTCGGCGTGCCGGTCGTACGGGCCGCCGTGGACCAGTGTCACCAGTGGAAAGGGCCCGTCCTTGTGGGACCGGCCGGCGGGCAGGATCAGCAGGCCGTCGAGGGCCAGCCCGTCGGTTGCCTCGTATGACAAGCGTTCCTGGACACCCCACCGGATGTCGCGGAGTCCGGGCCTGAGGTCGGTCAGCCTCGTCAGCGGCCCGCAAGTGGGGCCGGCGTGGACGTTTCCGGGCTCGTAGGACGTGCTGACCACCGCCGCGACGGCGTCACCGTGCCGGTTCGTGGTCAACGACGTCGCGAGGCCGTCGACTCGGGACACCTCGACGAGGTTGGGCCCGGCCGGATCGAGCCGGTGGATCGCGGTATCGAGCCCGTCGGCGACCAGCACCAGCGGCGGACCGGTGTCGACCTGGACCAGGTTGCTCGGGCAGCCGGTCGTGCCGGCGGTCAGGTTACGGTGCTCGCCCACCGGCCCGCTCACCGGTACGGCGACATCGAGAACCGCGTGTCCGCCCACCAGAACTGGCGGGGTCTTCGCGACATATGCCAGGTGCCAGCCGTCGTCGGCGGACCACCAGACGAGCGACGACGCGTCCGCCGCGGCCGGGCCGAGGTCCCGCATCATGCCGCTGTCCGGGTCGAGCAGGTGGAGACCGGTCTTGACCAGGCCCGGGTCCACGTCGGGGGTCGACCAGGTGAGGACCGCCAGCGTTCCATCGTCGGGCCGCTGGGCCACCTCGACGACATGGCGATCGCCGAACGCATCCGGTGTCCGGACCTCCCGGCTCCGTACGTCGAGCAGCCGCAGCCGGTCCGGGCGTACGCGTTCGCCCCACACCCGAGCGTCGTCGCGCTCCCTGTCCCGACGTTCGTCCTCAGCGGACGGTTCATCGGCTGCGATCACGACGACCAGGTCGGGATCGGCCAGCGGGAGGTGACCTGACACTCCACTGGACCAGGACGTGACCGCCTCCACGACACCGTCGACCAGCCCGACCCGGTGTACTTGCGCCGTGCCACGCTCGGCCCGGTCGGAGAGAAAGTAGACCAGCAGCGAATCCGCGGCCCACCGCGGCGCCGAATCGTGCGCCTCACCCGAAGTGAATCGTCGCGGCGACCCGGTCCCGTCGGTGGCGGCGACCCACAGTTCGCTAACGGGATGATCACCAGCCCGTCCGACCGGGGCGATCACGTAGACGACCCACTTGCCGTCCGGCGACAGCGCCAATGCGTGCGGAACACGACCGTCAACCACCAACTCGGCGGTGAGCTGTGTGCGGGCCACCGAGGCACAGTATCGATAAACCACCACGGCGACCAACCGCTGCCGCAACGCCTCCGCAGCATGGCTGCTGCGGCGCCCGCTCGTAGCCGATGGGGGTAGGAGAGCTTCGCGGCGATCTCGGGGGTGTCGTAGCCTTCGGCGAGTAGCCGCAGCACGTCGATCTCGCCGCGTAGTCCGGTGATGGCTACTGTAGCGAGTTCTCGTCAGGCACCAGCCGCGGCCACAAGACGGAAGTGGTGGCTATTGGGGCTTTGTGACCAGCTGCCTCGCCCAGTTTCGCGCTGGTGCCCCTCCGCATCGCACCAGGGAGACACCCTGGTTGTCACCTGGCACCCGTAAGGGACACGTGTGGCAAACCCCGGCTGTCGAAGCCGGCGGTCTGCCGCGTTTGATGCGGAGTGGCGCATGACACGGCGGTCGCGCGGTGCCGACCGCCGTGATGGTGGCCACGATGGCAGTAACGCGCAACAATGGGACCGGAGCAGCAACAATGGGTCTGGAAAAGGAGGGCACCGTGCTTGAAGCGCGTGAGTCCGGGATGCGGTTCTCGGACGAAAAATTCGCGGCTCAGCGTATCCAGCGGTTCGGCCGGTTGCCCGCCCAGATACGACCCGAGGATCACGTCGTACTGGTCGAGTCCAGCGCTCGCCCTGGCCGGCCGGCGGCGGCTGGCAGCGATGATGAGTGGATGGTGCGCAACCCGTGCTTCTGACCGCCGACCAGATCTAGGCCACCGCCGGCCGTGGGATTGGTTGAGCGGCAGCAGCTAAGGGCTCGCCGAGGAATAACTCGCTGATTCCGGTTCTTCCGGCCACAAATGTGATATGAGGTTCCACGACCTGCGAAGGTCCGTGCAGAGGTGCAAGTGCTGGGCCAGCGGTAGTCCAGACATCGCTGCAGGTCGCGGGCCTCTAGCACAGGAAAGGGTCTCAAAGACGGAAATCCGCGGTGGGCAGCCGATGAGAGAGCGACCCCACCGGTCACCTCAACGGAGCCTCCGGGGAGGCTATCGGATCTTGGCAGCTGGTCGCTTGGTGGCGCCGATGTATCCCAGGTCACGCCGTTGTTGACCTGAAGTTTGGTTCAGATTCCAAGATCTTGTCATGGACGCAACGATTGACCGTCAATCTGAGATCACAGCCATCGAACACGTCGTCGCCACCATCGAACACGCGCAGAGCAACGAACTGGTCGAGGAGTTCGTCTCCCTGTTCCGCGAGGACGCCATCTGGACCACCGGGGCCGGCAAGCTCCTCATAGGCCGGGACGCCATCGCCGCATTCACCAAGCAGGTTCTGCCCGGCGCGATGAAGGACCTCGTCCCTTCATACGAGGTCGTGCACGTGCTCTTCATCCGCGCAGACGTGGCTGCGGTCAAGGTTCGCCAGCGGCACTTCTCCCCGGAGGGCGAGCTGGTGACCGAACTGGGCGAGGGCACTCCGATATACGTGATGTCCAAGGAAGACGGTCAGTGGCGACTGACCGCCAATCAGAACACAGCCGTGGCGGCCAGCGCATAAAGCGGCTGCGACGCCACGGGACTCGTCGATGATCGTGATGCGGATGGCGGCCGGCAGCGTTCGGCCGTCATCGCATTGTCGCATTCCCGCAATCGCGGCCGACCCCTCCCCCGAAACACGAGCAGGCCGCCCGAACCACATCCGACGGACCTTCAGTACCCCCACGCGGCAGTGCGCGCCGGCAGTCGCAGAGGCCGATTGACCCTTCCGCGACCCGTCACCCCCCAGGGCCCGGCAAAGTCGTGAGGGGTGTCCGGCTTGAGGTGGTTGGTGTAGACGCGCCCTGGGTGTGGGTAGCGGGGCGGGCATGGCCGTTCCAGAAGATCATCAAGGTGACGCGCAGTTGCCACCGCAGGAGGTTCGGCGCAGCCGGGTTGCAGAACACCCAGATCGGGTCGCCCGGAACCCATCGAAGCGAGGCGGTCAGGCGGCCTCCCGGAGTAGGGCGAAAGCCGTCACGGTGCGCTGGTCGGTGCCCTTGCTGCCGAAGTCAGCCTGCCGGAGGTGAAGCTGGCGCTGGCCGAAGGACAGCTCCCGGCTGAGCGTGCCGCGCAGGAACTTCTCGATATCCGGACCCTCGGGACGGTCACCGATCATCTCGAGGGCCCGGTTGATCGCCGCCTCGGCGTCGGGCAGGTAGAGATAGCCGTCGCCGGTCGACAGTCGCTGCTCGGCGAGATCGATCCCCCGGAACGACACCCCGATGAGCTCGGAGTCCGAGAAGTCGTTGCCGTGGAACTCGTTCGCCTCGCGCAGCTCCAGTTCCCGGTATCCGGGCGGCTCCGGCCGGCCTACGCGGGCCAGGAACCGCAGATTCGACTCGTAGCGTAGCCGCGCCTCGGGTTGCGGCGGCGCGCCCCAGAACACGGTCGAGCGCAGCTGGCCGGTGAACACGCAGTCGACCAGCTCGAGATGGTCGTCACCGAAGTCCCTGAAACTGACGTCGCGGAACGAGCAGCGCACGAAGCGACCGAAGCCCGCGGCCACCGACTTGAAGCGCACCCCGTCGAAGGAGCAGTCGACGTACTCAGTCAGCTCCATGCCGGCACCGAACGACACCGTCTCGGACCGGATCCGGTCGAACCGGCATCGTTCGAACCGCGACCCGACCACCGTCAGGGAGCCCAGCCGCCGGCCCGAGTAGTCGGCGCCGACCTCCCTGACGTGATCGAAGAACAGGTCGTCCATAGCTCACTTCTACTCCGGAAACTCATAAAGGGCATAGTCGCAGGACAAGTACTTTCCGCCCTTTGGCTTTGTGCTTGGCGACCTCGCCCGGCGTAGTCAGCTCGACCAGCTTATCGGTGCCCTTGACCGGGAAGTCCGGCCCCTTGCCACGCATCTTCGCGTCGAACAGCTCCGGATACCGCTGCCCGAGCCTGCGGGCGGTCTCTTTGTGCACCTCCGAGCCGCGGTAGGCCCAGGTGTACTCCGGGTGCTCCCACTTGGCGGAGGTGATCCGTTTGTCGAGGCCGGAGAGACCCCACTCCTCGACGACCTCCTTGGCCGTGTCCTCGACGAGCTTGCGTGGGTCGTTGCCGCAGCCGTCGTCCGGATCCTCACCGCCGTTTCCGCCGTCGGTGATCTCCAGTGCGCCGGTGGCCCCGGACCGCTGGAAGTCGATCAGGACGCGGTCCCCGCGCTCGCCAGGGACGACCAGCATCTGTCGGTGACGCTGAACGTCGAGATCGGCGAGCGCGGGGGTGACAAGTTTGAGCACGTCGTCGAGCAGCACATACGCTTCACCCTAGGGCCGCGGTCCATTGGCACCGGCGAGCCCGCCGCGCCGACGAGTGCGCCTGCCGACGGCGATCGTGCCGACCACCGCCGCCGCCTACGGCGCGAGAGCGATGGCCGCACCGATCACCAAGAGATCGATGAACATCGCCCCGGGGCGCAGGTAGCAGAAAGGGCCGCTGCACGATCCCATGGGGAAAGCCGTACGGGCCCCAGGGGTTCGGACTCGGCTGTGGCACTTTGGTGGCGCCCGCCGACGATGTTCATCTGCCACAACCCCATCGGCCTGGACCGTTCCCACTGCACGTAACCGTTGCGGCCTCGCCTGCGCTTGACCGCCGAATGCAACCCCGCCAGGCCCTGTAGGTCGGCTGCGGCAACGGCCGAATCTCCACCGTCCTTGCGGCGCAGCAGCGTACCGCCGCAGCGACCGGGCAGCCGTTCAACGTGGCGGCGGCGAGGCACTTGGCGACGGGGGTGGCACTTCCGAACGGCTCCCAGGTGCCCGCGTGGGTGTCTCAGCGGGGGTGGTCTTGGCGTTCACTGCTTGCACCGCCACGGCGGCGACGAGCAGCGCCCCGGCCGTGACACACAGCAGCCGTACGACAGTCGCCCATGGCAGCTCCTCGGCTGGCAGCAGCGGGGTCAGGGCGTACCCGATGATTGCAACGGCGCCCGCGACGGACCAGAACACCATCGGGCGGGTGCGGACCGGCGGTGGGCTGCCGTGCCAGGCCCGAAGCAGCCGGCGGCGGCCGACCACGACGGCGACGCCGAGCGTGACCAGCGCGCCGACGAGGCTGCTGGGGATGTCGGACACCGTCCACCAGGCGACCTCGCTGACCTGGTCCCAGTCGATGCCGAATACGATGCGCAGCCACGCCACGGTATGGGTGAGGTAGTCCCAGCCGATGTGACTGGCCGCGCCGAACAGCGCAGATCCGGCGGTGATCTGCCACGGGTGGCGCACTGTGGCAAGCACCCCGTAGTCGCGCAGCGCGAACGGGCCGAGGTGGGGCAGGTGGGCGGCGAGGGTCGCGACGGTGGCGCGGACGAGCCACGCGCCGAGCAGCGCCACTGGCAGACACCACCACACCAGCGCGGTGAGAGTGTGGCTCTGCCACTCCGGTCCGACCCCGAGGAACGCGTACCTGACGTCGGGTGCGACCGCCCCGGTCGTCAGCGCGACACCGTCGAACCAGCGGGGTCGCCAGAGCTTGAGCGGGAGCACCACACCCGGGTGCGACGGGAAGGTCAGCGGCATCGGCGCATCTTCCCACCTTGTACTCCAGCCGGGGATCGTGATCATGTCTCGGTGAGTGCTTGTTGGGCTTAGCCTTGAGGGACCTGGGACAGGTGAACTGCCGGCGGTAGCGTGGCTCACATGCCGGAGAGCCAGATGACGTACGGCCTCGAACATGTCCGAGTGTTGGATTTCGACGAGTCCGTGCGCAAGACGCCCGGTATGTACTTCGGGGTGGCGCGGGAGAATCCGGAGCTCGCGACGCGGGTGCTGTGCGCCGTGCTGAGTCATGCCCTCCATCCGGCCGCCGCGGTCGCTCCAGCGCACACGCCATGGGTCACCGCCCAAGTCTCCACCGATCTCGCCTTCTCGGTGGCGGACGATCAGTCCGGTCCCTGGAACGGAGAGGGCATGCCTCCGCTGAGCTACTACGGCTCGCTGCTCGGCCCTGAGAGATGGCTCAGTGCCGCAGCGGCGGCCCTGAGCACTCGGACCACCGTGGAGGTGTGGGATGACGGCCACGGCTTCCGCCAGGAACTCGCCGGCCTTCGGCCCGTCACGGCGCCCGAGAGGTTCGAGGGCCAAGCCGGCAAGGGCACTCGTGTCACCTTCGAACTTGACCGGGATTACTTCAATCCGGCCGCAGCCATCACCACTGATCTGGCCTCGTTAGACCTGCACGGTCCCGACTGCCGCACTGACGCCCTGGCGTCGGACCGACTGTCCATCCACGACCTCCGGGAGCCGACGTAACACGTCCTGATGCTTCTTACGACACCCACCCTGTCGACGCTGACTCAGCGCCCATCCCTGGAACCACGCCGCTGGCGGGAGGTGGCGGAGTCGGGGAGACCTGGATATCGCGACCTGCCACGAGCCGAGTCGATCATTGGCCGGTCAGACGTTGAAGCGGAAGTGTCTGTGCCCCCTGTGTGCCCCCGCCGCCAGGAACCGGCAGCGCGCCTCCGCCTCCCCGCTCCGCGACTCGGCCCTACACAGTCATGGTGGTGTCCTGCCTGGGCTCGACCGATCGTGCAGATAAGCGAGATCGGCCGGATCACGAAGCGGTGGGTAGAGGCTGGGTGGCGCTGTTGCGTTGTGGGATCGACGGACACGTTGAACCGGGCGTCGGGTCCGAGGTCGGATCGCCAGGGCGAGGTCGGCGAACGCCCCAGACACCCGCGTCGCCGGCGGGACGTCGACGGCGAGTTCGTAGTGTCCGCGGCGCAGGTTCTGCATGAACACGTGCCCGGCGATGATCACCTGTGCTGTCTTGTCCGTTCGTAGGCCGCGCATCGCGGCCGCGTCGGTGACGACCTCGCTGGGTGTCACCTTCAACGTCGACAGCGCTCGTCGGAAGAACCGCCGAGCCGCGTCGGCATCCCGGCGCGCCGAGACCAGCACGTCGATGACCTGCCCGTACTGGTCGACCGCCCGGCACACGGACCGCCACACCCCGTTGACCCTGACGTACGTCTCATCGACATGCCACCGGTCACCCGGCGAGTGCCGGCAGAATCGGGCGGCCTCGGCCAGCAGCGGGGTGAACCGCTGTACCCACCCGTAGACAGTGACGTGATCGACCTCAACCCCGCGCTCGACCAGCAACTCCTCAACGTCCCGATAGGACAAGTTGAACCGCAGATACCAGCGGACCGCGATCACGATCACCTCCGGCGGCAACCGGAACCCGGCGAACGCCGACTTCGCAGGCAGCCACGGGCGAGAGCAGGTCAACGACTTCACTGCTCAAACCTGCCTCGATCACGCCAACCCTCAACGCAACAGAGCCGCCGATCTCAGCGCGCACCGTGGGGGTAATGGTCTGTGTCCGAGGGGCGACACGAACCGCAGCCGCACCACCGATGTTCGTGGCCGGTCGCGTTGCGGATCGCAGAATCGGGCGACCGCCCGCGGCTGATCAATTCGCGGCGCGGGCGCAGTTGGTCATGGGTGGTGGATCGGGGCCTCGAGGTCGGTGAGGGGGCGACCCGAGCCACCCCAGGCCTGGGCGATGATCTCGGCGGCGATCGCCACGGCCGTCTCCTCCGGCGTCCGCGCGCCGAGGTCCAGCCCGATCGGGGAGGAGAGCCGGGCCAGGGCGGCCTCGTCCACACCTACCTCGCGCAGCCGGCGCAGCCGGTCCTCGTGGGTGCGGCGGCTGCCCATCGCGCCGATGTAGCGGGCCGGGGTGTGCAAGGCGACCTCAAGCAGCGGCACGTCGAACTTCGGATCGTGCGTCAGCACGCACAGCACCGTGCGCTCGTCGACGGCCGTCGACTTCAGGTACGTGTGCGGCCACTGGACGACAAGGTCGTCGGCGTCCGGGAAGCGCTTGCGGGTGGCGAACACCGGGCGGGCGTCGCAGACCGTGACGTGGTAGCCGAGGAATCGGCCGATCCGGGCCACCGCGCCGGCGAAGTCGATCGCACCGAAGACGATCATCCGGGGCGGGGTCACGTATGACTGGACGAAGACACTCACCTCGTCGCGCCGCTGCTCCCCGTGCGCGCCCAGGTGGACCGTGCCGGTGGTGCCGAGCGCGAGCATGCCAGCCGCCTGCTGCGCCGCCGCGTGGTCCAGGTCGGGCTCGCCGAGGCTGCCCACGACCCGGCCTGGCCAGACCACCAACTGCGCGTCCTCGACCGAAGCCGTGGCGACCGGCCGGCCGCCCCGGATCGCCGCGAGCACCTCGTCGGGCTCGGTCATCGCCACGTCCGGCTGGACCAGGATTTCAATCGTGCCGCCGCAGGTCAGGCCTACATCGAACGCGTCGTCGTCGCTTACGCCGTACGTTTGAGTCCGGGCCTTACCGGTCCCGAGCGACGCCAGGCAGAGCTCGTAGACCGCGCCCTCGACGCAGCCGCCCGAGATGCTGCCCAGGACCTCGCCGTGGGCGGAGACCGCCATGGCTGCGCCCGGTTGCCGGGGCGCCGACTGCCAGGTCCGTACGACGGTCGCCACGGCGAACGCGACGCCGGCGGCGCGCCACGCCGTCAGCCCGTCGACGATGTCCCGCATGGCCGCACGATCCGTGGGCCGGGGCGGCGCCGTCAACGCCGACCTAAGCACTTGCTTAGGTCGGCGTTGACTTTGGTGCGGGCCGGGGCCAGATTTTGCCGGACTGCGGAGGTGCGACATGCAGGTCCCGGCACCGTTCGAGTACGAGCGAGCGACCAGTGTGGATCAGGCCATCGGCCTGATGGAACGGCTGGGCAGCACGGCGCGACTGATCGCCGGCGGGCACAGTCTGCTGCCGATGATGAAGCTGCGCCTGGCCAACTTCGACTATCTGATCGACATCAACGACCTGCACGCGGAACTCGGCTATATCGAGCCGGGCCCGGACGAGGTGCGGATCGGCGCGCTCACCCGGCACCGGGAGCTGCTCGAGTCTGCCGGGCTGGCCGCGGCATTCCCGATCTTCGCCGATGCCGAGCGGGTGATCGCCGACCCGGTCGTGCGTAACCGGGGCACGCTGGGCGGCTCGCTCTGCCAGGCGGACCCGTCCGAGGACCTGTCCGCGGTCTGCACGACGCTGGACGCGAGCTGCGTGATCCGCGGGCCGGGCGGCGCCGAGCGTGTCGTGTCCATGGATGAGTTCCACGTCGGGCCGTACGAGACGACGGTCGGCGACGCTGAAATCCTGGTCGAGATCCGGCTGCCGGTGCGGCCGGGCGGCGGCAGCGCGTACGAGAAGGTCGAGCGCCGGGCCGGCGACTGGGCCGTGGTCTCGGCCGGCGCGGCGGTCTGGCTCGACTGCGGCGCGATCATGGACGCCCGGGTCGGGCTCGCCGCCGTCGGGCCGAACACCACGGGCATCCCGGAGATCTCGGCCGCGCTGCGTGGCCGGGAGCCCACCGAGGGCCTGTTCGAGCAGGCCGGGGCAATCGCGGCGCGCAGCTGCGACCCGACCACCGACCAGCGCGGCAGCGCCGACTACAAGCGGCATCTGGCCGCCGAGCTGACCAGACGGGCCCTGCGCCGGGCCGTCGAGCGGGCGAGGAGCTGAGCATGCAGGTCACGATGACCGTCAACGACGTCGAGGTCACCCGGGAGATCGAGGGGCGGCTGCTGCTCGTGCACTTCCTGCGGGACGTGCTCGCCCTGACCGGCACGCACTGGGGCTGCGACACCAGCAACTGTGGCACCTGCGTGGTCTGGCTGGACGGCGAGCCGGTGAAGTCGTGCACGGTACTCGCCGCGATGGCCGGCGGCCACGAGGTGCGCACGGTCGAGGGCCTGGCCAAGGGCGCCGAGCTCGACCCGATCCAGCAGGGCTTCATGCAGTGCCACGGACTGCAGTGCGGCTTCTGTACACCCGGGATGATGATGACCGCCCGGGCGCTGCTCAACACCAACCCGGACCCGACCGAGGCGGAGATCCGCGAGGCGATCTCGGGCCAGATCTGCCGGTGTACGGGCTATGCCACCATCGTGCGCTCGGTCCGCTGGGCCGCCGTGCACGAGGCGGCCGCCGCGGCCCGGGTCACCGAGACCACCGAATCAAGCGAAGCCGGCGAGATCGCGGACGCCGGCCAGCCCGCCGGGAGCGTCGCATGACGAGCGTGCACGAGCGCGTGGACACCTTCCACGACAACGACCAGAAGCCGGTCGGGCACGGCCGGATGCTGCGCAAGGAGGACCCGCGGTTCGTCCGCGGCCGCGGCCGGTACGTCGACGACGTGCAGCTGCCTGGCATGCTGCACCTCGCGATTCTCCGGGCGCCGGTCGCACACGCCCGGATCGTCAGCATCGACACGAGCGCCGCCGAGGCCTCGCCCGGGGTCAAGGCGGTCGTGACCGGGGCGATGCTGGCGCAGCAGGGCCTGGCCTGGATGCCGACCCTGTCCAACGACGTGCAGGCCGTGCTCGCCACCGACAAGGTGCGCTTCCAGGGCCAGGAGGTGGCGTTCGTCGTAGCCGAGGACCGGTACGCGGCGCGGGACGCGCTCGAGCTGATCGACGTCGAGTACGACATCCTCGACCCGGTCATCGACGCCCGCCGCGCGCTGGAGCCGGACGCCCCGCTGATCCGCGACGACCTGGCGGGCAAGGCAAACAACCACTGCTTCGACTGGGAGACCGGCGACGAGGCGGCCACTGCGGCCGTGTTCGCGCGCGCCGACGTCGTGGTCAGCCAGGACCTCGTCTATCCCCGGGTGCACCCGGCACCGATGGAGACGTGCGGGGCGGTCGCCGACTTCGACGCGGTCGACGGCAAGCTGCGGCTCTGGTCCACCACCCAGGCGCCGCACGCGCACCGCACCCTCTACGCCATCGTGGCGGGCATCCCCGAGCACAAGATCCAGGTGATCTCGCCGGATATCGGCGGCGGGTTCGGCAACAAGGTGCCGATCTATCCCGGGTACGTCTGCGCCATCGTCGCCTCGATCGTCACCGGCAGGCCGGTGAAGTGGATGGAGGACCGCTCGGAGAACCTCGTCAGCACCGGCTTCGCCCGCGACTACATCATGCGCGGCGAGATCGCGGCGACCCGGGACGGCCGGATCCTGGCCATCCGCACCGACGTGCTCGCCGACCACGGCGCGTTCAACGGCACCGCCGCGCCGGTGAAGTACCCGGCCGGCTTCTTCGGTGTGTTCACCGGCAGCTACGACATCGAGGCCGCCTACTGCAAGATGACGGCGGTCTACACCAACAAGGCGCCCGGCGGCGTCGCGTACGCCTGCTCGTTCCGGATCACCGAGGCCGTCTACCTGGTCGAGCGGATCGTCGACTGCCTCGCCGACGAGCTGGGCATGGACCCGGCCGAGCTGCGGCTGAAGAACTTCATCAGACCGGAGCAGTTCCCGTACACGACGAAGACCGGCTGGGTGTACGACTCCGGCGACTACGAGCCCACCATGCGGCTGGCGATGGACATGGCCGGCTACGCCCAGTTGCGCCGCGAGCAGGAGGAGAAGCGGGCCCGGGGCGAGCTGATGGGCATCGGCATCTCGTTCTTCACCGAGGCCGTCGGCGCCGGGCCCCGCAAGGACATGGACATCCTCGGACTGGGCATGGCGGACGGCTGCGAGTTGCGCGTGCACCCGACCGGCAAGGCCGTGGTCCGGCTCAGCGTGCAGTCCCAGGGCCAGGGGCACGAGACGACGTTCGCGCAGATCGTCGCCGAGGAGATCGGGATCCCGCCGGCCGACATCGACGTGGTGCACGGCGACACCGACAACACGCCGTTTGGCCTCGGCACGTACGGCAGCCGCTCGACGCCCGTGTCGGGCGCGGCGGCGGCCCTGGTCGCGCGCAAGGTCCGCGACAAGGCCCGGATCATCGCCTCAGGCATGCTCGAGGTCTCGGTCGCCGACCTGGACTGGGAGAAGGGTGCATTCCACGTCAAGGGCGACCCGGGCAAGTCCGTCACGATCCAGGACATCGCCATGCGCGCCCACGGCGCCGGCGAGCTGCCCGAGGGCGTCGAGGGCGGGCTCGAGGCGCAGATCTGCTACAACCCGTCGAACCTGACCTACCCGCACGGGGCGTACATCTGCGTGGTGGACGTCGATCCCGGCACCGCGCAGGTGAAGGTGCGGCGGTTCATCGCGGTCGACGACTGCGGCACCCGGATCAACCCGATGATCATCGAGGGGCAGGTGCACGGCGGGCTGACCGACGGGGTCGGCATGGCGCTGATGGAGATGATCGCATTCGACGAGGACGGCAACTGCCTCGGCGCGTCGCTGATGGACTACCTGATCCCGACGGCGCTCGAGGTGCCCGACTGGGAGACCGGCTTCACCGTCACCCCGTCGCCGCACCACCCGATCGGCGCGAAGGGCGTGGGTGAGTCGGCCACGGTCGGCTCGCCGCCGGCGATCGTCAACGCGGTCGTGGACGCCCTCAAACCGTTCGGCGTACGGCATGCCGACATGCCGTTGACGCCGTCGCGGGTCTGGGACGCGATGCGCGGTCAAGCGCGGCCGCCGGTCTGAGGGGGCCCATGATGACGACGATCGCCGACCGCGCCCGCGAGCTGACCGTCTCGCGCGAGCCGTTCGTGCACGCCACCGTGGTCCGCGCCCAGGAGCCGACGTCGGCGCAGCCGGGCGACGCCGCGGTGATCCTGTCGGACGGCTCGATCGAGGGCTTTGTCGGCGGGGTGTGCGCCGAGAGTTCGGTGCGGACGGCCGCGCTCGACACCCTGCGGGACGGCGCCACGCTGCTGCTGCGGGTGCTGCCGGACGGCACGGGCACGTTCCCCGAGACCCCGGGGGCGCGGGTCGTGGTCAACCCCTGCCACTCGGGCGGCGCGATCGAGATCTTCCTGCGGCCGGTGCTGCCCGCGCCGGTGCTGGGGCTGGCCGGCAGCACGCCGATCAGCGCCGCGGTGGCGACCCTGGCGGCGTTCCTCGACTTCGAGGTCTCCGTATCCGGCGACTACGCGGGCGCCACCGCAGTCGTGGTGGCCGGGCTCGGCAAGGGCGAGCAGGACGCGATCCGGGCCGCGCTGGACGCCGGCGTGGGCTTCATCGCGCTGGTCGCCAGCCGCAAGCGCGGCGCGGTCCTGCTCGACGAGTTGGAGCTGACCGACGCCGAACGGGCCCGCATCCACTCGCCGGCCGGGGTGGACATCGGGGCGTGTTCGCCGCAGGAGATCGCCCTGTCGATCATGGGTGAGGTGGTCCGGGCGATCAGGGTGGACGGGCTGGCCCCGTCCTCGGGCGCACCTGTGGCGCGGCCGCAGCAGGCCGTCGATCCGGTGTGCGGGATGACCGTGCTGGTCGGGCCGGAGACGCCGCACGCGCGGGTCGACGAGCAGGACTCCTGGTTCTGCTGCGCCGGCTGCCTCGCGAGCTTCACGGCGGCGTAGCCCGTGTTCGTGACCGGCCTGGTGCTCGCCGCAGGGGCGTCCGTGCGCCTCGGCGAGGCCAAACAGTTGCTGCCGTACCGCGGGCGGACATTGCTCGACGCGACCCTGGAGCTGGCCCGCTCGTGCGGCTTCGACCAGCTGCTCGTGACGCTCGGCGGCGCGGCGGGCCTGATCCGCGACCGGGTGGACCTGACCGGGGTCCAGGTCGTCGAAAATGCGGCGTTCAGCACCGGCTGCGGGTCGTCGATCAGCACGGCGGTGAAGGTGGTGGACCCGCGCGCCGACGGGCTCGTCCTGCTCCTCGGCGACCAGCCCGGCGTGCGCGCCGCCGACGTCCGGCGGGTCGCCTCGGCGGCCACCGCGCTGGGCGTGTGCCGGTACTCCGACGGGCTGGGGCATCCGTTCCGGTTCGGCCGCGAGGTCTTTCCCGAGCTGTGCGGCCTGCACGGCGACAAGGCCGTCTGGAAGCTGCTGCACTCTGGCCGCTACCCGATGACCGAAGTGCCCGCCGAGGGGCCGGTGCCGATCGACGTGGACACCCGCGCGGACTACGAGCGGCTGCTGGCGGGCGAGGCGCGGTGAAAGACCACCTGGCCGTCCGGCGCCGCCTCGACGCCGTCGACTACCTGGTCGACGACGGCATGGCGATGGCCCTGTTCCTGGCGCTGAGGCTCGGCAGGCCGCTGCTGCTCGAGGGCGAACCCGGCGTCGGCAAGACCGCGGCTGCCAAGGCCCTGGCCCGGGCGCTGGACACGACGCTGATCCGGCTGCAGTGCTACGAGGGCCTGACCGCCGGCGAGGCGCTCTACGAGTGGAACTACCAGCGGCAGCTGCTCGCGATCCGGCTCGCCGAGGCGCAGCACGCGCCGCTCACCGACGCCGACCTGTTCAGTGCCGAGTTCCTCCAGGAACGGCCGATCCTGCGGGCCGTACGCCATCAGGGGCCGGTCCCGCCGGTGCTGCTGATCGACGAGATCGACCGCGCCGACGACGAGTTCGAGGCGCTGCTGTTCGAGTTCCTCGGCGAGACCGGCATCACGATCCCCGAGCTCGGCACGTTCACCGCGAGCACGCCGCCCGTCGTCGTGCTCACCTCCAATCGCAGCCGGGAACTACACGACGCGCTGCGCCGCCGCTGCCTGTACCACTGGATCGACTTCCCCGAGCCGAGCCGGGCCGCCGAGATCGTCCGCCGTGCCGTGCCGGGTGCGGCCGAGCCGCTGATCCGCACGGCGACCGAGTTCATCGGCGGCGTACGCGGCCTGGAGCTGGACAAGGCGCCCGGCATGGCCGAGACCATCGACTGGGTCGCCGCGCTGTCCGTGCTCGGCGCCACCGACCTCGCCGCCGGCGACATCGTCCGGACCATCGGCACCATCGCCAAGACCCCCGACGACCGCGCCGCCGTCGCCGCCGCGCTCGGCACCTACCAGGAGCGTCAGCCATGAAGATCACCAACGAGTTCTCGGTCAACACCTCGATCGAGCGGGCCTGGGCGATCCTCACCGACCTCGAGGGGATCGCGCCGTGCCTGCCGGGCGCCCAGCTGACCGGCGTCGACGGCGACCTCTACCGGGGCAAGGTGAAGGTCAAGGTCGGGCCGGTCATCTCCGAGTTCACGGGCACCGCGCAGTTCGTTGAGAGGGACGACGCGCAGTACCGCGGGGTGATCGACGCGAAGGGCCGCGATGCCCGGTCGGCGGGCAACGCCGCCGCACTGGTCACCGCCCAGCTGCGACCGGACGGCGACCGGACGCTGGTCAGCGTGGACACCAGCCTGAAGATCTCGGGCAGGCTTGCCCAGTTCGGCAGCGGAATGATCAAGGAGGTGTCGGGCAAGCTGCTGGCCCAGTTCGTCACCAACCTGGAGGCCAAGCTGGCGGCCGAGGAGCCGGGTGCGGCGGCGCCGGCCACCGAGCCGGCGGTCACCCCGGCCGCGTCGGCCGCCCGGCCCGAGCCTGAGCCCGTCACGACCGCGTCCGCCGCGGCCGTCGCGACCACGCCCAGCACCGCCGCCGTCGGGCCCTCGCCCGTCGAGCCCCCGGCCACCACGACCCTCGCCGAGCCCGCCGCCGAACCTGAGGCGCTTGACCTGCTCAGCATTGCCGGTGGCTCGATCTCCAAGCGGCTCGTGCCGGTGGCCGTCGGCGTCCTGGCGGTCGGCGCGGTGATCGTCTGGCTGGTCACGCGCCGGTGAGTTCCGCCATGCTGCGCGGGGTCGACCGGGCCGCGTTCGCCGTGGCTTTCGCCGACCGGCTGCGGCACGCCGGCGTCCCGGCCGGGCTCACCAACGTCGACGACTTCGTCCGGGCGCTCGCCGCCAGCCCACCCGTCTCGATGTCCACGCTCTACTGGACCGCCCGGATCAGCCTGGTCCGGCGGCGCGCCCACCTTGCCGCGTTCGACCGCGTCTTCGCAGCCGTCTTCGCCGACGCGCCGCCGCTGCCGCTGACCCGGTCCGCGGCCCCGGGCCGCCGCGACGAGGTGCACGTGCCGGTGCCCGCGGACACCGACGACGCGGGCCCGGGCGGCGGGCTGCCGTGGGCGACGCTGCCACCGGCCGTCGCCGAGGCGCGGGAGTCCGACGCCGCGCTGCGGCTGCCCGAGCGGCGCCCCGGCGCCCTCGCCGTGCTCGCCGACCGGCCGTTCGAGGAGCTCGACGCCGCGCAGGTCGCACTGCTCGGCGACGCCCTGCGCGCGGCCGTCGCCGGCTGGCCGACCCGGCGCACCAGGCGGCAAGCCGTCGGCCCGGCCGGACGGCGGGTCGCGCTGCGCCCGACGATCGCCCGGGCCCGCCGCACCGCATGGGAACCCGTCGAGGTCGTCCGCGAGCGGCCGGTGCGGCGACCGCGCCGGGTCGTGCTGCTCTGCGACGTCAGCGAGTCGATGCGCGCGCAGGCCACCGCGTACCTGCACCTGATGCGGGCGTTCGCGGTGATCGCCGACGCGGAGGTGTTCGCGTTCGCGACGACGCTGACCCGGCTCACGGTCGCGCTGCGACACACCTCGGCAGCCGCGGCGGTCGCGCACGCCAACGCGGCCGTGACCGACCGGTTTGGCGGCACCCGGATCGCCACGAACCTGCGTGCCCTGCTCGCGTCGCACCACGGTAACGCCGTCCGCGGGGCGGTGGTGGTGATCGGCTCGGACGGCTGGGACAGCGACCCGCCCGGCGAGCTCGCCACCACGATGGCCCGGCTGCGCCGCCGCGCGTACCGGATCGTCTGGTTGAATCCGCGGGCCGGTGCCCCCGGCTTCGTCCCTCGGGTGGCGGGCATGGCCGCCGCGCTGCCCTACTGCGACCGGCTGCTGCCGGCCGGGACGTTCCGCGACCTGGCGGACGCCGCCCGTCAGCTCCAGAGCGTCACGTGCACCGACGGCTTGAAGTGGCCCACGTTGACTCCCGCGCCACGCATCATCGCCTGAATCGCCCGCGGCGTCGACGCGAACCGGGACAGCTCGGCCGCAGCCGACGGGGGGTCCGGCTTGGCGAGCACCAGCGAATGCCATACGGCCTCGAAGGTCGCGTGCGGCCCGGCCAGTAGCAGGAGATGGCCCTTGCGGACGTCCGGCGCAACAGTGAACGACAGCGCCGGCGCGACGCCCTTGCCACGCTTCGCCTCCCCCAGCGCGGCCGCGTGGCTCTGGAAGACCTGCTGCCGGCTGTCGGGCACGGCGAGCCGGCGCAGCACCGCCGGGACCGCACCCAGGTCAGCGGCCGCCGACGGCCCGAGCAGCCAGGTCTGGTCGCGCAGCTGCCCCGGCGACGCCTGCACGCCGGCCAGCGGATGGTCCGGGCCGACAACGATCACAAGCCGGTAGTTCATCACCGGCCGGCAGGCGATCGACGTGTCGACGACCGGCGGTTGCGGCCCGATCGCGATGTCGGCGGCCCGGGTCAGCAGCAGCGTCTCGAACGAGCCCGGGTTGCGCACGCTCAGCTCAACATCGAGGTCGGCGGCGCGCTTCGCGAACAGCTCGAGCAGCCCCGGCGCGGCGAGCTCGGCGAACAGGCTCGACGCGGCGACCCGCAGCAGCCGGCGGCCGCGTCCCGCGGCGCTCACCTCGAGCACCGTGCGGTCCTGCAGGCCCAGCAGCTCAGCCGCCCGGCTGGCCAGCCGCAGCCCGCCGGGGGTGAACGCGAGCCCCGCCGCCGCTCGGGAGAACAGCTGGTCACCGAGTTCCTTGCGCAGCTGTCCGATGTGTAGCGACACGGCCGACTCGGAGACCTCGAGCTGCGCGGCGGCCCGCTTGACGGACCCCAGCCGGACCACGGCGACATAGGCGCGCAGCTGCGTGGGGGTCATCGGCGTCGACCCACTTCCCGGCCCCCGATCGAGTGATCCGGAATCTCCTCGCAATGTACCTCGATCAGTGCCCGCTCAGCCGCCCGCCGTCAGCGCGGACGTGACCGCCAACCGGCCGTACGTTTGAGCGCCGACCGGCTTCAGGCTGCAGTTCAACTCCGTTCAGCGCACTCCGTTGCTCCCAACCCGGTCCCTGCTCCGGCCGCCAGCATCCGTCGGCTGACTGTCACCAACACCGCGAAGGTCTGCGGTCAAGGCACCAGCAGAGAGCGGACATGCGAGTCCGTACGCGACGAGCGGCGCAAACCTGGCCGGGTTCAGCGGGTTGCGTCTGGGTGTCCCGGCAGGCTGGAACCGCCGGCGCTGCTGCCGGCAGAGCCGCCGGCGACCCCCGACCCGTCATCCTCGGTGACAACGTCCGGCGGCACGTCGGTATCGTCCGGCGCCGGGATGTCGGTGTCCGCCTCGGCCTGCACCAACCGGGCCTGGCCGGCCTCGTCCTCGGCGTGCTCCGGGTCGACCGGCAGCTCTCCGTTCCGCGCCTGGTACCCCACGGTCGCCTCCCGTCGGTGCCGGATCCGGTCGGCGTTGGCTACCCGGTCTCATCACCGACGAAACCTCGCCGGCAGCGCCGACCTCGGGTCGCGGCATCGGGGCGGCGCGGTCGGTCCGGGGTTCCCCGTCCGGCCCGGCGGGCGGGATCCGCAGGGCCCGGCGACGGGTGAGCGCGGTGGCCAGGGCGAGCGTCAGCGCCCCGCAGACCACCAGGAACGCAGGCGTGCTGCCGAGGTGGTCGTTGACCGCGCCGCGAGCCGCCGAGCCGGCCGCGATGCCGAGCTGCCCGGCGGTCTGCAGCCAGCCGTACGCCTCGGCGGGCCGCGGCGTCTGTTGCGACAGGGGACCCCGGCGACCGACTCCGGCCCCGTCCGCGGTGGTCGGGCGGGTGGCCCATGTCGAACGCCACCACCTCGTCGCCTGCGGCGACCAGTGCTGCGGTGATGTGGGCGCCGAGGAACCCGCCGGCGCCGTTGACGAGTATCCGGGTCACGGTCCGACGATAGGGGGACAGGCGTCGCAATCGCTTCGGCTTCCGCTCGACCGGCCTATCGTCAGAGCGTTCGCGTTTTCGCCCTGCTGTGGGGAAGGTGCTGCCATGGGCGTCCGCGCCTGGATCGAGGGGTGGCCGGTCTACCGCCAGCTCACCGGCACTGATCCGCTCGGCCGTGGTGCCGCCGCGAAGTCAGCCCGTTCCGAGAGGCTGACCGCGCGCACGGAGACGGCCGACTCGATGGCCAGGTCGGTCTGTCCGTACTGTGCCGTGGGCTGCGGCCAGCGGGTGTACGTCAAGGACGGTCGGGTCACCCAGATCGAGGGCGACCCGGACAGCCCCATCTCGCGGGGCCGGCTGTGCCCGAAAGGCGCGGCGAGCAAGAGCCTGGTCACCGGCGAGCTGCGCCAGCAGACAGTGCGCTACCGCCGGCCGTACGGCACCGAGTGGGAGGACCTCGACCTCGACACGGCGATGGAGATGATCGCCGATCGGGTGCTGGCCGCGCGGGACGAGACCTGGGAGGACGTCGACGACGAGGGCCGCCCGCTGCACCGCACGCTGGGCATCGCCAGCCTGGGTGGCGCGACGCTGGACAACGAGGAGAACTACCTCATCAAGAAGTTGTTCACCGCGTTGGGGGCGCTACAGATCGAGAACCAGGCGCGCATTTGACACTCCGCCACCGTCCCCGGTCTGGGGACCAGCTTCGGTCGCGGTGGCGCGACGGACTTCCAGCAGGACCTGATCAACTCCGACTGCATCGTCATCCAGGGCTCCAACATGGCCGAGGCCCATCCCGTCGGGTTCCAGTGGGTGATGGAAGCCAAGGCGCGTGGCGCCAAGATCTTCCACGTGGATCCGCGGTTCACTCGGACCAGCGCCATGGCCGACTCGTACGTCCCGATCCGGGCGGGCACGGACATCGCGTTCCTCGGCGGGATCGTGCGCTACATCCTGGACAACGAACTGGATTTCCGGGAGTACGTCGTCGCCTACACCAACGCGGCGACCATCGTCAGCGGGGACTACCGCGACACCGAGGACCTGGACGGGCTGTTCTCCGGCTTCGATTCGACGAACGCCAGTTACGACCAGACCAGCTGGCAGTATGCGGGCCACGAGCGCAACGCCGCCGGGCACGACACCGAAACGGAGCGGGAGACCGCCGCGGGGCTGCGGCACGAGTCGCACGGGGCGCCGGTGGGCGGGGAGGCCGAACGGGACGAGACGTTGCGCCATCCGCGCTGTGTCTACCAGATCCTCAAGCGCCACTTCGCCCGCTACACCCCCGAGATGGTCGAGCGGGTCTGTGGCACCCCGCGGGAGAAGTTCGAGGAGGTCGCCCGGGCCTGGACGGAGAACTCCGGCCGGGAGCGCACCAGCATGCTCGTCTACGCCGTGGGCTGGACCCAGCACAGTGTCGGCGTGCAGTACATCCGCACCGGCGCGATCATCCAGTTGCTGCTGGGCAACGTGGGCCGTCCCGGCGGCGGCGTCATGGCACTGCGCGGGCACGCCAGTATCCAGGGCTCCACGGACATCCCGACGCTGTTCAACCTGCTACCGGGCTACCTGCCGATGCCGCACCACGCGCAGCATCCGACCTTCAACGATTGGATCAACGGCATCCGGCACCCCAGGCAGAAGGGTTTCTGGGGCAACGCGCAGGCGTACGGGGTGAACCTGCTCAAGGCGTACTGGGGTGACTCGGCCACCCCGGACAACGACTTCTGCTACGACTACCTACCACGGATGACCGGCGACCACGGGACGTACCAGCAAGTACTGAACATGATCGACGGCAAGATCAAGGGCTACTTCCTGCTCGGGCAGAACCCGGCGGTCGGCTCGGCGCACGGCCGGGCCCAGCGGCTGGGCATGGCAAACGTCGACTGGCTCGTGGTGCGGGACCTTTACCTGATCGAGAGCGCCACGTTCTGGAAGAACGGCCCGGAGGTGGCCACCGGCGAGATCGTGCCGGAGGAGTGCCGCACCGAGGTGTTCTTCCTGCCCGCCGCCTCACATGTGGAGAAGGAGGGCACCTTCACCCAGACCCAGCGGCTGCTGCAGTGGCGAGAGAAGGCGCTCGACCCGCCCGCCGACTGCCGCTCCGAGCTGTGGTTCTTCTACCACCTCGGGCGGATCGTGCGGGAGAGGCTGGCTGGCTCCACCCGCCCGCGCGACCGGGCCCTGCTCGACCTCACCTGGGACTACCCGGCGCACGGCGTACACGCGGAGCCGAGCGCCGAGGCGGTGCTGCGCGAGATCAACGGGTACGAGGTGGCCACCGGCCGCCCGCTGTCGCTGTTCACCGAGATGAAGGACGACGGGTCAACGGCCGGCGGCTGCTGGATCTACTGCGGGGTCTACGCCGACGGGGTCAACCAGGCCGCCCGCCGGAAGCCCGGACGGGAGCAGAGCTGGGTGGCCCCCGAGTGGGGCTGGGCCTGGCCGGCCAACCGCCGCATCCTCTACAACCGCGCCTCCGCCGACCCGGACGGCCGCCCGTGGAGCGAGCGCAAGGCTTTCGTCTGGTGGGACGCCGACGCGGGCGAGTGGACCGGCCACGACGTGCCCGACTTCGAGAAGAGGAAGCCGCCGTCCTACCGGCCGCCGAAGGACGCCACCGGCGTCTACGCGATCGCCGGTAACGACCCGTTCATCATGCAGGGCGACGGGAAGGGCTGGCTGTACGCACCGGCCGGAGTGATCGACGGGCCGATGCCCACCCACTACGAGCCGGCCGAGTCGCCGGTGCGCAACCCGCTCTACGGCCAACAGGCCAACCCCACCCGCAAGGTCTACGACCATCCGGTGAACCCGCTCAACCCCAGCCCGCCGGAACCGCAGAGCCACGTCTTCCCGTACGTGTTCACGGTCAGTCGGCTCACCGAGCACCACACGGCGGGTGGGATGAGCCGGACGGTCAGGTACCTGACCGAGCTGCAGCCGGAGATGTTCGTCGAGGTCTCCCCGGAGTTGGCGGCCGAGCGCGGGTTGACGCATCTGGGCTGGGCCCACCTGGTGACCTCGCGGGCGGTCATCGAGGCACGGGTCCTGGTGACCGATCGGCTCACCCCGCTACGGGTCGACGACCGGATCATCCACCAGGTCTGGCTGCCCTACCACTGGGGATACGAGGGTCTGAGCCGCGGCGACTCCGCCAACGACCTGTTCGGGATCACCCTCGACCCCAACGTGCTGATTCAGGAGAGCAAGGTCGGCACCTGTGACGTGCAGCCCGGGCGCCGGCCCACCGGGCCGGCGGTGCTGGACATGATCGCCGGCTACTACCGGCGGTCCGGGAACCTGCTGGCCCACTACCCGCCGATCCTCACCACAGACACCGCCAGCGGTCGGGAGGCCTGACCGATGGTGAACGCGAACAGCCTGTACGGTCCGCTCGATCCCGCCCCGGACGCCGGTTACGTCGACGCCCCGCCGCGGGTGGGCTTCTTCACCGACACCAGCGTCTGCATCGGGTGCAAGGCCTGCGAGGTGGCCTGTAAGGAGTGGAACGGGGTTCCGGACTCCGGGTTCGACCTGCTCGGCATGTCGTACGACAACACCGGGGCGCTGACCGCGAACTCGTGGCGGCACGTGGCCTTCATCGAGCAGCCGGTCCCGGCCGGCCACCGTACCCCGCCGTTCGCCGGCACCCCGACGGTCGGGTCGGCCAGCGCGGCGTCGGCGGCGGTGGCCGCCGGCACCGGCAACCCGTCCGGCACCGACCCGGGGGTGCCGCCGGGCATGGCCGACGCGGCCGCCCGGATGGCCGCCGGCGCACCGGCCGGCACGGTCGCGCGGACCGCCGACGCTGCGGCCGGTGGCCCGCAGTTCCTCGGCATGCCCGGCGCGGAGCCGCCCGGCCGCGGCACCGGCGTCGACGAGCGCACCGACTTCCGCTGGCTGATGATGTCCGACGTCTGCAAGCACTGCACCCACGCCGCCTGCCTGGACGTCTGCCCCACCGGCTCGCTGTTCCGCACCGAGTTCGGCACGGTGGTGGTGCAGGAGGACATCTGCAACGGCTGCGGCTACTGCATCCCGGCCTGTCCCTACGGCGTGATCGACCAGCGCAAGGACGACGGCCGGGCATGGAAGTGCACGCTCTGCTACGACCGCCTCGGCGCCGGCATGACCCCGGCCTGCGCCCAGGCCTGCCCCACCGAGTCGATCCAGTACGGCCCGCTGGAGGAGTTGCGCGAGCGGGCCCAGGCGCGGGTGGAGCGGCTGCACGCCAACGGAGTGCCGGAGGCGCAGCTCTACGGCCACGACCCGAACGACGGCGTCGGTGGCGACGGCGCGTTCTTCCTGCTCCTCGACGAGCCCGAGGTGTACGGGCTGCCACCCGACCCGGTGGTCACCACCCGCGAACTGCCGCGGATGTGGCGGCGGGCGGGCCTCGCGGCGCTGACCATGGCGGCCGCTACGGTCGCCGCGTTCCTCGGAGGACGCTCGTGACCAGCGCGGCACCGGACGGGGCGGGTGAGCCTGGCGAGCCGCTGCGCGGCCGCTTCCGCGACTTCCAGGCCAGCCTTGACCGGGCTGACGGCGGCCGACGCCGCCGGCAGTCCGGCCGCCCCGCGACGAAGGGCCGGGGGAAGGGCGGGCGCGAGGCCGGCGAGCAGGTCAACGTCCCGCCGGTAGGGTTCAGGTCTTACTACGGCCGGCCGATTCTCAAGGCCCCGGTGTGGAAGCACGACATCCCGGCCTACCTGTTCGCCGGCGGTCTCGCCGCGGGCACCTCACTGGTCGCCGCCGGCGCACAGCTGACCGGCCGGCCCGGGCTGCGCCGGGTGGGGCGCTGGGCCGCGCTCGGGGCGGTCAGCGCCAGCACCTACTTCCTGATCCACGACCTGGGGCGTCCGGAACGCTTCCACCACATGCTGCGCGTGGTCAAGGTGACGTCACCCATGTCGGTCGGCACCTGGATCCTCGCTGCGTTCGGGCCGGCGGCCGGATTGGCCGCGGTGGCCGAGCTCGCGCCGCGGCTGCCGCGCCGCGGCCCGCTCGGCCTCGCCCGCCGGGTGGTGCCGCCGGTGGGGAACACCGCCGGGCTGGTGGCCGCGACCGTGGCGCCGGCGCTGGCCACGTACACCGGTGTGCTGCTCGCCGACACGGCGGTGCCGTCCTGGCACGACGCCTACCCCGACCTGCCCTTCCTCTTCGCCGGCAGCGCGCTCGCCGCGGCGTCCGGCGTCGCGCTGATCGCGGCGCCGGCCGCCGAGACCGGCCCGGTCCGGCGGCTGGCCCTGGCCGGTGCGGCCGTCGAACTGGTCGGCGGCCGGCGGTTGGAGCGGCTGGGGCTGACCAGTGAGCCCTACCGGCAGGGGCGCTCCGGTGGGCTGCTGCGGGCCGGACGGGTGCTGCTCGCGGCGGGGGTGGCCGCAGCTCTGCTCGGGCGGCGCAGCCGGGTTGTCTCGGCCCTGTCCGGCGCGGCGCTGCTGGCCGCCTCGCTGGCGACCCGGTTCGGGGTATACGAGGCTGGGGTCGCCTCGGCGCGGGATCCGAAGTACACGGTCGTGCCGCAACGGGAGCGGCTGGACCAGAACGGGGCGGCGGCCCGCCGCTAGGCCGGGGCGCCTCGGCGGCCTACCGCTACGCCGGAGCTCGAAAAGCCGTCCGCGCTCATGCGCGGGTGGGTGGCATCACCCGGCGAACAGCTTCGCGGCGGTGATGGCGGTCTGGACGACGCCGTATCCGAGCAGTGCCGTGACGAGCAGCCACGACAGCCAGATCCGCCCGGTCTGGCTACCGACGTGTTCGGGGACAGGGGGCTGGCTCTCCCGGCCGAGGGCAACCGGCTCGGTGACAGAGGCGCGCGCTACGGGAGAGGCTGGTCCCCTGTCGGGTTCGTGGAACCGTTCGGGCACGGGCCGGACCAGCAGGTTGGCGATGAACCCGACGGCGAGGACGCCGACCATGGTGAACAGCGCGGGCCGGTACGCCGATGCGGTGAGAGTGCCGGGTTTGCCCTGGGTGTCGAGGACCCGGTTGACGATCAGCGGCCCGGCGACGCCTGCGGCAGACCATGCGGTCAACAGCCGGCCGTGGATGGCGCCGACCTGGAAAATGCCGAACAGGTCGCGCAGGTAGGCGGGGATGGTGGCGAAGCCACCCCCGTAGAAAGAGATGATCGCGGAGGCGAGCAGTACAAATATCGCCGTCGCCGTGTGTCCGACCACGGCTAGCAGCGTGTAGAGCACGATGCCGAGGCCGAGGTAGAGCATGTATATGGGCTTGCGGCCGATGAGATCCGACGTCGATGACCAGACGAACCGCCCGGCCATGTTGAACAGCGACAACACTCCCACGAAACCGGCCGCCGCCGAGACCGAGATGGTGGAGACCCCGTCGTCCCGGAAGAAATCCTGGATCATCGGGCTGGCCTGCTCCAGGATGCCGATGCCCGCGGTGACGTTGCAGAACAGCACGATCCACAGCAGCCAGAACGAGCGGGTGCGCATGGCGTTCGACACGGACACGCTCGCCCTCGTCACCAGCGGCCGGGCGGCGACGCGCGCGGGGTCGAACCCGGCGGGCCGCCAGTCCGGTGGAGGGACCCGGGCGTTGAACACGCCGAACATCATGATTGCGAAGTATCCGAGGCCGAGCGTGACGAAGAGCCCCACCAGGGCATGCCCCGACGCGACCGCGCCAGGGTTGGCGGGGTTGTAGGCGGGGTCGTAGAGGGAGAGCAGTTGGCGCGCGAGCGGGCTGGCGAGCAAGGCGCCGCCGCCGAAGCCCATGATGGCCAGCCCGGTGGCGAGGCCGGGCCGGTCCGGGAACCACTTGATCAGCGTAGAGACGGGCGAGATGTAGCCGATGCCGAGCCCGATGCCGCCGATGACGCCGTATCCGAGGTAGAGGAGCCAGAGTTGACGGGTCGCGATGCCGAGCGCGCCGATCAGGAATCCGCTGGCCCAGAAGCAGGCGGAGACGAGCATTGCCCGGCGCGGTCCGTTCCGCTCCACCCACGTGCCACCCACAGCCGCCGACGAACCCAGCATGACGATGGCGATGCTGAAGATCGCCCCGATCGCCGTCTGGCTGGTGTCGAAGTGCGCGATGAGGGAGTTCTTGTAGACGCTCGTCGCGTAGACCTGCCCGATGCACACGTGCACCGCCAGCGCCGCGGGCGGGATGAGCCAGCGGCTGTATCCCGGCGGGGCGACGGTGTGCCGAGGATTGAGCGCTGACAGCATGGGCAACGTCCGCACCTCCTGCGGCTGAGTGGGTCAGAGGCGGTGCAGAGTTGGCCGAAGCCTGGCACCGTCTTATTTGCCCACTGGGCAGAACTCCCCGCGCACCGGGTCACATCACGCCCGCCGGACTCTCGGCAGTTGGCCGAGCGGCTCCCGCCGCCACAGCGGCTGCCTGACGCACCTCTGGCGTCAACCGTTAGCCGGCTGCCCACTACGCTACGCGGGAACAGGTCCTCAGCTGACCGTTACGAGAAAACGCGACCGGTGACGCCGGTGGCAGCCACCACCCGCCCGTCCGGCAGCACCGCCGTGGCCACCGCCGGCACGCCGCCGGAATGACGGAGTGAGGCGTCGAGAATGGCAGGGCAACGGCGCGTCAGGTATTGCGGCACGTCGTACCGTCGGGCGTCAGCACGATCCGGCTTGTGGCGCGCCCATCGGCTTGCGGTGACCAGGCCTCACCGGCATCGGTAAGCGACGTGGTCTCGTAATCGAGGACCAACCGCCCGGCGGCGGCATGGTCGGCGACGACTCGCAGAGCCCGCGCCTTCTGCTCGGTGCTCAGCTCGTTGTTCGTGTAGCCCAGTAAACGAAGCGACCGGCTGCGCAGGGTCGCGGAGTCGAACGGGGCATGCTCGCCCGCCGAGCTGCCAAGGTTGACCAGCCGGCCGTGGGCATTGAGGGTGCGCAGCGCCGCGGCGGCTGGCACGCCAAACAGCGGATCGAGTACGACGTCCACCGGCCCGTCGCACGCTTCCGGAAGTCGTGCCGCGAGGGACTCCACGTCATCGAAGTCGGTCAGGGCGACGACGGCGTCGGCGCCTCGCTTGCGGGCGCGTTCCTGGGCGGCGGTGGAACGGCAGGCGGCGATGATGCGCCGGGCGCCGTGCAGCCGGGCCACCTGTAGTGCGACCTGTCCGACGACGCCACCCGCGCCGAGGACCAGGACCTGCTCTCCTTGACGCATCTCGCCGCGCGAGGTCAAGGTCACCCAGGCAGCGACTGCCGACAGGCCGAGAGCGGCGATGAGGGTGTGGTCGACGTCGTCAGGCAGTGTGACGACGTCGGCTGCTGGGAGGACGCAGTATTCGGCCATGCTGCCGTCGCCGGGACGCATCCCGGCGGTGGTCGAGAACCAGAGCGGTGTCCCGTCGTCGAGCCGACCCACGCCCTGCACACCGGGGAGGTAGGGCACACGGCCTGCCGAAGTACGAGGTGCCGGTCGCGCACAGCACATCAAGGGGGGTGATGGGTGCGGCGGCGACCGCTACCCGTACCTGCCCGTCGCTGGGCCGCGAACGGGGGGTCACGCGACGGAGAGCTCGGGGTGTGGCTGGTCCGATGCGGTGGGGTGGGCGGTGATGCGGGAGGGCTTGAAGCCCTTGACGATCAGGTAGACGGCGAAGCTGACTTCCCACGCGAACACCGGCAGCGCGGAGACGGTGTGGGAGGTCGGGCTGTAGAGCCCGAACAGCACGGCGACGGCGGAGGTGGAGACGAGCGGGCCACCGACGAGTCCCAGCAGGGCGATGAAGCGAGGCACGAGCTGGGACCGGTAGACCAGGTAGGCCAGCAGCAGGCTGTTCATGCCCAGTACGACGCTGGGGCCGAGCAGGAACGTCCAGTCGTGGACGGCGACCAGCACCTGCCCGGCGGCGACGATTGCACCGTCGTCCGTGCCGGCTGCCGCGCCGTCCTGCTGCAGGGTCACCAGAGCCAGCACGCTGACGATGCCGACGGTGATGATGGCGGCCTCGAGGAGGCGCCCGGCGACGTGGGCGAGAGCAATGCCCTCGTTCTGCCGGCGGATCACCGGGTACAGCGTGACGGCGGTGCCGATGACGGACATGACCAGGATGAGCTCGCTGAGCGCGCCCAGCAGCACGCGGGCGTCGGCACCGGCTCCGCCGACGTAGTTCGGGTCGGTGAGAGCGGGCTGGTAGAGCGCGAGCCCGGCGATCGCCGAGACCTCGGTGATCAGGAACAAGACGCCCGCGACCAGTGCGGTCTTACGAGTTGCGGTCATTGCACTACTCCTTTGAAGATCGTGGAGGTGTACGGCGTACACCAATGAGTGAGACGCTAAGGTGTACGCTGTACACCTGTCAAGCGATGATCGGATGACTTCTGTGAAAGGACGGAGCTGATGGCCCCAGGTCAGGCGGCGTCTCGTCGTACGCCCTTGAACCGAGACCGGATGCTGGCCAGGGCGGTCGCCCTGGCCGACGAGGAGGGCATCGAGTCGGTGAGCATGCGCCGGCTGTCGCAGGAGCTGGGTGTAGTGCCGATGGCGCTCTACAAGCACGTGGCCAACAAGGACGAGCTCCTCGACGGCATGGTGGACATGGTGGTCGCTGAGATCGACGCGCCGGACCCGGACCTGGACTGGAGGAGCGCGGTCCGGGCGCGGATCCTGTCGGCCCGGAGGGTGCTGCTGCGTCACCCGTGGGCGCGACGGGTCATGGAGTCGAGGACCAAGCCGACACCGGCGGTGCTCACCTACATGGACTCCACGATCGCGATGTTCGTCGCCGGTGGCTTGTCGATCGACCTTACGCATCACGTGATGCACGCGCTGGGGAGTCGCATCTTCGGCTTCACCCAGGAGCTCTACGACGACCCCAAGAACGCCGATGGCATGTCGGAGGCCGCCGCTCGGCAGATGGCGGAGACGTATCCCCACATCGCGGCCGTCGCCACCAGCCGGCGGCACGATACAGCCTCGGTGGTGGGCTCGGGCTGCGACGACCAGTTCGAGTTCGAGTTCACACTCGGCCTCCTCCTGGACGGTGTCGAACGTCTCCACCGACAGGGCTGGAGCTCCAGCCAGAAGCCGACCGAAGCGCCCCTCAGGTAGTCCGGGGAGCGACGCGTGCATCGACGCCCCTCCCGCAGCGGCCGCCGAGCGCCTGCGGGGCGCCCTCCGGGACGAGGCGTTCGTCACCGCTCGGAGGTCCTCTAACCACTCGCCGGCCGGCACTGAGCCGGCGGGTGCCTGTCCCTAGGGCGGTGTCCACTAACGTTCACCGGGTTTGCGGTGGGTGTTGTGGATCCTCGCCGTAGGCGAGCGACCCCCCACTGGGTGGGGCGGGCCTCCGCGGGCCAACTTGATCCTTACGCCGCCGGTGGTGCGTGGGGCGGCGGGGGTCA
>NZ_JBNCLC010000032.1:0-42372 GCF_049844475.1 Micromonospora sp. DT47 | reverse complement strand
TGGGCCATGATCATCGTCATGACCCGCCGCCTCGCCCGTCACCAACACACCTGAAACCCTTATTTACCAGGCTCTTACAGGGATTGCTTGGTGAGCGGGCGGGGGCTGGGCCCGGGGCCGGGGAGGCAACAACCCGAATGCAGCGGGGCGTTGCAGGCTCGACGAGCTGCGTGAATCGGTACGACGCAGCTACCCCGGAGACTACTCGCAAAGGTGCTGGGAGCCGCATGGTTTCCGCCAACCCGGCTCGGCGCCACGCGCCGATGCGTGCCCAACGTCGGTGGCGGGTACGTGTCGCGTCTGGCGTGCAGACCACCCTCACGCAACGTCCTGTCATCATCGCGATCCGCGCTCATGCCGATGATCGCGAGTTGCGTTGGTCGCCGTTGGAAACCTGCGGTGGTCTCGGGGCCTCGCCCCCGGCGGGCTGTCATCCGTACCGACAGAGGCAGCACCCATAAGCCTGCTCCTGCCTTGCCCCTGGGCGGCAGTTCACTCCTTATCTGACCCGTCGGCGTGACCTGGCAGATGCGCCGGTACGGGGCTTGGCGGTAGAACCGGAACGTGACACTCAACTTCTGTCGGGAACTGTCGGCCGCCGACTGGATCGCCCACAGCGACCTGCCGTGGCAACAGCTTGTGGGCCTCGGCCCTGCGGGCTTCGACGCCTACGCGCGGCTTCGGTTCCTGCCCGATCCGACACGCCCCGGCCAAAGCGAGAACGAGGTCGACGCGGAATGGCCCACCGACCAGCTGCCCACCCTTTTCGAGGTGCTGGCCACCCACACCACGACCCCCGCAGACTGCTACTTCTGCGTCTGGGAAGGCTTCGGCGACGCCGACGTCGCAGCCGACGACGACGCCGTGTACATCGACGAAGAGAACACCGGCGCCCCGCTTGAGCGGCTCGGCGGCCAGCCGGGACTGGCGCCCACACCCGCTGCCCCGCCCTCGATGCCGCGCGCGCCCAAGGTTGTGGTGCCCAACCGTGCGTACTGGTTGTTTCGAGGGCCGATAGTCGACGTCGGCACATGGGACACTGCTGCGGGGTGGCCGGGCCAGCGCCGTCTCAGCAACGCCGAGCCGGCGTTCGCCTGGCCCGCTGATCACGCCTGGTGCGTGGCCAAGGACGTCGATCCGCACTGGGCCGGGATCGGCGGGACCCGGGCGCTGATCACCCAACTCACCACCGACCCGCGCCTCGACGTGGTCCCCGCCGACCCCACCCAGGACCAGCCGCTCTACCGATGAACAGCCCGTGCCCAGTTGACGAATGCTATGCGGACCGCTGACAGGGCCTGCCGCGCTCAGGTCGGAACGCACGGATCTGCCGCGATGAGCGCGGTCCCGCCGATGCGCGTGATTGACCGGCGCCAGAAGGCGTGGTGCCGTGACCGCTGCAGATCGCCGCCGCAGGCAACACCCCGCTGTCGGCTAGCGTGAGGCAATGACGAGCGCCAATCAGGATCGGTGGGCGCAGTGGATACTGCGGCGCCGGGACGCGGGTGACCCGGGCGTCCGGGCGCACGGGGCATCGCTGCTGGCGGCTTATCGCGACGGGGTGCTGGACCGTGCCGAAGTCGCGGCAGGGGATGTGCTGCTCGACGTGGGCACCGGCAACGGCCTGCTTGGCTTCGCCGCGCTGGAGCGGGTGGGCCCGGGCGGGCAGGTCATCTTCAGCGACATCTCCACGGATCTACTCGACGAGTGCCGACTCCGGGCGGCCGCGGGCGGCCTACTGGACCGCTCCCGGTTCGTGCACGCCTCCGCCGACGACCTGCGCGGGGTTCAGGATCAGTCGGTGGACATCGTGACGACCCGGTCGGTGCTCATCTACGTCGAGCGCAAGCAGGCCGCGTTCGCCAAGTTCTTCCGAGTGCTGCGCCCGAGCGGGCGGCTGTCCATCTTCGAGCCGATCAACAGCTTCGGCGTAACCGAGGCAGGCCCCATTCTGTTCGGGTTGGACATGACGCCTATCGCCGACTTGGCGGCAAAGCTACGCCGGGCGTACGAGAGCGTCCCGCAGGCCGAGAACCCGATGCTCAGCTTCGACGAGCGCGACCTGCTGCGGTGGGCGCGCGGGGCCGGCTTTGCTTCGGTAGAGCTGGACTACCGGGCAGAGGTCGAGGTGCCGTACCCGTTGCCGACCACCGATTGGGAGGTGCTGAAGAAGACGGCACCCAACCCGCTGGCCCCCACGTATGAGGAGGCGTTGGCGCAAATGCTCACCGATCAGGAGCGCTACCGCTTTGAAAACCATGTGCGCGCTGTCTTGGCGGCCGGCACACTCGCCCACAACACACTCGCCACCACGTTCCTCCGCGCCATCCGCCCCTGACTTGGTTAGGGACCGGCCAGCAGTGACGCGGCTCCTCCCCGCTGCGTCGCGAGCCGGGCCACAGGCATCCGCATCTGGCTGCTGACAGCGCGTCCGAGACGAGACGACCGGATCTGCCGAGATCAGTGTGCGCCGGATGGGGGCGAGAGATTCATGACTGGAGCCGCCAGAGGTTCGGGTTGCGGGTCACAACATTGTTGCGCGTCCCCAGCCGCGGGCGAGGCGCCAACAGGCGAACGCCGCGGCCGCCGCGCCGACCAGAAGCAGGATGACGGCCGGTGCCAGTGTGCCGGGTACGTCGCCACGCAGCGCGGCCTGCAGCATCGTCAGGCCCCAGTAGCCGGGTGAGACCGGAGCCACCGCTTGCAGCCAGTGCGGGAACATCGTGGTCGGAATGAAGGCGCCACCGAGCGTGGTAAGGACTAGCGCGCTGATGTCGCTGATCGCGCTCAGCTCGCCGTGGCTGCGGACGACCGCCGCGAGGGCAGCGCCGATGGCGAGCAGCGTCGCGCCCCAGGCGGCGATGGCGACGGCGATCAACCAGCATGCGCCGCTGGGTCGCACCCCGAGGACCGTGATGCCGTAGAGCAGCAGGATCGACTGTTGCAGCAGCAAGACGGCGTAGACCGGGAGTGCCTTGCCGAGCAGGAGTTCCGTGGTTGACGCTCGGGTGGCGCGTAGCCGGTCCCAGGTGTGCCAGCTGCGCTCGGTGAGCGTCGCGGTGCCCACGATGGACAAGGCCAGCACCGAGAAGATCACCAGCATGCCGGTCGCAATCTGCGTGGTTCCGCCGGGAATGGCGCGTTGGTAGATCGGCTGGAGTGCCAGCATGACCACCATCGGCATCACGAGGTAGGTGAGGAATGGACCGGGGTCGCGCAGCCGGAGAATCGCGTTGTGCCGGGTCACGGCGGCGATCCGCCACAGGGAGTCGCTCATGGTTAGCCCGCCAGCGAGTGGTATAGATCGTCCAGGGACGGTTTGCGTACGTCGATCTCGTGTATCGCCCCGCGGGCGTTGCCAAGCAGGGTGATCAGCGTCCGGGCGGGATCGGTGGTACGTACCCGGATCTCCTCAGCGTCGTCGGCGCGCAGGCGCACCTCGCCGGGCAGGCCGTCGAGCAGTTGCGCGCTCGTACCCCGTGCGATGATCCGTCCGCGCTGTGCCACCGCGACGGTCGCCCCCAGCTCGGCGAGTTCGGGCAGGTAGTGGCTGGTGTAGAGGACCGCCGCGCCGGCGTCGGCACGCCGGCGTAGGACGGCGAGCAGCGACTGCCGGGTCTCCGGATCGGCGCCGGCTGTCGGCTCGTCCATCACCAGCAGCCCGGGCCGGTGCAGCAGCGCTGTCGCGGCCTGCACGCGCCGTTGCTGGCCACCGGAGAGCAGGCCTACCCGCCGATCCAGGAAGCCGGTCAGCATCAAGGCGTCGACGACCTCGTCGGTGGCGGCGGCGAGTGCCCGTCGGCGTAGGCCGGCCATGTGGCCGAAGAGGCGCAGGTGCTCGCGGGCGGTGGCGGCCGGGTAGAGGGCGATCTGCTGCGGCGCCACTCCGACGTCGCCGCGGGCGGCCCGTGGCGGCCGGCCGCCGATGGTCACGGCGCCGCCGTCGGGCCGCACCAGGCCGCAGAGCACGTCGACGAAGGTCGACTTTCCCGCGCCGTTGTGCCCAACCAGGCCAGTGATCTCGCCTGCCTGCACGTCGAGGGTGAACCCGTCCAGCGCTCGTACCGCGCCGTAGCGCTTGATCAAGCCGTCCGCATGAAGCACAACCACCTCCGGTATACGCCGTAGACTGACGGTATACACCGTAGACTGGAACGGTGCGAAAGCTCAAGGAATCCCGCCGGCCGGAAATCCTCGACGCGGCGCTGGCCGTCGCGGCCGAACGCGGGCTCGACGGCGTCTCGATGCGTGCCGTGGCCCAGCACCTGGGCCTGACGCCGATGGCGCTCTACGGCTACTTCCGCAGCAAGGACGAGCTGCTGGACGCCGTGCTCGGCCGTCTCCTCGCGGAGGTACCGGAGCCGCCGGACGGGCTCGGCTGGCGGGAAGTGATCGAACATCTGGCGTACGGCCTGCGCGCCGTCGCCGCCCGCCATCCGTCCGCGCTGCCGCTGCTGTTCACCCGGCCGGCGGTGAGCCCTGCCGCCGTGCGGATCGTCGACGTGGTCTACCAGGCGCTGCTCGCCGCCGGCATTCCGGCGGCCGAGGTGCCCCGGCTCGAGCGGATGCTCAGCACGTTCGTAATCGGACACGTCAGCTCCGAGGTCAACGGCCGATTCGGCGACGGATCGCTCGATCCGCGTGCCCGGCGAGCGCAGCTGCCACCGGAACAGCTACCCGGTCATCAAGCCCTCGCTGATCATCTGGACGCCCCGGTGGACTGGAACCAGGAGTTCCGCACCGACCTACGCGACCTGTGCGACCTGGTGGAACGCCTCGTCAGATCCGTACGGCCGACGGCCTGAGAAACGCAGGCCACTCCCTTCCGCAGCGACCCGCCGAGCGTGAGCGGCAGGAACCGGAACGGCCGGGCCCAGACGCGGATGATGGCCACGCCGGCGGTGACCAGGCCGGCCCCGGTCAGGATCGGGGAGACGCTGAACAGCACGTCGCCGAGGTCCCGGTTGCTCGGCCAGATCACCTCGGCCGCGGCGATGATGAGCTGACCGACGATCGCGGGCACAGGGGGGCTTGCGGCAAGACCCGGGTCTTGCCGCAGAATCGGCGGCCGGACACAGCACCGACGAGGAAATGGGGGGGCACGACGTGGGTGCGTTGTCGATGTACGGGGGACGCGGCGACCTCGAACCGCTGATGAGATTGGCGGTGCAGTTGCGGGCGCTTGACGCGGAGGTGCGGGGGTGCGCGCCGCCCGACCGGGCGCAGCGGCCGGCCGATTCGTCAGAGGGAAGCCAACCAGACATGAGGACGTGCCCAGCGACAGGTTCGACACAGCTCGAGGCGCCGGTGATTCGATCGGCCAGTGCAGTGCGACGGAGCACGGCTGCCTCGGAGGTATCGCAATGATCGAGCAGTACGTGTTGGATCTTCAAGAGGTTGACGAGAGGCAGGTCGCGGTCGTTGGCGGCAAGGGCGCGCACCTGGGCGGGCTGTCGCGGATCGAAGGCATCCGCGTGCCGGCTGGCTTTTGCGTGACGACGGCCGCCTTCCGGCGGATCATGGCGGAAGCGCCGTCGATCGACGATCGACTCGATCAGCTGTCCCGCCTGAACCCGGACGACCGGGAGGCGATTCGCACGTTCAGCGCGGAGATCCGCCGGATCATCGAAGGGATTGCCATCCCGGGCGATCTGGCGGCGGCGATCACCCGCGCGCTCGCCCAGCTCGGCGAGCAAGCCGCCTACGCCGTGCGATCAAGCGCGACGGCAGAGGACCTGCCGACGGCCTCCTTCGCCGGCCAGCAGGACACGTACCTGAACCTCGTGGGGCCGGCGGCGATCCTGCGGCACGTCAGCCGGTGCTGGGCGTCGCTGTTCACCGAGCGGGCCGTGACCTACCGCCAGCGCAACGGCATCGACCACCGTACGGTCCACATGGCCGTGGTCGTGCAGCAGATGGTCTTCCCGGATGCGGCCGGCATCCTGTTCACGGCCGACCCCGTCACGGGCAACCGGAAAGTCGCCACCGTGGACGCCAGCTTCGGCCTCGGCGAGGCCCTGGTCTCCGGCCTGGTGAACCCGGACGTCTTCAAGGTGCGCGACGGCGAAATCGTCGCCAAGGCGGTCGCCGCCAAACAGCGTGCCATCCACGCCCTGCCGGCTGGCGGGACGCAGGAAGTGGCGATCGACCCGCAGCGGCAGGAGCAGCCGGCGCTGACGGATGCGCAGGTCGTGCGGCTCGTGCAGCTCGGGCGGCGGATCGAAGCGCATTTCGGCCGCCCGCAGGACATCGAATGGTGCCTGGTCGACGATGACTTCCAGATCGTGCAGAGCCGGCCAATCACCACGCTGTTCCCCATCCCCGCGGCCCGCGACCGGGAGAACCACGTCTACGTCTCCGTTGGTCATCAGCAGATGATGACCGACCCCATGAAGCCACTGGGCGTCTCCGTGTGGCAGCTGACGGCCATGGCGCCGATGCACGAGGCCGGCGGGAGGCTGTTCGTCGACGTCACCCGGCGCCTGGCCTCGCCCGCGAGCCGCGCCGGCCTCCTGGAGGTGGCGGGGAGGGGCGATCCGCTGATCAGGGACGCGCTGGAGACCGTCCTCGACCGCGGCGACTTCGTCCCGACGCTCCCGGAGGCTGGTCCCGGCGGGCCGCCGGCCAGCGGCGCGTCCGCCCCGATCGAGACCGATCCGGCCATCGTCACCGAGCTGATCGAGCGCAGCCAGGCCTCCATCGCCGCCCTGCGGCGCGACATCCGGACGAAGACCGGACCGACGCTGTTCGACTTCCTGCTGGAGGCCTTCCAGGAGCACAAGCGAGTCCTCGGCGATCCGCTGAGCATGCAGGCGATCATGGCGGGGATGGAGGCCACCTGGTGGCTCAACGACCAGCTGCAGGAATGGCTGGGCGAGAAGAACGCGGCCGACACCCTCACGCTGTCCGCCCCCGGCAACGTCACGTCAGAGATGGGACTGGCGCTGCTCGACGTCGCGGACGTGATCCGCCCGCACCCGGAGGTGGTGGCGTCCCTGCAGGGCGTCGAGGACGACGGCTTCCTTGACGAGCTGCCGAAGCTCGCGGGCGGGACCGAAGCGCGCCACGCCATCGAGGCCTACCTCGACCGGTACGGCATGCGCTGCGTCGGCGAGATCGACATCACGAGGCCGCGCTGGAGCGAACGCCCCACCACGCTCGTGCCCCTGATCCTCGACAATATCAAGCTCTTCGAGCCGGGCGCCGCCGAGCGGCGCTTCGAGCAAGGGCGACAGGAGGCGCAGAAGAAACAAGAGGACCTGCTGGAACGCCTGCGGGCCCTGCCGGACGGGGAGCAGAAAGCCGACGAGGCCAAGCGGATGATCGACCGGGTCCGGACCTTCATCGGCTACCGGGAGTACCCGAAGTACGGCATCGTCAGCCGCTACTTCGTCTACAAGCGGGCCCTGCTGGAAGAGGCCGAGCGCCTCGTGCAGGCCAACGTGCTCGCTGAGAAGGAGGACATCTTCTACCTCACGTTCCAGGAGCTCCACGACGTCGCGCGCAGCAACCAGTTGGACGACCAGCTCATCCAGCAGCGCAAGGACGCGTTCCGGTCGTACCACGCGCTCACGCCGCCCCGGGTGCTGACATCGGATGGCGAGGCCATCGCCGGGGCGTACCGACGCGACGACGTGCCGACCGGCGCCCTGATCGGCCTACCGGTCTCCGCCGGGACCATCGAAGGGCGCGCCCGCGTCATCCTGGACATGGCCCAGGCTGATCTCGAACCGGGTGACATCCTCGTCACGGCCCACACGGACCCGAGCTGGACGCCCCTCTTCGTCGCCATCACAGGCCTGGTGACGGAGGTCGGAGGATTGATGACACACGGCGCAGTGATCGCACGGGAGTACGGCCTGCCGGCTGTCGTCGGTGTGGTAGATGCCACCCGGCTGATTCCCGATGGGCAGCGGATCCGCGTGCACGGAAGCGACGGGTACGTCGAGATTCTGCCTTGACTGACCACTCACCGAGAAGGCCCGTCTGCCTTGCCAAGCACATATTTTCCAAGCGGCACTGACCTGCTCGGCATCCGGATCTGCCGCCGACCGGGCGTCACAGTGTGTGACGGAAGTACGGTGGCGCTCGACGCGCGGTCGTGCCGAGTTGAGACCGTCTGGCCCGTTGAAAGCCCGTCTCGCCTGGCTGCACCGGCAAACTACGCAGAATCCGGTCCGGACCTGATCCGCATCCAGCGGTTTCGGTGGAAGATCTGATCCTCGGCGAGGATCATGCATTCCCAGCTGGCGTCGCGGCGGCCGGGGCGGCGCTGCGGGCCGCTGAACTGGCTGAGCAACGCGCCGGTCCGCCGTAGCGACGGATGTCGCTGTTGACGGCGACCTCGTTGCCGCACCAGGTCAATGTGAGCGATGGCAGGAACGGCGGAGCCGGGGGCTTTGGCGTCAATGCTGCGTCGCTTCCAGATCTCTGCCGTACGAGCCGCTCCCGGGTGTGGGCGGCAGAGGCAGCGGAAGGCCAGGCAAGCAGCATCGGTTGCTCAGCCGGCTTCTTGGAGAAGCCTCCTGATGTTCCTGCCCCAGCGACGGAATTTGGATCAACTCTGTGACCATGGCAGAAGTTGGACCAGGCCCATCGAGGTTTCCTCGTTCCCCCGCGTCTGGACGGCACGCACTATCCAACGGCCCGACCGTATCGGGATAAATGTCTGCTCGGGCACCCCTCCATCGTCGGGGTACGCAATGTGCAGCTCGGTCCCGGCGGTGACCGAGTCCATGAGCACCGCCGGGCCATCCGTTTCCCAGATGCCGCACTGCTCCCAGTCGGTCGTGGGGTCGGTGAGGACGATCTTGGCAGCAGCGATCAGCGTCGGGCGGGACGCCGTCCTCGTCGACGGGCACCAGCAAGGACCGGCCGTCGACCGGACCTCCACTGTTCGACGGCCGCAACGTCATCGCCCGACATCCGCGGCTGGTCACCCGCGGCGGGCAGAGGGTGGACCTGGACCACTACCTGGAGGTGTTGAAGGGCAAGCCGGGTGCCTTGTCCGGCAGCACAGCGTTGGCGCGGGTCCGGCAGTGCGCGACTAGAGTTCCAAACGATCGCCGCCGACGGAGGAGCCCGCATGGCCGCCGTAATCGCCAGTATCGAGATCAACGTGCCCGTCGAGAAGGTCTTCGCCTACGCGATCGACCCGGCGAATCTGTCGGCCTGGCAGGAGAACGTCGTGTCGGCGTCCCAGGAGGGTGAGCTCGCCGTCGGCGGCAAGGTGATCACCGTCCGTCGCGTGGGTAAGCGCGAGCAGCCCATGACGATGGAGTTCACCAGTTACGACGCCCCGCACAGCTGGTCGATGAGGGGGGTCGATGGCCCGGTCCGGCCGCTCGTTGACACGCGAGTCGAGCCGACGGCGGTCGGCTCGCGAGTGACTGTCGAGCTCGACTTCGAGGGCCGCGGGATCGGCAAGCTCCTGGTGCCCCTCCTCGTCAAGCCCGAGACCCGCAAGGGCCTGCCTCGAAACCTCGCGCTGCTCAAGAAGAACCTCGAGGCGTGAGCCCGCGTGTCGCTAACCACCATTCAGCGTTGACTCTCAGGCAATCCCCACGACCTTCAGTCGTCCTGAATCCTTGGATTGTCGGCGAGGCGGTTACTCACGGCTCCCTGCGCAGGTCGAGAGCTGCGGCTGGCTGGGTTGGGGCTCCGGCACGATCCGGGGCCCGACGAGATGCTGCCTGACATCTCGCTTACAAGGCGCTTCCGGCAAGACTCGTAGCGTCCGCTGACGTCCACTGGGTCCGGGCCGGAGGCAAGATCCGTACGAACATGTCCGGCCACGGCCGCCACCGTTGATGTCAGCCACGGATGTCAAGCCGCCTCTGCTGCCGGCTGGTGCTCGCCGCGGGCATGACCCCCGTCGGGGGGAGCCTCGTCGTTGATGTCGGCCAGTGTCAGCGCGTGTCGATCCCCGCAGTCCTGTCGTCGGCATTACCCGCCTACGGCCATTGGCACCCGTTGGCTATCGCTGGGTCTTGCTGACTTCCTGCTGACTGGCGTCAGGCTCCGCCGGCCACCTACTCGTCGGCGGAGCCTGCCTCCTTCGTCCCGAACGCGGGTGCGGCGCATCATCTACTGTCGTCCGCTGCAGGTGCTCCTCGTGGTCCTGCTCGCTGGGGTTGGTCGCTGCACTTTCCTGTGTACAGCTGGACAAGGCTCTCCGCCGTGCTTGGCCGTACCCTGCCGTCGTGATCGAAGACGTTTCCGGCACGCTTCACGGGTGGATCTGGCGGCCCAACCTCCTGCCCTTCCTGAAGATGACATCGGATTTCGTCCGCTACAGCTTCGGCAGCGAGGATGAGGATGCAGTCTTGACGGGCCTTGCCGACACGGACCCCGAGGCAGATCGCTGGTTCGACTATCAGCTTGCTGGCGAACTGTCGGTAACCTTGGGGCTCTCCGGTGGGGAGGACCTCGTCTTGATCGATATTGAGCTAGACGGGTTGACGGAACGCTTCGTAACCCAGATCGGGGTGCTCCTCAACGTCTTCAGCGTTTACCGCGTTACAGAACAACCCGGCTGAGGCGGTGGCGGTGGCGGTCGGGATTCTGGGCGATGGCCTGGTCCTCTGCGCCGGACCTAGATGTATCGGTCTGGTGGCAGTCGTGGCGCTGTTGGCGGCCTAATGGAGAGGAACGGGCTGAGCGGCCTGCGCATCAGTTCACCAACTACAGGGAAGGCGCTAGGGCCGGGGCTGGTCCCTGCACGGGTGACACTGCGTGACCTGGGCAAGTGTGGTCGTCGTTGGCCGTCGTTGGCCGTCGTTGGTCGCGGTTGTCCAGCGCCCGACGGCCTGGCGACGGCCTGGGCCCCAGGCAGGGACCTTACCTCTGGGTTGCTCCCCGCATGTGATGACCCATCCCCCGCCGGGGATATCATCACGCCGTGGCGATTGATTGCACTCCGGGACTCGCTCCTGCGGTTGCCTTGTTCCGGTCTCTCGGTGACCCGACCCGGCTGGCCATCCTGCGCCGGCTCGCATCCGGCGAGGCGCGGGTCGTGGACCTGACCGGCGAGTTGGGCTTGGCGCAGTCGACGGTGTCGAAGCACCTGGCGTGCCTTCGGGACTGCGGCCTGATCGACTACCGGGTGGAGGGTCGCCAGTCCTTCTACGCGCTGACGCGCCCGGAGCTGCTGGACCTGCTGCGCTCGGCGGAACGGGTTCTGGCCGCCACGGGCGAAGCGGTCGCCCTGTGCCCGGTCTACGGGACTCCGGCCAACTCCCCGGCGGGGTGACCGCGTGAGCACCTCCGTGCTGAGCCCCGAGCGTCGGGCGATGCTGTCCCGGCGCAGCCTGTGGCTGGCCTACGCCACCGCCGGCTACAACCTCTTGGAGGGCCTCGTGGCCATCGTCGCTGGCGCGGCGGCCTCCTCCACGGCACTGATCGGCTTCGGCCTGGACTCGTTCGTCGAGGTGTCCAGCGCCGCCGTGCTGATCTGGCAGTTCCGCTCCCGCGTACCCGAGGATCGGGAACGGCTGGCGCTGCGGCTGATCGGCGCGTCATTCTTCGCTCTAGCTGCCTGGGTAACCTTCGATGCCGTCCGCTCGCTGCTGGCCGGCGGCGACGCTGACGCCAGCCCAGTCGGAATCGGCCTTGCCGTCGCGTCGCTGCTCGTGATGCCGCTGCTCGTGGCGGCCAAGCGTCGCACCGGCCGGGAACTCGGCTCGGCAACCGTCATGGCCGACTCGACACAGACCATGCTGTGCACATACCTGTCCGCGGTGCTGCTCGTCGGCCTGGTCCTCAACGCCGTGTGGGGCTGGTCAGGGGCTGACCCGATCGCCGCGCTCGTCATCGCCGGGGTCGCGGTCAAGGAAGGCGTGGAAGCCTGGCGCGGCGAGCACTGCGACGACTGCGCACCCCTCCCTGCCGCCGACACCGCCACTGACCAAGCCTCGGGCTGCGCCGATGGCTGCTGCACCGACCGGAAGGCGTGATCATGGCCTGGCTCGCGCTGCTGCTCTACCTGCTGGGCCTGCTGCTCGCCTTCGGCTGGCGCACCCTGACCCAATGGCGCCGCACCGGCGACACCGGCCTACGCCTCGACGCCGGCCAGCCCGGCACCCTGCGCTGGTGGGCCAAACTGCTGTTCATCGCCGCGCTCATGCTTGGCTCCGCCGGGCCGATCGCTGCCCTCGCCGGCCTGCCGTCACTGCCCGGCCTCAACCACCGAGCCCTACACGTCGTCGCCCTCGTCCTCACCGTCGCCGGCATCGCCGCCACGCTCGCCGCCCAGCTCGCCATGGGCACCTCCTGGCGCGTCGGCGTCGACCCAACCGAACGCACCCACCTCGTGACTGGCGGCCCGTTCGCGCTCGCCCGCAACCCCATCTTCACCGCCATGGCGGCCACCACCCTCGGCCTGGCCCTCCTGGTGCGCAACGCTGTCTCGCTCGTCGCCTGGCTCGTCCTGGTCCTCGCGCTACAACTACAAGTCCGCGTCGTCGAGGAGCCCTACCTGATCGCCACCCACGGCGACGCCTACCGTCGCTATGCGGCCAGCGTCGGACGCTTCCTCCCTGGCGTCGGACGACTCGCCAGGCATGACTAGCGCCAGCACTGCCGCACGGCAGGCCCGGCCGCAGCGGCGGACTGTAAATCCGTCGCGAAAGCTACAGAGGTTCGAATCCTCTACCCGCCACCAGGTGCAGAGATGGCCCCGTGAGCTGCGGAAACGCGCTCCGGGGTCCTTCTCGTGGAGTCCACCGGAGTCCAGCCCGATCCAGCGCTGCATGGCCCTCTACGGGAACCGGTCAGGTCCGCGTCGAGCCGCCATCCCAGCTGCAGCTGCGGCTCCTGCCCGCCGACATCGTCCGCGATGTACGTCGCGTCGCCCGCAGGCCGTGGCTGCGCAACAGGCCGACGGCCAGTTTCGCCTCAGTGCGGCTGGTGAGGACCGCCACCGTGAACGGCGCACTGTCCACGACAGAAGTCAGTAAGCCGGTCCGGGCCGGACCCAAGCGCGAAATCGCGTTCCGGTCCGCCGGTCGCCAGGCCGGTGCGAGACTGGGCGCGTGCCAGCCCCGCCGGCGCCCCGGCGCCGGTCGACCCGACGCGGCAGGTGGAGAACATGTCCAACGACAACGAAACCCGTCCCTTCCGGCTCGACACGCCGGAAGAAGCGATCGCCGACATGCGTCGCCGGATCGCGGCCACGCGCTGGCCCACCCGAGAGCTGGTCACCGATCGCTCCCAGGGCGTGCAGCTGGCGACGGTCCAGGAGCTGGCCCGCTACTGGACGACCGATCACGACTGGCGCGCGTTCGAGGCGAAGCTGAACGCCCTGCCGCAGTACACGACCGACATCGACGGCGTCGAGATCCACTTCATCCACGTGCGGTCGCAGCACGAGAACGCCCTGCCGCTGATCATGACGCACGGCTGGCCAGGCTCGGTCGTCGAGCTGCTCGGGGTCGTCGGCCCGCTCACCGACCCGACCGCGCATGGCGGCACCCCCGAGGACGCATTCCACCTGGTGTTGCCGTCCTTGCCCGGCTACGGCTTCTCGGGCGAGCCGACCGAGCTCGGCTGGGAGAACGGCCGCATCGCACGCGCGTGGGCGGAGCTGATGGACCGCCTCGGCTACCCGCGCTACGTCGCCCAGGGGGGCGACGTGGGCGCCGCCGTCACGGATGCAATGGGCCGCCAAGGACCCGAGGGGTTGCTCGGCATCCACGTCAACTTGCTCGCCGGGGCGATCGGTCTCAAGGACCAACTGCCGGCGGAGTCCGAGCAGGAACGCGCGGCGCACGACGCGCTCAACACATTCACGACGGACGGCTTCGGCTACTTCCTGGAGCAGTCCACCCGGCCGCAGACGATCGGCTACTCCCTGCTGGATTCACCCGTCGGGCTGGCGGCCTGGATGCTCGACCACGACACGGACAGCTACTACAAGATCTCCCGCGCGTTCGTCGACGGCAAGCCCGTGGGCGGCCTCACCCGGGACACCATCGTCGACAACATCACGCTGTACTGGCTGACGGGCACCGGCGCCTCGGCCGCCCGGTGGTACTGGGAATTTGGACGGTTCCGGGCCGCAGCCAGTGCGGCCGGCCAGGCTCCTCCGCCGGTCTCGGTTCCGGTCGGCTTCACGACGTTCCCCGGCGAGCTCTGGGCTGCCCCGCGCAGCTGGGTCGAGACGGTCTACCCCGACCTCACGTACTTCAATGAGGTCGACAAGGGTGGCCACTTCCCCGCCTGGGAGGAGCCGGAGCTCTTCTCCACCGAGGTGCGGGCCGCGTTCCGGCCGCTGCGGAAATCCTGAGCCCGCTCCGGTTCGCGCGTGACCCTCCTGGTCAGTGAGCCGCCGCACGGGTACGGGATCTGCCACCGTCACAGCCTGACCGCAACAACGCCGTAGGCCAGGCAAGGTTTACGGTGTGTCAGCAACACCGTGAACGTTCGTGGTGCCCGTGAACAGGTCATGGCTCTACCGACAGCGGCGGAAGGCTCGCCGGAATCCCCGTTGCTGCCCCTGTTGACCGGCCCACCGGGCACGTAGCGGGCACGACGACCGGTTCGTCCCGACCGAATCAACTGGCTAGCAGGGACCTAGAGAACGACAACAGCGCCAAGGATCAGCGCCAACCCGCCGGCCCCGCGGTCTCACTGCACACACTGCCCGGCTGTGCCCATTGCTACCTGGTGCAGGTCGTTGTCAACCCGCGCTAGCGGCGAAGGCTGGGTACAGGGCTGCCCCGGACACCGCGGTGGCGTCCGGGGCAGCGGCGTCGTCGACAGGGTCAGCTGGTCTTGACGGTCAACGTCGGCGGGTTGGCCGACTCCTTGCTGCCGATGGTGAAGTACTTGTCTCCCTTGACCTGCACGCTCAGAGTCTGATCACCGAACCACTGGCTCACTGCGAAGCCGGTGACATCGATGGACACGTGGGGATCGGTGCCGCTGCACGTCACCTCGCGCAGCGACTCCAGTGTCGACGACGGCCGGGTGCTCCAGGACGTACCGCCCTCCGTCCAGCCGCCGTCCGCGCCGCCGTGCACCTTGAGCGTCACCGGCTGGTTGGCGCACTGCGGGACGTACAGGTTGACGGCGACGCGGTTCAGGTCGGCCACTCCGCCCAGGCTGTACCGCAGCAGGGCGGTGCGGTTGCCGCCGTCGACCGCCAGCGCGGTTTCGCTGCCGTGCGTCGCCGCCGGGTTGGCCGCGTCGACGTAGGTGTCCGCGAGCGCCGGCCGGTCGGCCTGCTCGGCCCGTAGGACCAGCTCCGGCGGGTTGACCGCGCTCTCCCGTGACGTGATGTTGATGTAGTTGCGACTGCCCGCCGGATCGCCGGTGATCGCGAAGGAGGCCCGCCCGTCGGCGGCGTTGCGCCGCAGGTAGTCGGTCACGTCGAGTTCCACCATCCCGCCGGCGGCGGTGACATCCAGCGTCTTGAGCGCGGGGCCGATCACTGGCTTGGTGTTCCAGCTGACCAGGCCCTCGTTCCAGGCATCGTCGACCTCTGAGACGATCACCTTGTCGGTGGCGGTGGCGCCGCCACCCGTCACCTGGGCGTGGAACTGCAGTTTGGCGTACTCGATCTCGCCGTACTGTGCGATGTCGAAGGTGAGGTAGGTGACTCGCTGCCGGGTGGTCAGGTATTTGACGGCGTTCGCGGTCGATTGGCCGCCCGCGCCGGCGGGGTTGTCGGAGTCGACGTACGTGTCGCCGATGGGGGTGGTCCGGGCATTCGGCTGCTGCCAGTTGTCCACCTGCGGTGCCCGGGCGGTGAGGATGAGCTGCGGCTGGCCGGTCGCGGCCTCGTCGCTGTTGAGCAGCACGAAGTCACCGGTCTTCGCCGGCTCGCTCAGCACGAAGGTGGCCACGCCGTCACCGGCTGCCTGCTCCCGGATGTACGTGGTGACGTCGCCGCCGGCGTAGGCCGGGGTCGTGCCGACCGTGAGGTTGCCGACCGGGCCGCCGCCGGGCTGAGGGGCGTTGTTCCAGGTCAGTTCGCTCTCCGACCAGGGGCCGGTGGCGGTCTCGTCGGCGGCGGCCTGCACGGCCAGGTCCGTGGTGCATCCGGTGCAGGTCGTGTTGCTGCCGTGTACCCGCAGGGTGGCGCTCGCGATGTCGGCCGCGTTCACGCCGGCCAGGTCGAATTTGAGGTAACTGCGCCGGGTCCAGCCGTCGCCGCTGTTCTTCACGACCAGACCGGTGCTGCCGTAGTTGACGTCACCGTTGTCCTTCCAGACCATCGCGTCGTCGGTGGCGCGCAGCACCTGCGGATCGGTCGCCAGCACCGCCGTCTCGGTGGCGCCCCCGGTCTGGAACGAGGTGACGCTGAGGATCGCCGGCACCGTCTGCACCAGCCGCACCTTCGACGACCCCGACACCAGCCCGTTGCTGGGCGTGTTGAGCTTCATGTGCAGGGCGCCTGTACGCTGCTGCGTCGGGTCCGCCGCGGCCACCCTGATGGTGGTGGCCGTGCGCTGGAGCACCACCGCCGCGGCGTCGTCGACGGTCAGGAACGACGGCTCGCCCCAGGCGTCGAGCCGCTGGGGCACCCGCGGCTGCCAGAAGTTCACGCCGATGACGTCGAGTGCGTTTTGCTGCACCGCCTGGATCGTTTTCTCGTTGCGCAGCACGCTGACCTGCGGGCTCGCCGCGTAGTCGGCGGTCTGCTGGGCGGTCGCGCCGGGCAACAGCACATAGCTGTATGAGGCGTTCGACGGGTTCGTGCCGTGGTCGATCCAGAGCGACACGTACGTGCGCGGGTACTTCGTCTCGCTGGCTCCCGGCTTGATCTCACTCCAGGCGTCGGTCCGGACCTCGCGCTTGCAGTGCAGGGTCACGCCACCGGGGAAGTAGTAGCCGATGTTCTGTCCGCTCAGCTGGGCGCTCGTCGCGCCATTGACCACCTCGGTGCTGCCGTTGGTGGCGCAGCGCGGTGTGCCGTTGATGGTCAGCGCCTCGGCACCGCTCACCCGCCGCTGGTCGACTGTGGTGACGATGGTGCCCGTGCCGGTGATGCCGGCGCCGAGCGCGACGATCTCGTTGTCGTACAGGAACCACGCCTTCTTTCCGGTGAGGTCCGAGAACGGGTCGCGCAGCTCCATGCCGACCGCGGCGTACCGGCCGTCGAGCGCGGCGCCGCCGACCCAGCTCGCCGTGGACGGCACGCCGCTGGGGTGCGTCGTGGACCGGGCCGCGGTGGAGACGGTCGTGCCGGGCAGGCGGGTGGCGTCCACCGTCGGCCAGTACGCGTCGTCGTACTGGCCGAGGTCGTCCGGCAGGACCAGCTGCGTCATCCCGTACCGGGTGAACCAGCCGCGCAGGTTCTCGCCGAGGGTCTCGTAGTCGAGGATCCGGTTCGAGAACATGCTCACCCCGAACATGTACCCGGGTCGCTGGTGGGTGACCTGGTCCATGCCGGCGTACACCTTGGTGGCGGTCAGATCGATCGCGGCCGGGATGGCGGAGTCGTCGATCATCGCGTACGCCCGCGCGATCGTGAACAGCGAGATGAAGTAGCTGTCCGGGTACGGCGCGAAGGTGTCGCCGCTGATCAGACCCTTCGCCATACTGCGCAGCTGCAGCGCGTCGGCTGGGGGCATCGCCTCGGCCAGGATGAGCGCAGCCCGGGTGAGGCCGTGCCCGGACTGGTGGTTCTTGATGCTGGTCTCGGCCTCATCGTTCCGCTTCGGCGTCCCGGCCCGCGCGATCTCCCGACCTTGCACACCGGGCGTGCCGGCGCCGCGGTACGCCAGCGGCCGCAGGCCGTCCCGCAGCCAGCCGGCGAATGCCGTGCTGGCGGTGCCGTCGATCGCCCAGGACGAGCCATGCAGGGCGTAGATCAGCTCCGCGTACGTCTGGGCCATCGCGGTGCCGTACCCGCCGCTGTACGGGTGCCGGCCGTGCTGGAGGAAGGAGCCGTCCGCGTAGATGCCCTCGCCGACCCGCACCGTCGCCATGGCATCGAGCGCGTCGTCCCGCGCTGTGGCGATGGCCACCGCGTCCTTGGCGAGGACCCCCAAGATGACCTCGGTGGTGCACTTCCAGATCCGGTTGGCGCCGAGGCTCGGATCGGCGAAGTCGCTGGGATTGGTGCTGCGGCCGGACCGGGTGCAGGTCGGCGTGAGCACCTTGATGGCCGCGAGGTAGTCGTTCACGGCAAGATTGGGATGTCCCCACATCATCACCGCGATGTTGGTGATCTTGTTGGGAATCACGATCTCCCAGTCGTACCAGTTCCCCGAGGGGTGCGGAAGCGGCAAATCAGCCTCGCTGTCCGGGAGCGTGTGGACGAGTGCGTTCAGGCCGTCGACCGTCTTGTCTGCCAGCGCCGCGTCGCCGGTGAGCGTGGTTCCCGGCGTGGCGTAGGCGCTGGCCATCTGTGACAGCCGGGTGAACGAGTTGGACACGCCCGCCGTGGTGGCGTAGTTGAACTCGGTCGGCCACAGCCGACCGTACTCGGCATTGTCCGGCGTCGAGATGGCGTCGGGGTCGATGTTGTCGACGAAGTCCTGCACATCATCGACCTTGGGCAGGCGGCCGGTGTAGCGGGCGTCGCCAGAGTGGTCGGTGTCGCTGTCGGTCAGCAGCTGCAGCCAGCGGTGACGCACCGCGTCGAAGCCGTCCGCCGCGATCGCGGGCGCCGCCACCGCCTGGGCCGCGCCGGACACCAGCAGGATGAGGGTGAGTAGCAGGCAGAAACGGCGCCGGGCGCCGTGACTGGACCGTCTGATCCGGACGCTCATGAATATCCTCCCCGTGAAAACTGGGGCGGAGCCCAACAGCGGAGCGCCCGCCGAGCGGGCTGGCTGGCGCAGAGCGATCGAGTGCCACCATGCCGGCAAAGGGCGACGGGTGCGACTGGATCGAACGAAGCCTTCGAGGGATCTACCGTGTCATCCCGGCGGATTGGGTCGTGGGGAATGGGCTGTGGTAGCGGCAGTCTGGCCGCCGAGCGCCTCGCCGTATCGTCGCGGTGCCCGGACGTCAGTGGTCAAGGCCGCTGCCGTCGCTGAGGTCGACGCATGCAGGCCCTACCCGATGTTGTCGATGGAGACCATGACCGCCTCGGGACCGGTCGGCGGTCGCGCGTGCTGGTCGTCGGCGTGGACGTGCAGCACCAGACAGTGCGGGGACCAGGGCAGGATTCCGCCGGTCTCGCGACAGCCGAAGTAGGCTGAGCGACTCGGTTGTAAGGGCCAGCCGATGCGGCGCAGATGGTTGACGAGGCGGGCTACGGTCACCGCACGGGTGGCGCCGTCGGCGGCCGTCACCATGAACTCCGCCCTGCAGTTGCCGCTGCTGCCGCCACCCACGCACGGCCCGGCGGAGATGAGGCGCAGCGTTCGCGGCAGGGGAAGTATCTCGCTCGCGAGGGAGGACGAGGTCACCATCGCGCGGACCCCCGACGACTACGCTGGCCATGTCCGGGAAATGATCGCAACCTGGGGCGAGTTCGAGCTGACGGTCGACGACTTCCTAGTAGAGGGTGCGCGGGCGTACGTGCGGCTGACCCAGGTGGGACGCCATCTCGCGCCGGTCGACGGCCTCGCCCCGACGGGTCACGCCGTTTGGCAGATCAACTCGATTGTGTACCACGTCGCGGACGGCCCCATTGCGGAGTACTGGATGCAGATCGACCGGGCGGGCCTGCGCGCTCAGCTGTGCGCCGCCACCTGATCGGACTCGAATTGCCGAGCCGGGACAAGACCTGACCGGCTGAGCCTCAGACGTTGAAGCGGAACTAAGAGCCGCTATCCCGCTACCAGCGCGGACAGCGCTCGACGCCTGCTCAACCAACGTGTCGGGCTGCCATGGTTGATCACTGGTTTACGACGTTTCACGGTATCTTGTGCCCCCTGTATGCCCCACATCGCCGGCCCGTCTCCCGACGCTAGGGATCGAGGCCGGCTCACCTACTCTCGAGCTGGTGGAACTCGGGACCTTCGCCGGCTTCGGCCTGCTGATCTGTGCGGGACTTAGGGCTCAGGACGCAGGCATGACGCCGAGGGCGGCCAGCAGCATGGGCACGGCCAGCAGGATAACTCCCAACGCCACGGGTGCGCCGAGCGCGCCGAGGACGACGACGCCCTTCCGGAGTCTGAAGCGCCGCGAGTAAGAGATCGCCAGGACGCCGTAGCCGGCCGCAACCAACAGGAAGAAGAGCACGTAAGCGACTCCGGCCAGGTCGATCTGGTCGGCGCTGCCCGCCAGGCCCGAGGCCATGCCGATCGCTTGCACCACGCTGCCCAGGGCGTACACGGCGAGCATCGCAAACGCTCCCCACAACAACACGCCCAGAAACACCGGAGGAAGAAATCTCGGGCGGCTGGCGACCGACAACAGTGCCACAGCCGCGCCCACCGCCTTGAGCCCGACGACAAGCCAGTTCATCACGGCGATCCCGGTGGAATACTCGGCATAGGGACCGTCGGCGAAGTGGTCGGTCAGCTCGAAGACGATGTTGACGACCGCGAACCCGATGCAGCACAGGGCCATCAGACGACCTGTCGCGGTGATGCCGATGCCGGGTCGCGCAGGGGCCTGGGGCCGATCGGTTGCGAAAGCAGTGGGTGCCATCCCGGTAGTCAACAGCAGTCCTGCAGCCAGGTCCTCCCTCCCAATGGGGAGATCGACAACATGGATTAGAGCTGAAGTGCGAGTCGCGGTGGCGACCGGATCCGTGAGCGCTGCCCCACGCTTCGTCCCGAAGTACGGATCACTCACGGGTGGCTGCCCCAGCGGCCCGGGAGCAGCCCAGCGGAGCGGCAGCGGGGTGCAGGCCGAGGGCCTTGGCGGTGCGTGCGGACCGTTGCGAGCCGTTGCGGGCCGCCTTGACGAGCTGGGACGGGCACGATCGGGCACGGAAGTCCCCGGAGGGCGGGAAACGATCGGTGATCAAGGGTCTGACCTGGTACCCCCGGCAGGACTCGAACCTGCGACACACGGCTTAGGAACGGGATAGCGCTTGACCGTGACCCGGCTGATTTACCAGGCCGGATGGCACGCCTCGCGGCCCGTGCGCTTTTGATCATTCCGCGCCTGTTCCGGATCATCCGCTCAGCCTTCACCGAGACGGGCGGTGGTCGGCTGCGCCGGCCAGAAAGGCCATTCCTCGAACGATCTGCAGCGCCCGTCCTCGGCGAAGCGCATGATCCACAGGTCGCGGTACTCATGGTCGACCGGGTCGCCGTACTGGACCTCCACCCGCGCCACCGCAGTGTCGCCCTCGACCGCAACGATCTCGCTGGTCATCTCAAACACCTCGTCGGGGCCGGCGCGCTCGTCTTCCCACATCCGGGCTATGGCCGGCAGGCCGATGACCGGTGAATGGTAAGGCCCCTGCAGATAGCTCGCCTCTGCGGTGAAGATCGTGGCGAGCGCCTCCGTCCCCGGCGTCCGCCACGCATGCTTGTAGGCCGCGAGCCAGCCAGTCACCTGCTCCCTATCCACAGGTATCCACCTTGCCACTTGACTGAGCGCTAAACGGCGGGGGCCGCTCACGCCGCGAGGAGCGAACTCGGGGATCTGCCCAACCTGAATGGCTTCGCCAGGCGACGGCCCGCCGCCAGCGCCGCCGCCTCAAGCGGAGCTCGCTGGCTCCGATGGCGGCAGGCGGGGTGTACCCCACGGCAACCAGGCACGAGCGGCGACCGCTTCGTCCCGAACTGTCGGCGGCTTGGTCCGATTAGGTTCCGTGCGACGTCATCCGGCCCGTTGGGACCGCTCAGGGTCTGGCTCGGCGTGCTCCGTTGCGGTACTTGGCTACTGTGCTCATCTAGCCGACCCGGTATCGCAGATAGACCACGCCGTTGCAGAACCGGCGCTCGTCCAGCAGTTCCAGCTCAAGGTGGAGACCGGCGGGCAACGCGCGCGTCCCCCGCCCACCACGACGAGATTGAGGAAGAGGTGGCACTCGTCCACCAGGCCGGCCGCGAGCGCGTGCGCCGCGAGCCCCGGACCCCCGACGGTGACGTCCCGCCCCGCGGCTTTTTCAACCGGCGGACTGCGTCCGGGTCGAACTCCCGCTCGAGCCGGGTCCGCGCGCTGGAAACCGGGTCCAGCATCGACGAGTAGACGACCTTGTCGGCCGCCTGCCAGATCCGCGCGTTGTCACGCACGACGGCCGGCTGGTCGTCGCCGGTGAAGGCGGTCTCCCAGTAGACCATCGTCTCGTACATCCGGCGCCCGTAAAGGTAGGTGCCGACCGGCCGTTCCTTGTCGTTGACGAAGGCGTGCACCTCCTCGTCGGGCGCCGCCCAGTCGAAGTCGCCGTTGCCGTCAGCTGTGAAGCCATCCAGCGAGGCGATCGCCGAGTAGATGAGCTTGGCCATTGCGCAATCTTGCCACTGCCCACCGCGTTCAACTACTACAAGCGCGACCAGACCGGGACGGCCGCTACCAAACCCGGGGCGGTTGATTCGCTGACCTGCGGAGGAGTGGGCCGCCAGGGACTCGAACCCTGAACCTATGGATTGCCGGCAAGGGGATCGCTTACGGCTCCGTGCGCAGCTCATGAGCGGCTACTGGCTGGTTTGCGGCTCTAGCGGTCGCGTTCGTTGCTGTACTTCTGGGCTGTGCGGCGAAGAGTCCTGCGCCGCCTCCGTTGGCAAGATGTTTATCCTTCCGCCCTCACCAGTCGTCCGGGTACAAGTCCTCCTCCGGGTAGCCCGCCGAAACCAGCCGCCTGCGGACCCTCTCGACCTCCTGCGGCGGCGGGCGCCGCAGCGACGCGGCGGCAGCGGCGTCGTTGGCGATAACCACCGTCTCGTCGTCGATGAGCTCGGCAACGACGGCCGCCAGGTTCCCCTCGCACAGGTCAGCCTCAAGGACAGCCAGAAGTGGCAGGTAATCCCTGGCCGGTAGTCCGCTCGGGTACGCCCTCTGCAAGACCTCTAGGACGGGCAGTAGGTACGGCGGCAGCATGACAGCCAGCATCCCAGGTGCGGCAACCGTCAGCCGGTGCAGCCTGGCTACGTCTCGACCTACTCATTACGAGTCGGTCGCCGGCTGCCGGTCCACCGCCTGATCCTCGCACCCGGTATCGCGTAAGCGTCCGCGATCGTCCGCCCCCCCTCGCCGGTTTGGCTGCTCGTGTGGCTGCTCAGTATTCCCCTGTGCCATTCGCCGCTGTCCGTTTGATGTCGGTCGTAGATGTCAGACCATGCTGCGGCGGCGACGACCCTGGCCCGGTCTCAGGCTCCGTCTCGGTAGTGGGAGACGATCCCCCGCCAGAAGGCGGTGAAGAGGGCCACGCCGACCGCGACCCACGCGACGGCAAGTGACCGTGCCGCACCCGAGACGGCGGCGACCCAGCCGAGTCCGACGAGGACGAACTGGACACCGAAAAAGCCGGCGAGGGTCAGCAACAGGTGCCGGCCGGGCCGCACCTTGCCCTGGGCCTGGTCGTGCCGGCCGCTGAGGAGCCACCACACAACGGCCAAGCCGAGCGCGGCCAGCATCACCGGGACACCCCACGACCGGTACGCGGCTTCGGAAACGAGCAGCACCGCCAGCCCGAGCGGAAAGAGCAGCATGGACAGCACGAACGCCGCAGTACTGACCAGTTTTCGCATCACTCGGCCTTCACGTCGTAGCTTTGCCCGTCGCACCCTAACCGCTCGCGCAGCCGGTGGACCCCGCCCAGAACGCGGGCTTGCGGCCTGTTCGCGGCCCACGGATCAGCCGCCGACATCCAGACTGTCGCCCAGGCCATCCTGCCGCCGCCCGGCATGGCGTGCCAGCCCCGGACGACTCGCTTACAAGCTCTGCGCGCTTCGTCTGATGGCGTCCATGGCGGTTCCTCACCTCGGCGCGCACTCCTCCCGACGAGTGGATTGTGACGGCGCTGCGCCAAGCCGCGGCGCGATGAGCCGCCCGGCCCCTCGTTTGTAAGTTCTGGGCAGCCGTCCGACCGCGTCCATCCCCGGCTGGCCCGTCCCCGTCCGACCCGCCAGGAGCACGTGATCGTGCGCCGTCGTTCGTCATCGTTGCTACAGCCGCTGCTACACCCTGCATCCGTCGGACCAGCGGATTAAGAGGCACCGCCAGTGTCACGACCACCGGCCGCGTAGCTCGGCCGGACGCACCGCGACGAGGTGACCGTAGGCGACTCTGACCGCCTCGGTTGCTGTCGGCGTTGCTGTCGTCCCGCGACTTCATCCCGGACCCGGACTGGACGCCCACCCCGCTGCCGCCCTGGTGGGACGTGCCCGCCCCGGCGACCGTCCGGGCCCAGTGACGGAGAGCCGGACGATGTGGCCCATGCTGATCGCCGCCTGACGAGCCGGGCTTCCGCCCTGATCCAGACGAGCGCCGCCACGATCGCCACGGCCCCAGCGACCCCGAGCACGGCGGGCAGCTGAAGCAGCAGGTCCTCCGTCGCGTACCCGTCAGCCGTGGCCGCCTTAGACGGATCGCCCCGGTCGACGTACACCGTCAGCTCCTCCCCGGCGTGGCGCCAACCCTCGTCGAGCTCGCTGGAGAACCGCTCCTGGTACGCCACACCGTCGACGGAGTACGCCACGGTCATCCGCGTCACCACGTACGCGCGGCTCACCCGGAACCGGTCCGCCTGCACGATCCGGCCGGTCACCGCCGTTCCCTCGCTGCCCCGCTGGTCGATCGGGGCGCCCAGGCGAGCCTGGAGCAGGATCCCGCCGCAGATCAGCAGGGTTCCGACGAGAGCCGCGACGATGATTCGCATCCCGCTGGGGAGCCTTACCGACACCGGTCCTCCAAGCACGTGAGCTCATGTCGTTCAGTCCGTCGGCGGGACGAGCGCGTTGTAGAGCGTCCCGATGCCCGCGGTGATGGTATCGATCGCGGCCTCGATCTGGCTTCGGATGGCGGACGGAACGAACCGGTAGTGCTGCACCTTGTTCTTGATCGAATAGGCGACGTCGAAGAACTGCCCGCCGAACTTCTTCACCAGCAGCTAGGGGGCAGCAGGGGTGGCCCATGCCCCGTACGATCCCGGCTCATGCACCAGATCTGGAAGGTCTCACCGCTTGGGCGGTACGGCGTACTTGCTCTCATTCCTCTGCTTGGCGCCTTCACCTGGCTGGGCTGGGCCAACGTGTTCGTGAGTCTCCTCGCGAGCCTCGGTGCGCTCGTCAGTTGGTTCCGGTTCGCCTTCCGCCCCTCGGTGGTACTGACAGACACGGAAGTGATCGTGCGGAACCCCAACGGCTCCCAACACGTCAGCCTGCGGGATGTGGCGAAGGTCGAGCCTGGGTATGGCGGTTTGACCATCACGACCTCGACAGGTGAGCGCGTGGTCGCGTGGGCCGTGCAGAAGTCCAACCTTGCCACCTGGACGGGCAGGCACACTCGGGCTGACGAGGTGGCGGCCTCGATCATCGCAGCCAGCCGGAGTCGCGCTGTAACTCGGTGAGCCAGTTCCTCTACTGCCACTCTCCCTGAACCTATGGATTGCCGGCGAGGCGGTCGCCTGCGGCTCCGTGCGCAGCTCCCGAGCCCCTACCGGCTGCTGCCGGCTCGGCAAGGCGTGAGCGCGTGCGTGCCGTGCCCGGCCTGCTCGACGACGGGCACGACCTCGTCCCACGACGAGCCATCGAGCCACAGACCGGGGATCAGGATGATGTCCATGGGCCGAGGCTGGGCCAGGCCGACATCAGGCCGGCTCCGGGGCCGGCCGGGAACCCCGCCCCGTCGCGGAGCCGCATCGGCGGACGCGAGTGTCATCATGGACGGTGTTCATGAGCCGGAGCCGAGTCATGGGAGTTGTCATGGGCAGCGATAACGGGGCTGTTGCCGGTGGGCTGGCCGAGACGATCGAGGCGTTGCGGGCCGAACTGACGGCGGCGATGGCACAGGGCAGCGGAAAGCCGTTGCAGTTCGAGCTGGGGCAGGTGGACGTCGAGCTGTCGCTCGCCATCATCCGGGAAGGCTCCGGGGACGGCGGCCTGCGGTTCGGCGTGGTGTCGTTCGGCGCGGCGGGCAAGTTGGCGTCGGACACGACCCACCGACTGTCGCTGACGCTCAACCCGGTGGCGCCACGGGGCGATCATCCCGTACGGGTGACCGCAGACGTCGACGGCGAGCCGGGCTGAGAGGGATCGGACGGTGCCGCTGACCGCCCAACGCGTCGCGGAGGTGTTCAATCCGCCGGCCGGGGTGGTGGGCTCGGGCTGGTTCGTCGCGCCGCACCTCGTGCTCACGGTCTGGCACGCCGCCGAGGGCAGCACCCGGGACGGCGAGTCCGCGCCCGGCCGGCCGCCGCCGCGCCGCCCGCTGTCGCCGGCCGCACTGGACGAGCTGTCCCGGGACCGGCCCCGGTGTCGGGTCCGGGCGCTGGCGGACGCCCGTGCCGGACGGCCGTTCCGGGACGCGGTGACCGTGTGGTGGCGGCCCGAGTCCGATGTGGCGGTGCTGCTGGTCACCGAGGGCGCCCACGATCCGGCCCCGCCGGCCGGCTGGTCGACGACGTACTGGACCGACCTCACCGCCGCCGACCCGGTCGAGGTCACCGCCGTCGGCTTCCCCAACCACGACGTGGTGGGCAGGATGCGCGAGTCGCGGCAGTTCAGCGGTGTGGTGCACCCACTGTCGGGGGTGCGCTCCGGGCACTGGGTCATCAGCACCGGTGCGCTGGCGAGGCCGACGTCCGGTAGCGGCTGGGCGGGCATGTCCGGGGCCGCGCTGTTCACCGGGGACCGGCTCGCCGGGATCGTCACCGCCGACGCCAGTGGCGGCTCCGGATCGGTCGCCGAGCTGCGGGCCGTACCCGCGCGGGCGTTCGCGGACGATCCGCTGCTGGCGGAGTGGATCCGGTGGGCCGGCGGGACGGGCGTGTGGGCGTACCGGCCGATCGAGCGGCCGGAGCCGAGCCGGCCCGCGCCGGCTGACGTATCCCGACGTCGCCATTCGGCCGCAGTCTGGATCTCCCCGGCGGCGCTGCTGCTGGGCACGGCGACTGCCGCCGGCGTCGCCCTGCCCTGGAGTACACCGGCCGCAGCGACCGTGGCCACCGCCGGGTGCGCCGCCACCGCCGTACGCGCCTGGCACCTGCGGCGCCATACCCCACTGTTACCGCCCGAGTTGCTCGCCGCCGCTCCCCCGGCCAACGCCGTGCGCGACCGGGGCGGCCTCACCTACCACGCCGCCGAGCCCGGCGAGCTCGCCCGTGTCTACACCCGGCAGCACCTCGACACCACCGCCGATCGGGACGCGCGGGCCCCGGCGGGCCGGGACGGATCGGCCCCGATCGTGCCGCTGCGGGTCACCGGGCAGCCGGTATCCGTCGAGCGCCTGCTCACCGACCCGACCGTCCGGCACGTCGTCGTCACCGGCGAGGCCGGGGTAGGCAAGTCCAGCCTGCTGGAGTACGTCGAGACCACCGCCTGGCGATGGTGGCGGGCGGCGACCCGCGGCACGACGCCGGGCGGGGCGCCGTTCGGGCCGCTGCTCCCGCTGCGGATCGCCGCCCGAGAACTGGTCGGGCGGGACTCGATCGCCTCGGCCGCCAGCCCGTCGGCGCGGGCACTGCTGGACGCCGACCCGCCGGTGCCCGGTGCCCAACTGCTGGTGCTGGTCGACGCGCTGGACGAGGTCACCCGGCCCGAGGACTGGCGGCAGGTGATGGAGGTCCTGCTCGGCACGGCGCGGGAGAGCGCGAGCGGGTCCGGCATGCCGCGCCGGCTGGTGCTCTCCGCGCGCAGCCTGCACGACAGCACCTGGCGCAGCCTCGCCAATGTCGGGGCCACCGAGTTCCGCCTCCAGCCGTTCACCGTCGAGCAGTTGCGCCGGTTCGTGATGGCCCACCAGACCGCTGGCGCCGAGCGGCTGACAGACCCCGAGATCCACGAGCGAGCGGCGGCCCGGGCCGCACAGTTCCTGGCGTACGTGCGGGGCAACGGCATGCTCGACCTGGTCCGGCTGCCCCTGCTGGCCCGTCTCGCGGTCGGCCAGTACTTCGACTCGGGCGGCGAGCCGCGCGCCCAGTCCCGCCGGGTCGACCTGTACGCCCGCGCCGTGGCGGAGTTCCTCGGCCGCTTCCCGCAACGGCAGAGCCCGTACGAGACACCACTGCGGGATCGCGTCGAGGGCCTGCTCGGCCTGCTCCGTGCCCGGTACGCCCGGGAGGCCCCACGCCACGCCGCCGTCACCGCCGCCCTGCGCGGCTTCCTCGGCGACCTGGCCGACACGCACCTGCGGCACGGCACACCGCTGACCCGGGCCGCCACCAGCCTGCTGACCGAGCCGACCTACGAGGACCCGTACCAGCACCGGGCGGTGGCCGCACTGCTGGAGGCCACCGGCCTGGTCGTCGACGTCCACACGGCCGACCCCCGCTTCCTGCACCGCACCTTCGCCGAGTACCTGGCGGCGCCGCACCTGCGGGACCGTCTCGGCACCGACCCCGCCACCTGGGGCGACGCCCTCTCCGACGCCGACACTCGGATCGCAGCGCTGTTCGCGTTCGACCGCCAGCCGGCCGACCGGCAGCGCGAGATCGCCAGCCGGTTGGCCGCCGATCCGGAGCGGGTGGAGCAGGCCTCGTGGCTGCTCGCGGAGGGAATGTGCGACGACGAGACCCGCGGCCGGATCCTGGATCAGCTCTGGCAGCGCCCCGACGGGCCGGACCGCGACGCGGTCCCGGTGATCCGGAACTGGCGGCAGACCCACGCCGCGCTCGCCCATCTCGCACCGCAGCAGAGCCGACTGCACGACATGTCAACCGACCCCGACTCGGTACCGGTCGACCGGATCAACGCCGCCGCGGCACTGGCCGGGCACGACCCACGCGGTACGGATCTGCTGGCCGCCTACGCCCACGACGACTCGTTCCCGCTGCAACTGCGGATCGCGGCGGCGGGGCACCTGGCGCACGTCGACCGGGACGCGGGCACCGCACTGCTCACCCGGTTCGCCGACGACACCGCGTCCCGCTACTGCGCCCAGGCCGCCGCCCGGCTCGCCGAGCACGACACCCCGGCGGGGACCGCACGGCTGCGTACCCTGGTCGCGGACCCGCATTGCCCGGATCTGGCCAAGGTCGAGGCCGCGATCGAGCTGTCCGGCCATGACCGCGCCACCGGGGCCGAGTGGCTGCGGCGTTTCGCCGCCGACGGACGCTTCTTCGCGGACTGCCGGGTCTACGCGGCCGACGCCCTGGCCGCGTCCGCCAACGGAGATGGGCAGGCCCGCGCCGCCGCGACGCTGCTGCTGGAGCGGATCGCCCGGGACGGCCGGGTCGACGCCGGCTACCGGGTGGAGGCGGCCCACCGGCTCGCCCGCTACGACACCGACACCGGCATCGCCCTGCTCCGCGACTTCGCCGACGGCGCGCTGCCCGGTCGTTACCGCTGCGATGCCGCAGTGCTGCTCGCCCAGCATGACCGCGAGGCCGGGGTACGGACGCTGGGCGAGATCGCCCGCGCGGTCGGCGGGAAACCCGAGCACCGGCTGCGGGCCGCGGCCGAACTCGCCCACTACGCACCGGCCGAAGGGGACGCCCGGTTGGTCGCCCTGGCCAGCGAACCCGGCTGGGACGACGGCCCGCGCATTCAGGCCGCCGTGCTGCTCGCCCGACGCAACCGGGAGGCGGGTCTGCCGCTGCTGCGCGCGTACGCCGCCGAACTGACCGGCGAAGCCCAGGTGACCGCCGCGTCCGCGCTGGCCGGCGTGGACCGGGAGGAGGGCCTGCGGCTGTTGCGGGAACTGGCCGAGTCGCCGGACTCGGATCGCTCGGTACGGGTACGCGCGGCGAGCGCCATCGGCGACTTCGACGCACAGCTCAAGGATGCAACGTTGCGCCGGCTCGGGGTGGACATCAAACCGGGTGGCTGGTTCTCAATCTAGCACCAGCGACAGAATGTGTCCGGGTAGTTACCAGAGGTGGATCTCACCAGGGGGAGGCGACACGCGGTGTTCCCACGCATCGGCGGTGGTTCGGAGCCGGCGAGTCTGGCGCGCAAGATGGCCCGGCAGGGCGACTGGCGAAGCCTGTGGTGGCTGATCCTGTCCCAACCGCTGCCCCAGGCCGTGGGCGCTGCGGCACACCTCAATCTCCGCAAGTGGAACTCGCCGTCGGAGGCCGACACCCGGCTGGCGGAGTTACTCACCGGCATCAACCCGAAGGAGGCGATCCGGCTCGGCACGCAACTGTTCGACCGTACGACCCAGATCCTGCCCACCAGCCTGGGCTTCGCCAACCCGGTCGGCTTCTCGGTACGCCACCCGGTCGTGGCGCTGGGCACCAGGGGCCGTGACACGCACACCTCGCGGGTGGTCACCGTGGACCGGACGGGTGTACGGAGCATCCTCTACGAGGGACCCGCGCAGCACTGGTCGCTGTGTGCGCTCGACAGCGAGACGGTGATCGCCCGCCGGGAGTTCGACAGCGGGGGCTACCGGGGTGACACCGAGATCGTCGAGTACACCCCCGGTAGGGAGGTCGTACTGGCCAACGGCAGCGGGCTGCTGGACGCAGTGGTGGAACCGACCGCCACGGGTTTCGTCGTCGGTACGAAACTGAACGCGTTCGCGTTCGCCCTCGCCGACGGCCAGCAGGAGCAGCTCAATCTGCGGGAGTTCGGGTTACGTCGCGCCGACCTGTTCGCCGTCGACGCCACCGGCACCCGGATCGTCTTCGCCGACGGCACCCGGCTGCTGGTCACCGACAGCCGGCTCCAGCCGCTGCACGACATCGCGGTGGAACGGCTGCAGCACGGCGACATCAACGCGGTCACCTTCACCGAGGACTCGATCGTCACCGCCGGTTACGACAAGGGCCTGCACCGCTGGCAGATCATCGGCGGCCGAATCCGGGGCCTGCACTCGGGCTTGAGATCCTCGCCGCGTACCTTCTTCAGACTCAGCCCGGTGGCGCCGTGGAATCTCCTGGTGGCGGAGGGCGGCAACGTCAACTACCACTACGACATCGGCACCCTCGACCGGTGCCCGGCTCCCGACTTCCTCGTCCAGGCCTGTCCCGACGACAACGACGACGACCTGCGGGTAGGGCGTGCCATCGGTAAGTTCGCGTCGGCGCCGTACGGCCGGCTGGCGGTGTACGAGGGCGGGCTGGCCACCCGTACCCGCGATTCGGCGTCGGACTTCTACTCGACGGTCGTCCAGGACCTGGAGCATCCGCTGAACTTGCTGACCAAGCCGGTCTCCGCCCTCAACGCCGCCGACGCGGAGCGGGTCCGCCCGCACCTGACCCCGTCCCCCGGCGCCGGGGACGCCTATCCGCTCACCGCCACCGAACGGGCCGTGCTGGAGGCGGCGGTGCGGGCGTGCGAGTGGGCGCCGCAGGCGAACGGCCGCTGACCCCTGCCCTAGCGCCGCCGGGCCTGAGCAACGCCTTCATCATCCGGCCGATCAGCAACCTCGCCCACCGTTTGCACTGGTCAGGCTGGCGGCGTCAGCATCAAGCCCGAGCGCGACGATCCCATTACACACGCCGACTCAACCTCGAACTTCAGCCATGATCCCGAATGGCGGCTGCCGTGCTAGTACTCCAGCCGCACTTCGCGGTGTCGGAGTCTTGCTGGTGGTGGCTGATCTGGGTGCGGTATTGATGTCGCCGTCGCCACCATGACCATCGGTTGATGTGGGCGGTGGTCCGGGCTCGGGTGATCAGGTGTGCCAGCAGACGTCTAACTTCGGCGAGGGTGTGGGGGATGAGGCCATGCTGGTCGGATCGGGTGCCTCCTTTTTCGCCGCCGCGGCGGTGACGGTGAGGAAGGCGTGGGCGCACATGGCCGGGGTGATGTGCCGGTACCAGGCGTCGTGACGGCGGACCTGGTACTCGTCGAGGCCGACCTGACCCTTCGCGGTCTGGAAGCACTCCTCGATCGCCCAGCGGGGTGCCGGCGGTGCGGATCAGTTCCTCGTTGCTGGTGTTGTCGGGTCCGTGGCACAGGTAGTAGGCCAGCTGGTCGGGGTTGGTGATCGAGCGGCGGATCAGCAGCCATCGGGTGAAGCCGTACTGGCCGGTGCCGGTGTCGGGCAGCGACGCGATGGCCCGGTCATACAGCCGTGGCCCTTTGGCGCCGGAGCCGCAGCTGCGGCGTTTCCAGGCCAAGGCTGGTGCGGCGGCGGCGAGGGCGTCCGCGCGGGCGCTGCGCCGTTGGTGGGGATCTTCTGACTGCGCGGGACGGCCAGGACGTATCCGACGTGTCGTTGCTGCAGCCACAGCCGGAACTTGGAGTCCTGGCTGTAGGCCTCGTCCGCGGTCACCCAGGATGCGGGGACATCGGCGTCGAGGGCGCGGGCCGGCATCCGCAGCCCGAGCGCGGGTTTGGTCGTGAACCGCACCGCCGCATCCACACCGGCCTCGGCGCGCCGCTCGGCGTCAGCGCACCATTTCTGCGGCAGGTACAGTTCCCGGCCCAGCAGCACCCGCCCGGCCGGGCTGGCATAGGCGCAGAAGACACCGATCTGGCAATTCTCGGTGCGCCCGGCCGTTCCGGAGTACTGGCGCTGCACCCCGGCGGACTTGACGCCCTTCTTCAGGAAGCCGGTGTCGTCGATGATCAGCACACCGGCTTCGGTGGCCGAGGTGGTCCACGACATACCCACGCAGGTCGTCACGCACCGCGTCGGCGTCCCACGCCGCCCTGTTGAGCAGCCGTTGCATGCCATCCGGAGACCGATCTCCGGCCGCCTCGGCGAGGGTCCAGCCGTTCTTGCCCGCCACCGGCGAGAGCAGTCCGAGCAGGTGGGCACGGGCCCGTCGACGCGGCTCCACCCGGCCGAACCGACCCGAGATCCGGGCCATCAGGTCATCGAGCCCGACCGCCCAGCCAGCAAGATCCTCAACCGCCACGAACGCGAGAGTCTACAGAGGACAGCTCTGGTCGGGAGACGCCAGGGACGTCTGCTGGCACACCTGATCACCCGAGCCCGGACCACCGCCCACATCAATCGAAGGTCATGGTGGCGACGGCGACATCAATACCGCGCCCAGATCAGCCACTACCAGCGAAGACTCCGACTCCGCGAAGTGCGGCTGGAGTACTAAGCTCGATCAGTGCACCGGGTCAATCTGTATGCCGCCACGGGAGGCCTTGGGCTGATCGTCACCGGCCGCGACATGCCTGCTCTGCGACTTGAGGTCGCGTCTGGCGGGCGCATGCTGCTACGTCAACCGAGCCGCCTCGCCCTTCTCGGGAAGGTGCACCGCTGGAACTATGGCGTGCACGTGTACCGGACCGGGGAATATCTCTCGCCGCTTCCCCCACTGCGAGCCGACCATGCGCGCCAGGTCACTCCACCCGGCAGCGCAGCCTGGTTCGACCGATGGGCCCATCAATTCGCCTCCTGGCTCGATGACGCCGGCGCAGGGCCGTTGCACAACGGGTTCTGGATCCTCCGCCCCCGCAGGCTGCCGCCGTACTGCCTGCGAGACGACCTGACCCAGGACTACCCCGCCGCCTACCTCGACTGGCTGGGCGAGGGTTGGAACGGCGTGCTCCCCCTGCGTCAGCTACCCGATGCCAATGCCGCCCGCGTTAAGGCCTACCGCAGACAGGCCCGCGAGCAAGTACTTCCGCCAATCCTGCTGTGGTCCGTGAGTGGCTTCGACGGCTACCTGCTGATTGACGGACACTGCCGTCTGGCCGCAGCCCTCGCCGAGGGTGTCGAACCATCAGTCCTGGTCTTGGCCATCGGCTCGGACCCCGAAGTCGACCACGAGTGGCTCAACCACGCCGCCGCTCACGTCGAGCTGCTGGATCGAGTGAACGAGCAGGCTGTGCGGGGCCGCGCCGACGCGCTGCTGGCCGCAGATGCCCTCACACGTCGGTTCGCCGACGTGTGCGCCGACCTGCCCCAAGAGGGAAGGACACGGGCATGGCCAGTCCGAGGCGGCGTGCGGGCCTGGGACCGGCAGGCTGCAAGCGTGGCACGCGGCTGGTTGGCGAATGTGAAGGAGGAGTAGCGCCATGTGGCGCTCGCTCTGCGGCTGTAAGTGCGCCGGCGCCTCAAGACATTCACTCCGGGCAGACGCTTCGCTGCCCACATCGGGGAGCGGCTTTCTAAGCTTGATCAGTGAGCCGTTTTCATCGTGAGTAGCGGCTGGTGTCGATGCGGTCTAGGACGAGGATGGCCTCGATGACCTGCACGTTCACGCCGTGACGCTGATGTCTCCCGGAGTAGTAGGGCTTCTGGTCGGCGGCCCGGTCGATCGAGATCAGCGTGCCGTCGAGGATCGCGTACGCCAGCTTGCGGATCCGGTGCATGGCGGTGGCCAGGTCGTCGGCGGCTGCGGCGTGCAGGTCGACAGCTTCGCGGAGGTAGCGCCGGGCGGTGGCGACGCCGATGCCGAACCCGGCTGTGAGGCGGGTGTAGGTGTCGCCGTTGCGCAGGTGAGCGAGGGTGAGCAGGGCTTGCCGGCCGGGGTCCAGGCGCCGCCACCGGGATCGACGCTGGTAGCGGTGGGTGCGGACGCGCTCGGCGAGGTGGTTCAGGGTTCGGCTGGACAGCGGGATCGTGGCGGGGTAGGACAGCACGGCGAAGCTCCCGGTCCGGGCATCGGATCTTGGTCGACTGCCGTCTTACGTGGAGCCTCGCCCTCATCGATCTCCGGGTTGCCCGCACCCGCCGTGACCAGCATGATCACGACGAAAAGGGCTCAGTCACCGATACCCGTTGATCAAGGTGGAAGAGTTGCTGAACTGTAGAGATCGACCAGCGGCGGCGTAAAGACCCGTCACCACTTGACACCACAAACCGGACAAGATTCAGCGAACCAACCGAGTCGATCATGATCCGTGATCATCAATGGACGAGGACCACGCGGTCCGCGACCTCGTACTCGCCGAGCCGCTGCTCCTAGCGCCGGTCTTCCACGCGCTGCTGGTGCCGATGGCGCGCGCCGCCCCGAGCAGGGCCGCGAGGAGCTGGCCGAGGCGCTGGAGACGCAGCGCGAGGTGCTGGCCCGGTTCCGGGCGCAGGGTCCAGTCGACGGCTACGTCGACATTGTGGCCACGCAGCTCGCCTGCAGCGACGACGCCGAGCACGACGCGAACCGGGCAGGAGGCACGCCTCCCGCCCGGTCATGACACGTCGCGACGCCTACTCTGTCGGCCTATTCCCCGGCGCAATACATCCGCGTACCGAATCGCAACCGCGGCGACCACCAGCTGCCCGACGACCTCGATCATGAGGTAGACCGGCCAGCCGGTCGGCAGGACCGCCAGACCCGCGAGCCCCATGACGAGCACCACGCAGAGCACCCGGAAGCCGATGCCGACCCCGAGCAACCGGCTCAGTCTGTGAGTGCACGAGCGGCCTGTCAGCCGATGACCGAGACCGATGAGTGGGCGCCAGCCGTACCGCTGATCAGGCGCTGGAACGGCGCCGCCCGGCCCGCGCCGGCGACCAGCCGCACGGAGAGGTAGTCGGCGCCGCTGGCCAGGTACAGCGCGCACCGCATGCCCGCTCCGGAGAGGAGCCAGGAGGCGCCGCCGCCGCTCCGCTGGAAGGCGCTGCCCTCCAGGCTCAGCGCGGACGTGGCGACGTAGAAGCCCGCAGACTGAGCGTCATTGCTGGCACTGCTGCCGACCCCTGTGGAGTCGGCGGTGCAACCGGAGACCGTGCAATTCGCGGCGACGATCTCGAAGCCGTTGCCGATGGTGTCCTGGGCCTCGCAGCCCACGACTGTGGCGCGGGCGGACTCGAGCCGGAACGCGGGCTTCGGCGCCGTCGCGGTGCCGGTGCCGTACGCCTTGCTGCCCCAGACCTTGATGTTGCCGCCGCTGATCAGGTAGCCGCCGCCGGAGCAGCCCTGCGACGAGCAGCCGCTGACGAAGCCGTCGGAGGACTGGAGGTTGTAGGCCCAGCCGCCCGAGTCCTCCACGCGGCAGTCGGTCAACTTGAACTCGCGCTGCCCGCCGGAGTACGTGCCGCCGAGGTAGATGCCGTCGCCGGTGGTCCGGGTGACGAAGACCCGGGTCACCCACGGCGCCGGGTCCGGCCCGTAATAGGTCGGCGCGCCGTTCATCTGGAAGTTGATCCCGTTGGCCACCAGGTTCGCCGCGTCGAGTCCGATGTCGGTCACGCACTGCCGCGAGCCGTTCACGTCGCTGGTCGAGCCGTTGACGACCAGGGCCGACCCGCTGAAGCCCGAGCCGGCGCGCAGCATCGTGACCAGCGGACCGGCGCCGATCAGGGCCTGCTTGTCGTACAGCACCACCGGGGCCTTGACCGTGTGGGTGCCGGGCGCGATGTAGACAGCCCCCTGGCTGCTGTTGGTCAGCGCAGCGTTGATGGCGGCCTGGGCGCCGACCGCCGGGTCGATCTCGTATGTGGCGCCGGAGCCGGCGGGACCGACCCAGGGGATGGCGCCGGTGGACGCGAGGGCGGCGGCCTGGGCGGGCGTGATGGCGCCCAGCGCCGGCGCGGCGACGGCAGCGCCCGCGGTGACCGCCGCGGCCCGGAGCAGACCGCGACGGTCGGAACGCTTGTCGTGCATGCTTCCTCCTGAGGGGTGGCTGTCCCTCGGCCCCGGTGGCGGGACGAGGTGCGGCGGCGGTGTCCGCCGGTGCATGGAGAAAGCGGGCGGGTCGACAAAGCAGCCCGGCGTGCGCCGGGCTGCTGGCAGTCTCTCCGTCTGTGACGATCCCCCATGGCAGCGGCGGGTCCCGCGCTGCATCGGGAGTCATCATGGCACCCGGCCGGCAATCCGTCTGCCCCGCGAGCGGACTCCGGGACGGCCGCGGCGCGGACCTCAGCGAAACCGGGCGCGGGTGCTCGCCGGGACACCGGGCGAGGGTGATCGCCCGGCACACCTCGCGCGGCCGGTCGACCTCCAGCACCAGCCGGTCGTACCGCTGGCCGGTCAGCTCGACGAGCAGCACGGTGTCGGCGCAGTGCACACACCAGAACAACCGGCCGCGCTCTGGCGGATCCGAGCATTGTCCAATCTCGGGTCGACCGTCCTCATCTCGGAACGGATTGTGCCCTGCAGTCAAGACAGGGGCGGACCAGTCGGCGTTGTGGTCGGCGCTGACGCGAGTACCCAACTGAAGGTGCGACCAGCAACTCCTCAGCGTCCCGATAGGACAGGTTGAAACGCAGATACCAGCGGACCGCGATCACGATCACCTCCGGCGGCAACCGGAACCCGGCGAACGCCGACTTCGCAGGCAGCCACGGGCGAGAGCAGGTCAACGACTTCACTGCTCAAACCTGCCTCGATCATGCCAACCCTCAACGCAACAGAGCCGCCGGATCGACTCCGGCGCGGACCGGGGGATCCTGCCGCCACCGGTCTGCGGCCTGCCGGACTGGAGCAACCGCGGTGGGGAGGCGTCCGCGGCCGCTGGCACCGCCGAAGCCGCCGAACCAGCGATGGGCGTCAATTAGGATGCCGGGCCGGACGGTGTCAGTGCCTGCGCCAGGCCAGGGCGCCGACCGCCGCTCCGGCCAAGCCGGCTGCGGTGGCCACGCGGTGCCGGGACAGCCAGGCCTGAGGGCTGCGGCTGTGCGACCGGCCGGTGAAGCTGCCCTCCGCTCCGTGGTCCTCGCCGTCCGGGCCATCCACCGGGTGCCACAGGTTCGTCGGCCGGTCCGGATCGGCCGGCCGGCCGGTCTGCTGCGAGTCGTACCCGGTACGGGCCAGGTACCGGTCCAACAGCCCCGGCGCTATCCGGTTCCCGAGGATGGTCAGCGCGGTCGGCATGCCCACCCAGTACTCGCGGCGCCCAGGCCGGTCGGCGGCCGCCACGATCGCCCGCGCAGCCACCACCGGCGCGTAGATCGGCGGCACCGGCTGCGCGTGCCGGGGCAGCCGGGACAGCAGCCAGTCGAACTGCGGTGTGTTGAGCGCAGGCAGCTGCACCATCGTCACCTTGACGTTGCTCCTGTCATGCAGCAGCTCGCAACGCAGCGACTCGGTAAACCCGACGATGGCGTGCTTGGCCCCGCAGTACGGGGCCTGCAACGGGATGCCCCGGTACGCCAGCGCCGACCCGACCTGCACGATCGTCCCCCGGTCGCGCGGCGTCATGTGCGCGAGCGCGACCCGGGTGCCGTGCACGTAGCCGAGGTAAGTGACCTCCATCGCCCGCCGGAACTCCTCCGGCCGGATCTCCTGGAACGGGGCGAAGACCGAGCTGAAGGCAACGTTGATCCACAGGTCGATCTGTCCCAGTTCGGCCTCGATCCGCTGCCCGGCCACGACCACCCGCTCGTGGTCGGCCATGTCCACCTCGATCGGCAGGGCCCGGCTGCCGGCCGCCCGCACCTCGTCCGCGGCTGCGTCCAGCCCTTTGCGTCCTCGGGCCAGCAGCGCAATCGCGATGCCCCGTCGGGCGAGGAACTGGGCCGTGGCCCGCCCCACCCCGGCGCTGGCGCCCGTGATCACCGCTACCCGTACGTCCTGTCGCTTCCGGCCCATGTCCCTCCTCCCGGCGTCGCCCGTCCTGTCCGGGCTCTACCCCCTGCCGTCCGAGGTAGTCGGCCCGTGTCGACCGGAGCGTCGTGGTCAGGTGTGGGCCGTCACCGGGCGGGTACCGCGGGAAGATCCCCGATCCGCCCGTTGATCGATGAGCCCGGCTCCCGGCTCCGGTTCTGGCACCTCGTGGAGGTCGACCTGTGACTCGCCGGTCTCGCCGACAACCGCGCCCGAATCCAGCCGCCACCGGATCAGCCGCAGCGTCGGCGGTCGGCTCATGACAATTGCGGCATAACCTGAGGAAGCGGTGGATAGAGCTGCCTCGTTCCAGCAAGGAGACGACAGTGCGGATTTTCGTCGCGGGGGGAACAGGGGTCTTGGGCCGGCCCCTCGTCGAGGCGCTGGTGGACCTGGGCCACGAGGTCACGGCCAGCACCCACCGGAGCGAGAACTTCTCCGTCATAGAGGCACTCGGGGCGCGGCCGGCATTGATGGACGGGCTCGACGATGCTGCGGTGCGTCAGGCGATCCTCGAGACCGAACCGAAGGTGATCATCAACCAGATCACGGCGCTCTCCGCGCCGTCTCGTGACTACGCTACGTGGCTGGCAATGACCAACCGGCTGCGGAGCGAGGGCACGAAGACACTGATGACGGCGGCTCGCGAAGCCGGCACCCGTCGGGTCGTTGCGCAGAGCGCCAGCTTCATGACCCAGCCGGTCGGATCGGGCCCCACGGACGAGTCGTCACCCCTGTACGTGGAAGCCCCGGAGCCGATCCGAAGCCACATACAGGCGAACATCGCGGCCGAAACACTGGTGTTGGGCACACCGGGGATCGAAGGCGTCGTCCTTCGATACGGTTTTCTCTACGGTGAAGGCACCGCGATCGGGCCGGGTGGAGAATGGGCAACAGGGGTCAAGTCGGGCGACGTGCCGATTGTCGGCGAGGGCGCCGGCCGGTATCCGTTTGTTCACGTCCGCGACGCGGTGTCGGCCACCGTGCAAGCGGTCGACAGGGGAAGCCCCGGCATCTACAACGTTGTGGGCGACGAGCCCGCCCCCCAGGCTGAGTGGCTGCCGTACCTGGCCGAAATCCTGGACGCTCCTCCGCCGCGGCGCGTCTCTGAGGAGGAGGCCGAGCAACAGATCGGCGTTCAAGCCGTGTACTACGGCACCCAGCTCCGCGCGACCAGCAACGCCAAGGCCAAGTCTGAGTTGGGGCTGACCCTGGAGTACCCGTCATGGCGGGAGGGATTCCGAGAGCTGTTCGGTTGATCGCCTCGAGGGGTGGGCCGACCACCGGCTATGCGAGCGTTGGTTGCCGGTTGGTGATCCACCGCTGTCGTAAGGCTTCCGGGGTGAGCACATCCAGCGAGCCGTGGGGCCTGTAGGTGTTGTACTCGGTGCGCCAGTCCTCGGCCAGGACCTGCACCTCCAGCAGGGTGTCGAACTGTTCGCAGACCAGGAACTCATCGCGGAAACGGCCGTTGAAAGACTCGCAGACTCCGTTCTGCCACGGCGATGCCGGGTCGATGTAGGCCGGGTCGACGCCGCTGTATCGGCACCAGTGGACCAGCGCGTGCGCGATCAGTTCGGGGCCGTTGTCAATCGACCTGCTGGTCGTCCCGCCGGAGACCGCGGTCGACCTGGCCGAGGCCGCGATGACGCTCGCCGCCACCGCCGGCAACCTGGTCCATACCCCGCGGTAGTACGGGAGCAAGGACTGCCAGCCGGCACGGTTGCGGTTGCGCCAGACGCGCGGCTCCAATACGACGATGCTGCCGGGCTCGCCGGTGACGGTGTGGTCGGCCAGCCACCAACCATCGATCCGTGCGGTCCACACGGTGAAGGCGTGCTCGATTGAGCAGTCGACGTCGAAGGACAGTCGCAGCGGCTCGATCACCGGCTTCGCTCGCTCTGGGTGTTCTCGGCCATCAACCGGAAACGCATGGCCGCATCGCCCCAGACCTGTTCGAGGTACGCCTGGACGGCTCGCATCCCTTCGTCCTGGAGTCGGTAGATTCGCCGGGTCCCCCGTGGCTCCTCGGTGACAAGTCCCGCCGTCTTCAGCAGCTTCAGGTGCCGGGAGACCGCCGGCCGACTGATCGGCAGGACGGCTGCGATCTCCTGCACCGACTTGCCGCCACCGCCGAGCAGACTGAGGATCGCCCGCCGGTTCGCGTCACCCAGCGCCTCGAACGGATCACCGGTGGCTTGCGCCCGGACCACCCGCTCACCTGCCGGACTCGACACGCTTCTTGAGTCCCTCGGCGAACTGGCGGAACGACGGCCCCAGGTCGGGCATCGATCGCCAGATCAGCCCGAGCAGCGGGCCGCTGTACTCCTCGCGCAGATAGAACGTCGTGCCACCGGTCCCGTCCGGCGCGAGCGAATAGGTCCGCACCCCCTTGAACAGACCCAGCGGCATGCCGCCACTGAGCCTCAACGCGCGCTCAGGCTCCAACGACGTAACGCGGACCGCGAACGCTCGTCCCGGCGCCGCCTGCGACCGAATCTTGATCTTCTGGTCGAGCGCGATGCGCCCCTCCACGCCATCGACGCCGGAGTCCCACTGCGGCCAGGCCGCCCCGTCGACCAGCACCGGCCACACCGCATCCGGAGCCGCCGCAATCGTCGACGTCGCCTCGTAAAACCGCATCTCGTGACTGTCCCTTCGCCCACATTCGTAACGACGGGGTTACCGTAACACGTCAGTTACCGATGCGGGTCTGCCCGGCAAGGCGGCAGCAGCACGCCGGGCGAACACACGTCACCCGCCCGTGAAAGCTGTCGAAGGCGTTACCGGGACAACGTCAGAACCGGATGGGAGGATCGATAGACATGGCCAACACTTCACCCGGCATGCTGGTCTGGGTCGATCTCTCGACCTCAGACCTGGCAGGAGCCACGGACTTCTACACGCAGCTCTTCGGCTGGACAGCCCACGTGGCACCGGAGCCGGAAGCGATGGGCTACACCATTTTCAACAAGGACGGCAAACCTGCCGCGGGTGCCGGGCCGCTCATGGCCGAAGGCAACCCGGTGGCGTGGCTGACCCACCTTAACGTGACCGATGCCGATGAAGCCGCGGAGAAGATAACGAAAGCGGGCGGCCAGGTGATCGTGCCGCCCATGGATGTGATGACCCAGGGCCGCTTCGCTGTGGTCGTGGATCAGGGTGGGGCGCCGTTTGGCCTTTGGCAGCCCCGCGACATGACCGGCGCCGAGATCTTCAACCAGCCCGGCAGCTACACCTGGTCAGAGCTCACAACCCGGGATCCCAAGGGCTCCAAGGAGTTCTACAACGCGGTTTTCGGATGGGTACCGGATGATCGCGCCAGTGAGCAATTCACGTACACGACATTCAAGCTCGGTGGCGATCCGGCCGCGGGCCTAATGCCGATGGAAGGCGACCTGTGGCCGCCGGACCTGCCGAACCACTGGATGGTCTACTTCGCGGTCGCTGATACCGATGAGACGGCGGCCAAAGCAGTTGAGCTCGGTGGCGCCGCACCCGTGCCGCCGCAGGAGATCCCGCCGGGGCGCTTCGCGGTGCTGACCGATCCGCAGGGCGGGCACTTCTCCATCATCAAGATGAACCCGGACTTCCAGGCGTGAACGGAGGCCTCGCACGCGAGCCGCGTACGAGGCCAAAACGGTTACAGCGTAAGGGGCCAGGAGTTGATGTAACCGGCATCCATGGACGCCGCGTCGCGGGCTTCAGGTCCCCGGCGTGGCTCCACTGCCGTTCTGAGGCGTTCCAGAACGGCAGTGGTGCCAGATCGTCTCGGCCTTAGTGATCTTGCCGTCCTGGTTTCGGACGGTCAGGTCGGTCAGGTCCTTGTCCGTGTTGCGGTGTAGTCGCCCACGGACCCAGGCGCCCCAAACGCCCCCCCGGCCGCGCCCCTCGACGCCGTTCGCCTGGCTGAGTCCGGTCCACTAAGAACTCCTAAGAGCCTGGTAAATAAGGGTTTCAGGTGTGTTGGTGACGGGCGAGGCGGCGGGTCATGACGATGATCATGGCCC
>NZ_JBNCLC010000031.1:0-44826 GCF_049844475.1 Micromonospora sp. DT47 | reverse complement strand
ACTTCGCCGGCTCGTGCGACGGTGCCCCACTGGGCGTGGTCAAGGAGTACATCGAGAACCAGAAGCATCCAGGTCCGTGACGGCGTTCCTCCCGGCCGTAAACGGCCGGGGTTCCCGCCTTATTCACTGCTGAAAGGCGGCCACCGGCAGGCCACGGCCCGGCGGCGGCCCGTTGAAACCTGTTTGCGGCACACGCAACCTCCCGCCCTGTCGGCTCGCTGCCCGGCCCCTGTTGCTGCACACTTGCGCCGTGGATGGTGGAGAGCACAAGCGCCCGGTGACCGCTGACGACGCCGCCCCGCGCTCCGCGGTGGTGGTGAACCCCGCGAAGGTGACCGATCTCGACGAGTTCCGCCGTACGGTGAACGACGCTCTCGCGGCGGCCGGCTGGCCCGAGCCGGCCTGGCACGAGACCACGGTCGAGGATCCCGGCCGGGGCCAGACCGAGCGGGCGGTCGCCGACGGCGCCGAGGTGGTCTTCGCCTGCGGTGGCGACGGCACCGTGATGGCCTGCGTCAGCGGGCTGGTCGGCACCGACGCCGCCCTGGCCGTGCTGCCCCAGGGCACCGGCAACCTGCTCGCCGCCAACCTCGGGCTCTCCAACGAGCTCGCCGCCGGCCTGGAGGTCGCGGTCGAGCGCGGCCTGCGCCGGCTGGACGTCGGCGCGGTCGACGACCAGTACTTCGCGGTGATGGCCGGAATGGGCTTCGACGCCCAGATGCTCGACTCCACCTCCGAGACCACCAAGGCCCGGATCGGCTGGCCGGCGTACATCATGGGTGCCGCCAAGCACCTGCGGGACCGGCCGATGCGGGTCTCGATCAGGATCGACGACCGGCCGCCGATGCGCCGCCGGGCCCGCTCGGTGCTGATCGCCAACGTCGGCCGGCTGCAGGGCGGCGTACGGCTGCTCACCGACGCCGAGCCCGACGACGGCTGGCTGGACGTCGCCGTGCTCACCCCGCGCACGCTCGGGCACTGGGTGGCCATGGGCTGGGCTCTGGTACGCCGGCGCGGCAGCGTGCCCCGGATGGAGGTGTTCCGGGCCCGCAAGGTCGAGATCACCAGCAACCGGGCGCAGCCCCGCCAGCTCGACGGCGACCTGATCGACCCGGGCCGCTCGCTCAAGGCCGAGATCAGGCCGGAGTCGCTCTGGCTCTGCGTGCCGCGGCCGGAGCGTCACCCCGACCTGTCGGTGAACGCCGACGCGGCGGCGAAGCGGGGCGAGAAACTGGTCGAGGAGGCGCGCCGTGAGTAGCACCAAGCTCGTCCCCGAGACCCGGCTGATGTCGGAGGACGAACTCTCCGCCGACGACGCCTGGCGTACCCTGCGCCGGCAGGGCGGCTGGTGCCTGCTGCGGGACGCCTTCATCCGGTTCCGCTACGGCGACGGGTTCAGCCACTCCCGGGCGTTCGCCCTCCAGCTCTGCCTCGCCGTGGTGCCGTTCATGATCGCGCTGACCGGTCTGATCACCGAGCTGGGCGTGGCGGAGGGCGGCCAGGTGGTCGCCGACACCGTGCTGGCCCTCACCCCCGGGCAGAGCGAATCGGTGGTCCGGGAGCTGCTCGGCGGGGGCGAACGCACCGAACGCGCCGGCGAGGTGGCGCTGACCCTCGGTCTGCTCACCGGCCTGGTCGCGCTCACCACCACCATGGCCCAGATCGAACGGGGCGCAAACCGGATCTACGGGGTCGAACGGGACCGCCCGGCCCTGGCGAAGTACGTCCGGGCCGCCGTCCTCGCGGTGACCGCCGGCGTCCCCGCGCTGACCGGGTTCCTGATCCTGGTCGGCGGCGGGGCGATGGGCGACTCGGTGCAACGGCACTACGAGTGGGGCGAGTTCGCCAACGGCGCCTGGGACGTCGTCCGGTGGCCGCTGAGCCTCGGGCTGACCGTGGTCGCCGTGGCGGTGCTCTTCCGGCACGCGCCGCGGCGCAACCAGCCCGGCCTGTCCTGGCTCTTCTTCGGCGCCGGCATCGCCACCGCGCTGTGGTGGCTGGCCAGCCTGCTGCTCGCCGGGTACGTGAAGCTCAGCGACGGGTTCGGGCAGACCTACGGCGCGCTGACCGGGATGATGGCCCTGCTGCTCTGGGCCAACCTGACCGGCATGGCGCTCTTCGGCGGGCTGGCCTTCGCCGCCCAGCTGGAGGCGATGCGGATCGGGGTGCAGGAGCCGGCCAAGCCCGACCTGTGGGAGCCCGAGGCCGAGCGGGCGGAGATGCTCGACACCGGTGAGATGACCGCCCTCTGACCCGACGCGCGGGCACCCGGTGTACCGGGAACGCCGATCGGGTACAGCGCCTCGCCAGAGGACAAGGGAGGTGCGGAGTGACCGCGGTCAAGGAGAAGACGGCCCGACGGCCGCTCGGCCATTTCGCCGAACGGAGCATCGCCGGGCTGCTGGCCGTGGCCGGCGGGGGCGTCGGGTTCGGCCTGCTGCTCATGCTGGTGCGGTTCAGGTGGAGTCCGCTGCAGCACGCCGATCACGAGGCCGCCGAGTGGTTCAACGGGCTCGTCGCGCCGCACCACGCGCTGGTCACCGTGCTCCAGGCGATCACCGACCTGGGCGGCCGGCCGGTGCTGATCTGGCTGGTCACGATCGCCGTGGTCGGCCTGCTGATCCGCCGCCAGTCCCGGCTGGCCGTGTACCTGATCATCACCGGGGTGGGCGGTCTCATCCTCGACCCGTCGCTGAAGACCCTGGTCGGGCGGCTGCGCCCGGTGGTCGACGTGCCGGTCGCCAGCGCGCCGGGCAACAGCTTCCCCAGCGGGCACGCGCTCGGCTCCTTCGTCGCGTACGGGGCGCTGCTGCTGGTCTTCCTGCCGGCCATGTCGCCGAAGTGGCGCAAGCCGGCGATCGCGATCGTCGCCGTGCTGGTGACGCTGATCGGGCTGACCCGGATCGCGCTGGGCGTGCACTTCGTCTCCGACGTGCTCGCCGGCTGGCTGCTCGGCGCGGCCTGGCTCGGCGTCACCGCGTACGCCTTCCGGCTCTGGCGGCGCGAGCGCGGCCGGTCGGTGCCGCCGCTCTCCGAGGGCCTGGAGCCGGAGGCCGGTGAGGAGATCTCCCCGGCCCCGGCCGAGGAACACCTGCTGGAGCACCCCCGCTCCACCGTGGCGGAGCTGCTGGTCGGCTGGGTGATCGTCTTCGGCGCGCTGTACGGCTTCGGCATGTTCGTCAGCTACCACGCCAAGGGCACCTTCTTCGACACCCTCGACACCGAGGTGCCGCGCTGGTTCGCCGAGCGGCACAGCGACACCCTCACCGACCTGAGCTGGTGGTGGAGCAAGTTCGGCGACACCCACGCGATCCTGCTGATCTCGCTGGTCTTCTGCCCGCTGGTGCTGGCGGTCTGGCGGCGCTGGCGGCCGGTGCTCTTCGTGGCGCTGGCGATGTTCGGCGAGCTGACCCTCTTCCTGGCCTCCGCCCGGGCCGTCGACCGACCCCGTCCGCAGGTGGAGAACCTGGACGGGCAGATGCCCACGTCGTCCTTCCCGTCCGGGCACATCGCGGCGACCATCTGCCTCTGGTCGGCCATCGCCATCATCGTGTTCGTCCGCACCGACCGCTGGTGGCGCTGGCTCTTGGTGGCGATCGCAGTGATCATGCCGGTCGGGGTCGCCGTGTCCCGGATGTACCGCGGCATGCACCACCCGACCGACTTCATGGGCGCGATCCTGCTCAGCGCGCCCTGGGTCGGGCTGCTCTACTGGGCGATCCGCCCCAACGCCGACGTGCACGAGGGCAACCAGCCGGCCATCGGGTCGGAGCAGGTCGGCGAACTCGACGATGAGCTGGCGAAGGCCGCCCGGGTGGACTGAGCGCCGCCCATGCTGCGGGTGATGACCTGGAACATCAGGACCGGCGGTCGGGACCGCACCGGACCCGACCGGCTGGACCGGGTGGTCCGGGTCGTCACCGACCAGCGCCCGGACGTGCTGGCCCTGCAGGAGTTGCGGGACTTCGACCGGGGTGGGCTGCTGGCCGACGTCGCGGGCCGGGTGGGCATGTCGCCCCACCTGGCCCGCTCCTGGTTCGGGCAGCCGGTGGCCGTGCTGGTCCGCCCGCCGCTGCGGGTGCTGGCCGCGGGGCCGGTGCGTCGGCCGTTCCACCACGCCGCCGCGCGGGTGGTGCTGGCCACCGGGGCGGGTCCGCTGACCATGGTCAGCACCCACCTCGACCCGTACTCCGGTGGCCGACGGCGGATGGAGGCCGACTGGCTGGTGGCCGCCGTGCGGCCCAGCCGGGGAGCGTTGGCGCTGCTCGCCGGTGACCTCAACACGCTCGACCCGGCGGTCGACCACGCCGACCGCCTGGCCGGCCTACCGGCCCTCTACCGGCGACGGCACCTGCGGCGGGACGGCCGCACCGTCGACACCCGCGCGGTGTCCCGGTTGCTGGCGGCCGGCCTGGTCGACCTCTACCCGTCGTGCGGCGCCGGCGCGCCGGAGCAGGACGGGCTCACCGTGCCGACCCGGTTCGGCGGGGCGGAGTTCGCCGGAATGCGGCTGGACTACCTGTTCGGCACGGCGCCGGTGGCCGCGCTGACCAGGCAGGTCCGGGTGGTCCGCGGTGGGGACGCCGACACCGCCTCCGACCACTATCCGGTCGTCGCCGAGCTGGACCTCGACCCGGCCTGACCAGATCGGACCGGACGGGACCGTGCAACCGTTTCCCGCCCCGCCCCGCCCCGCCCCGCCCCGCCCCGCCCCCATCCGTACGGTGAGGGGCGCCCGCCCCGGGACGGGGAGTGGTCGATGCGGGTCGGACAGCTGGGGGAGACGACCGGTGGGCGGCCGGTCCGAGGTCCGCGATGAGTCGCGGTGCAACCGTTGCCGGTGCCGGCGCCATCCGTACGGTGAGGGCCGCCGGAGTCCGGGACGGGGAGTGGTCGATGCAGGTCGGGCAACGGCAGGACTACGTCGAGTTCGTCACGGCGATGACGCCGAAGTTGCGGCGGACGGCGTACCTGCTGACCGGCGGTGACGCCCACCGCGCCGACGACGTGGTGCAGCAGACGCTGACCAAGCTGTACGTGAAGTGGAGCCGGGTGCGGGCGGCGGACGACATCGGGGCGTACGTGCACCGGATGCTGGTCAACGCGTTCCGGCAGGAGCGTCGTTCCCGCTGGTTCGGGGTCCAGTTGTTCGACCGGGCGCCGGAGCCGGAGGTTCGCGGCGGGCCGCCGGGTCCGGCGGAGTCGGTGGTGGACTCGGTGGCGGTGCGGGCGGCGTTGGCGCAGGTACCGGCGGGTCAGCGGGTGGTGCTGGTGCTGCGGTTCTACGCCGACCTGAGCGTGGAGCAGACCGCCGAGGTGCTGGGCTGCTCGACCGGCAACGTGAAGAGCCAGACCGCGCGGGGGCTGGCGGCGCTGCGCCGCCGGTTGCCGCTGGGGGACGCGACGGAGGTGAACCGATGAGCGAGGAGGCGCAGGTCCGGGAGTTGCTGGTGCGGGCCGCGGACGACCTGTCCCCGGGGGCGTTGACCCCGGATCACCTGCTGGCCGCGGGGGAGCGGGCGGTGCGGCGGCGCCGACGCCTCGCGGTGGGGGCCGCCGCCGCGGTGACGGCCGTGGCGTTGCTGGGGGCGACAGCGCTGCTCGGGGTACGACCGGCCGCGCCCCCGGCCGACCGAGGCGGCCCGCCCACGGCGAGCCCGACGGCGGGTCCGCCGACCGAGGCGCCGCGGACGTTGGATCCCGCGCAGCGGCTGTTCCGCCTCGGTTGGCAGCCGGAGGGCCTGCCCGAGGAGACGTTCGGCGGAGGCGCGACGAGCCAGGGGATCCAGCTCACCGACCCGTCGGCCCACCGGATGCTCAACGTGAAGGTGGGGGTGCGCGGGCAGGACAGGAGCAGGTTCCTCGTCGTCTGGGACGGGCGGACGTCCGTGCCGGTGCCGGAGCAGGGCGCGCCGGGGACTCCGGTGGACCCGGTGCGGGGGCGGAAGGCCTGGTTGTACACCAGCCGGGACGGCCGGGACGTCACGCTCTCCTGGGAGTACGCCCCCGATGCCTGGGCCGTCCTCTGGGCGCAGAACCTGGAGCGGCCCGCCGAGGTGCTCCGGCGGGTGGCGGAGGGGCTGGTCTGGGAACCGGAACGGGTCACCGTGCCGGTGGCGCCGATCAGGATCCCCGCCGGGGTCGGGCTGTACAGCGTGGCGGTCAGCGTCAGGGACGGCCGCTGGCAGTGGGCGCAGCTCAGTTATCACCCCGGCCCCGCGGAGAGAGAGGATCCGGACGGTGTCACCGTCGAGGTGAGCCGGGAGGAGCCGGGAGTTCGGGGCACCCGCGTCACCGTCGCGGGACGCCCCGCCTGGGTGGTGGACGAGTCCCCGCACAGCATGGGCGTCTACCAGGTGGCGCGGCTGGCGGACTCCTGTTCGCCCTGCTTCGCCGAGGTCCGGGTCATCTCGGCGGGCGGCCTGGCCCTGCTCGGCGGCCGCGACGCCGCCCTGGCCTTCGCCGCCTCGATCCGCCTGGTCCCGGAGCCGGACACGCCGGGCGGCTGGCGTCCGCTCTGACGCCGGCGCCCGGGCCGGCTGCGTGCGGTGCGCAGCCGGCCCGGGCGTGGCGGGCGGTTCGTCGGGACCCGGTCGGGCCGGCGGTCAGAGGACGAGGTTGAGCAGCACGGTCAGCACCACCGAGGCGAGGATCGAGAAGAGGATCATCAGGAGGCAGCCGAGGCCGCCGCCGGCAGGGCGGATCTCCATGTTGCCGATGCGCACCGGTTCACCTCACAGTTCTCGGAGCCGGGGCAGCAGCTCCTCCTGTGCCCAGTCCAGGAACATCGGCTGGGTCTCGCCGCCGACCTGCACGATCGCCACGTGGGTGAAGCCCGCGTCGACGAACTTCCGGAACGCCTCGACGTGCCGGTCGACGTCCGGACCGCAGGAGATGCCCTCGGCGACGTCGTCCTCGCGGACGTACTGGGTGGCCGCGGCGAACGCCTCCGGGCCGGGCAGGTCGGCGTTGACCTTCCAGCCCATGCCGAACCAGCGGAACTGGTCGTGCACGAGCTTGCGACACTCGGCCTCGTCGGGGCCGTAGCAGATCGCCACCTGTCCGTAGCGGGGCTGGCCGGCGCCGCCCGCGTCGTCGTACAGCTGGATGATCCGGGGGTCCGGCTCGGTGGAGACCAGGCCGTCGGCGTACTCGGCGGCGAGCGCGGCCGACGACGGCCCGGAGGCCGCGACGGCCATCGGGACGGGCAGGTCCGGCCGGTCCCAGACGTACGCCTCGGGGACGTCGTAGTGGTTGCCGGAGAAGGTCAGCGTCTCGCCGTTGAGCAGCGGCCGGATGATCTGCAGCGCCTCCTCGAACATCTCGTGCCGCTGCTGCACGTGGGGCCAGCCGCCGACCACGTGTTCGTTGAGGTTCTCCCCGGCGCCGAGGCCGAGGGTGAACCGGCCGTCCGAGAGCGCCCCGACGGTGCTGGCCTTCTGCGCGACCACGGCCGGGTGGTACCGGCGGATCGGGCAGGTCACGAAGGACATCAGCTCGGCCCGGGTGGTGGCGTGGGCGACCGCGCCGAGCACGGACCAGGCGTACGGGGAGTGGCCCTGGGAGTCCAGCCACGGGTAGTAGTGGTCGGACATCACCAGCTGGTCGAAGCCCGCCGCCTCCGCCCGCACCGCATAGTCGACCAGCTGCTTCGGGCCGGCCTGCTCGCACATCAGGGTGTAGCCGACGGTGACCATCCTGGTTTCTCCTTCCGTCCGACCTATCGTCCCCCGATACCCGGGCCCGCGCCGGTCAACCTCCGGTGTCCGGCTCGACCACAACGGCCGGCTCGGCGCTGGTGCCAGCACCACCTTCGGCTTCATCGCCAGCTGGAACGGCACGGGTGGCCGGGTCCGTGCGGACCCGGCCACCTCCTTCCGGTACGACCACCGTCCGGCCGCCGCGGTCCACGTGCGCCGGTCAGGGCGCGGTGTCGACCGTCCCGTTCGCCAGCCGGGCGGCCCGCATCATCAGGTAGCGCTGCTCGGGCAGGCTGGTCGTCCCGCCGGCCGCCACCCGGTAGTGCGCGATGGCGCCCTGCCGGTCGCCGGTCATCTCGAGCAGGTGCGCGCGGGCCGCGTGCAGCCGGTGGTGGCCGGCCAGGCGCGGGTCGGCCGCCAGCGCGGCGAGCGCGTCGAGCCCGGCGGTGGGGCCGTGCACCATCGCCGTGGCCACCGCCCGGTTGAGCGAGACCACCGGGCTGGCGGCGAGCCGTTCCAGCACCTCGTAGAGGGCGAGGATCTGCGGCCAGTCGGTGGCCTCGGCGGTGGGCGCCTCGTCGTGCAGCGCGGCGATCGCGGCCTGGAGCTGGTACGACCCGACCGGCCCGCGGGCCATCGCCCGGGTGACCAGCGCGGTCCCCTCGGCGATGAAGGTGGCGCCCCACCGGCTCCGGTCCTGGTCGGCGAGCGAGATCAGCTCGCCGGACGGGCCGGTGCGTGCCCCGGCGCGGGCGTCGGTGAGCAGCATCAGCGCGAGCAGCCCGGCCACCTCGCTGTCGTCGGGCAGCAGTGCGTGGATGGCCCGGGTCAGCCGGATCGCCTCCTCGGAGAGGTCCACCCGGCGCAGGTCGGTGCCGAGGCTGGCGGTGTGCCCCTCGGTGAAGGTCAGGTAGAGCACGTGCAGCACCGCGGCCAGCCGGGCCTGCCGTTCCCGCACGTCGGGCATCCGGAACGGCACGTCGGAATCGCGGATCCGCTGCTTGGCGCGGCTGATCCGCTGGGCCATGGTGGCCTCGGGCACCAGGAAGGCGCAGGCGATCTCGGCCGTGCTGAGGCCACCCACCGCCCGCAGCGTCAACGCGATCGCGGACCCGGTCGACAGCGTGGGGTGGCAGCAGAGGAAGAGCAGGACCAGCGTGTCGTCCCGGTCCGCGTCGAGCTGCTCGTCCGCACCCGGAGCGGTGGCGCGGCCGGCCGGATCCCGGCGGGCGGCGAGGTCCTCCCGGTTGCGCCGGGCCACCTCCGCGCGGACCAGTTCGATCATCCGCCGGTGGCCGACCTGGATCAGCCAGCCGCGCGGGTTGTCGGGCAGCCCTTCGACCGGCCACTGCGTCGCCGCCGCCAGCAGCGCCTCCTGCACCGCCTCCTCGGCGGTGGCGAAGTCACCGAACCGCCGGGCGAGCACGCCGAGGACCTGCGGCGCCAGCTCGCGCAGCAGGTCCTCGACGGTGCGGTCCGGGGTGTCCAGGCGTTACAGCTCCTGCGGCGGCGCCGACATGATCGGGTGCACCTCGATCGGCATGTTGAGCGGCCGGCCGCCGGGGCCGGGCGCGGCGGAGACGTGCGCGGCGATCTCGACGGCCCGCTCGGGGGTTTCGCAGTCGACGATCCACCAGCCGGCGAGGAACTCCTTGGTCTCGGCGAACGGCCCCTCGGTGACCACCGGGGCGCCGCCCTCGCCGGCCCGGACGATCCGCGCCTGCTGCGGCCCGGCCAGGCCCTCCGCCTGGACCAGTTCGCCGTCGGCGGCGAGCTTGCCGTTGGTCTCGATCATGAACCCGATGTGCGCCTGGATCTCCTCGGGGCTCCACGTCTCGATCGACGGGAAGTCGGTCCCGGCGGCGCTGAACTGCATCAGCAGCATGTACTTCACGGCTCGCTCCTCACGGTGTCGCACCGATTCTCGATGCTTTCACCCTCCGGTAGAAGCCGCCGCCCCGGTTCTCGACATCCGTTGGGAAGAAATTCCGAGAAATCTCAGCCGACCGCGGTGACCTCCAGCAGCAGCGCCTGCGCTGCGCCCAAGGGCCGTCAGGGATGGTGGGCGTCGGCGTCCGCGAATGCCACCTAGATCCACCGAGAACCAACATTAGCAACCTTGTCGATGTTGGAAAGTGTTGACGTGGTCCATCCGGAGGAGCACGCTCTGCTGTCATGCGACAGGACGGCACCTGGCAGGGCGACGGGATCTTCTACGGCGCCGACTACAACCCGGAGCAGTGGCCCGAGGAGGTCTGGGCCGAGGACGTGGCTCTGATGGACCAGGCCGGGGTCGACCTAGTCTCCGTCGGGATCTTCTCCTGGGCCCTGCTCGAACCGGCTCCCGACCGGTACGACTTCGGCTGGCTGGACCGGGCCCTTGACGTGCTGCACCAGGGCGGCATCGCCGTCGACCTGGCCACCGCCACCGCCAGCCCACCGCCGTGGCTGGCCCACCGGCACCCGGAGACGCTGCCCCGCCGGGCCGACGGCACGATGCTCTGGCCCGGCGGCCGGCAGGCGTACTGCCCCAGTTCGCCGATCTTCCGCGAACGGTCGCTCGCCCTGGTCGAGGCCGTCGCCGACCGGTACGCCGACCACCCGGCCGTGGTGCTGTGGCACGTCTCCAACGAGCTCGGCTGCCACAACGTGCATTGCTACTGCGACGTCAGCGCCGAGGCGTTCCGCCGCTGGCTGCGCGACCGCTACGGCGACCTGGCCACGCTCAACGACGCCTGGGGCACCACCTTCTGGAGCCAGCGCTACGGCGACTGGGCCGAGATCAACCCGCCGCGCTCCGCGCCGACCTTCGCCAACCCCACCCAGCAGCTGGACTTCCTGCGCTTCTCCTCGGACGAGCAGCGCGCCCAGCTGCGCGCCGAGCGCGAGGTGCTGAAGCGGCGGGTCCACCAGCCGGTCACCACGAACTTCATGATCGGCACCGGGACCAAGTACCTGGACTACCACTCCTGGGCGCCCGACGTGGACGTGGTCGCCAACGACCACTACCTGATCGCCGCCGACCCGCGGTCGTACCTCGGGCTGGCGCTCGCCGCCGACCACACCCGGGGCGTCGCCGGCGGCGACCCGTGGCTGCTGATGGAGCACTCCACCAGCGCGGTCAACTGGCAGCCGCGCAACGTCGCCAAGACCCCCGGCCAGCTGCGCCGCAACAGCCTGGCCCACGTGGCCCGGGGCGCCGACGGGGTGCTCTTCTTCCAGTGGCGGGCCTCCCGGGCCGGCGCGGAGAAGTTCCACTCCGCGCTGGTCCCGCACGCCGGCACCGACACCAAGGTGTTCCGCGAGGTCTGCCGGCTCGGCGCCGACCTGAAGGCCATCGCCGAGGTACGCGGCAGCCGGGTCGAGGCGGAGGTGTCGATCCTCTTCGACTTCGAGGCCTGGTGGGGAGTCGAGCTGGACTCCCACCCCAGCGCCGGCGTCACGTACGCCGACCGGGTGAAGGCGCTCTACGACGCGCTCTGGCGAGCCGGCGTCACCACCGACGTGGTGCACCCCTCGACCGACCTCACCGGCTACCGGCTCGTCCTGGTGCCCACCCTCTACCTGGTCCGGGACGCCGACGCCGAGGCCCTGCGCCGGTACGTCGAGGGCGGCGGCACGGCGCTGGTGACCTATTTCAGCGGCATCGTCGACGAGCACGACCACATCCGGCTCGGCGGCTACCCGGGCGCCTTCCGGGACCTGCTCGGCATCCGTACCGAGGAGTTCTTCCCGCTGCGCGCCGGCGAGCGGGTCCACCTCGACGACGGCGCCACCGCCGACGTGTGGACCGAGTGGCTGCACCCGGAGGGCGCCGAGGTGCTCGCCTCGTACGCCGACGGGCCGCTGCCCGGCGTCCCCGCCGTGACCCGGCACCGGGTCGGCGCGGGCACCGCCTGGTACGTCGGCACCCGGCTCGACGAGGCGGCCACCGACCGCCTGGTGGCCCGGTTGCTGGCCGGATCCGGCGCCCGACCGCCGGTGGACGCCCCGGCCGGGGTGGAGGTGGTCCGGCGCCGCCGCGACGACCGGTCCTGGCTCTTCGTGGTCAACCACACCGACACCGAGGTACGCCTCGACGTCACCGGCACCGAACTGCTCGACGGGGCGCGCTGCGCGGGCGACCTGGTCGTCCCGGCCGGTGAGGTGGCGGTGGTCCGGGAGGAGCGTGCCGCCGTCCGGCCGGTCCCGGACGCCGGGCCATGGGCCCCGGCGGCGGCCTGAGCCGCGTACCGTTTCGCCGTCCGTCGCGCGGAGAAGGAGGTCCGATGCTGGCCCAGCAACGGCAGAGCGCCATCCTGGAGCTGATCCGGCAGCGTGGTGGTGTCCGGGTCAGTCACCTGGTCAGCCGGTTCGGCGTCTCCGACATGACGATCCGGCGGGACCTCGAGGTGCTCGCCGAGCGGGGCCTGGTCGACAAGGTGCACGGCGGCGCGACCCTCGCCGGTTCCGGCTCCGCCGAGGAGCCTGGCTTCGCGGCAAAGTCGATCCGCCAGCAGGACGAGAAGCGGGCCATCGCCGAGCGCGCGGCGAGCCTGGTCGAACCGGGCATGGCGATCGCGCTGTCCGCAGGCACCACCACCGCCGCGCTGGCCACCCTCCTGGCCGACGTCTGTGGGCTGACCGTGGTGACCAACTCGATCCCGGTCGCCGACGCGCTCTATCAGAACCCCCGGGCCGACCAGACGGTGGTGCTGACCGGCGGCATCCGTACCCCGTCGGACGCGCTGACCGGGCCGGTGGCCGAGGCGGCGATCGCCGCCCTCAACGTCGACCTGCTCTTTCTCGGCGTGCACGGGATAAGTCCGCGGATCGGCTTCACCACGCCGAACCTGCTGGAGGCGGCGGTCAACCGGCGGCTGATCGGCGCCGCCCGGCGGCTCGTCGTGCTGGCCGACCACACCAAGTGGGAGACCATCGGGATCGCCACCATCGCGCCGCTGAACGAGGCCGACGTGCTGATCACCGACGGGAAGCTGCCGGCGGAGGGGCGCCGCCAGATCGGCGAGCAGGTCGGCGAACTGGTCGTGGTCGAGGTCGACTGACACCCGGTGGGGCCTGCTGGTGTCCCAGGCACTTCACAGCCGTACCGGTTAGGGTGCTCTGCGTGCCGTGTGTGCTTCAGGGTGTAGCACGCCGATGGTGAAACGGGAGTGCCGATGGTCTTCAAGAAGATGCTGAGCGCGTTCGGCGTGGGCGGGCCCAGCGTCGACACCGTCCTGGCCAACCCGAACACCCGGCCCGGCCTGGCCCTCGACGGCCAGGTCAACATCGTCGGCGGGGACGCCCTGGCCAACATCGAGCAGATCACCGTCGCCCTGGTCACCCGGGTCGAGATCGAGGGCGGCGACACCGAGTACGCCGGCATCATGGAGTTCCAGCGGATGGCGGTCAGCGGCCCGCTCCAGCTGGCGCCGAAGCAGCAGCTCGCCATCCCGTTCCAGCTGCCGGTGCCGTGGGAGACCCCGATCACCGACGTCTACGGGCAGCGCCTGCGCGGCATGACGATGGGTCTGCGGACCGAGCTGGCGATCGCCCGGGCGGTGGACAAGAGCGACCTGGACCAGGTCAACGTGCACCCGCTGCCGGTGCACGAGCGGATCCTGGAGGCCTTCCAGCGGCTCGGCTTCCGGTTCAAGCACGCCGACCTGGAGCGCGGCCACATCCGTGGCACCCAGCAGACGCTGCCGTTCTACCAGGAGATCGAGTTCTTCGCCGCGCCGCAGTACGCGCAGACCGTGCGGGAGGTCGAGCTGACCTTCGTGACCAGCCCGCACGGCGTCGAGGTGATCCTCGAATGCGACAAGCGCGGCGGCTTCCTCAGCCCCGGCCACGACGCGTTCGGCCGCTACGCCGTCTCGCACGCCGACGCCGACCGGGTCGACTGGGCCCAGGTCGTCGACGGCTGGCTGCGCGAGACCACCTCCCGCTACGGCGGCCTGCGCGCCTCCGGCTTCGGCGCCCCGCACGGGTACGGCCACGGGCGCCGCGGTCACGGCATGGGCGGGGCGGTCGCCGGGGCGGCGCTCGGTGTGGCCGGTGGCCTGGTGGCCGGCGAGATGATCGGGGACGCCTTCGAGGGCGACTTCGGTGGCGGCGACTTCGGCGGCGACTTCGAGTGAGCCGCTGACCCAGCGACGGCGGTGGCCCCCGGGAGGCGTCCCGGGGGCCACCGTTCTCAGGAGTTGATCTCGTCGGGTCAGTGCCGGGCCGTGCGCTCGGCACCGCTGCGGAAGTTGCTGCCGGCCTTGGCCAGACCCCGGCTACCCAGGTATCCGATGGTCAGCACGGTGATGAAGAACCAGGCCTGCGGGGCGCGGAAGATGTCCACCCCGACCGCGTTCTTGCCGACCAGATACGACGCGACCAGCACGCCGATCACACCGGCGACGTAGACCCAGAATTCGGTCGTCGCGAACGACGGCTTGGTCTCCGTGCCCGGTGCCTGGATGTCCTGCCGGCGCCCGTCGGGCATGACCGCCATCGGACGGGTGGTCTCCTCCATCGTCGCCCGGTTCGGCGCCTCCTGAGGTCGGTTCATCGACCTGGTGGATGCAGCCTGCGTGCTCATCTGGTCCTCCTCAGGATTTGATGAGTACTGCCATTCCCTCGCCCCGCTACCGCGGGTCGGCCGCGGCACGGTTCGCCTGGTGCGGCGGGGGACCCTGCGCCTACCCGAGGGCCCGGGGGAGGTAACACCGACCCGCCGCCGGATGAGCCGCCGCTGGTGGCACCCGGCGGGGGGAGTGCCACCGGCGGGGTACGTCAGCGCAGGCCGTTTGCGGATGGCCACGCCGATCAGCGGGTCCGGGTCGCCGGTGATGATCCCGTCCACGCCGAGGAACTGCCAATTGGCGGAGACCGTGGTCGCGCCGGAGTCGCCCGCCAACCCAACGGTCAGCCTCGGCAGCCTCGGCGGCGGGCAGGCGGGCACCGGGGAGGCGCCGCGGTGAACCGGTGTGGACGTCCTGATCGGCCACGGCCTGCGGGTTTGCTGGGGGCCTGCACGGGCAGGCAGTGGATTACCGCTAGTTCTGCGAGGTGATGAGCGTGCGTGAGAACCCGAAGCGACAGTCCGCCCGCAAGGCCGAGGAGCGGCTCACCGCCGGCGTGTACGGCGAGGGGGCGCTCGACGAGGTGACCGTGCCGCGCACCGACGAGACCCGGGTCATCCAGGAGGAGGACCCGGACGACCCGGCCGACGTGCCGATCGATGCAAACGTGCTGCGCGACGGCGGCCCGACCCGGGGCCAGGGCGCGATCACCACGACCGGCGGCACCGCCGGCCCGGCGAGCGCCCGCCGGCTGGCCCGCCAGCCGGAACGCCACCGGGGCGTGGTGGCTCCGACCACCACGGGCGACGCCACCACCGGTGGCCTGAGCACCCCGGCCGGCGGCCCCACCAGCGACAAGTCCGCCAGCGGCAGCCAGGTGGGCAACTTCACCAACGATCGGGCGAATCCCGGCTGACCCGCTCCCGCGATGATCGCGCTCGAGCATGGAAGTAGTGGCCTCGCCTGTGTGGGAGGCCACTACTTCCCGGATCCGGCACGATCTTGAAGAGACGCCGACCGGCGCGACGCCCCGGCCGGGACGCCCCGCCGGGCCGGACGTGGGTCAGGCGGGGGTGGGTCGGAGGATGCCGAGGCGTTGGGTGGCGCGGGTGAGGGCGACGTAGAGGTCGCTGCGGCCGCGGGGGGACTCCGCCACCATGCGGTCGGGGTCGACCACCAGCACCGAGTCGAACTCGAGGCCCTTGGCCTGGCCGACGGTGAGCACCACCACCCGGCTCTCCAGCTCGGGCTGCTCACCGACGGCAACCTCGGGCAGCGCGGCGACCACGGCGGCGGCCAGCTCGTCGGCCCGACCCGCCGGCACGATCACCCCGAGCCGGCCGTCCTCCAGCCCGGCGGCCTCCCGGGTGGTCGCCTCGACCACTTCGGCGGCGAGCCGGTCGCTCGCGACCGTCCGGTCCCACGGCGGCATCCCGCTCTCGCGTACCGAGCGGGGCGGGCGCAGCGCCGGGTCGATCTCGGCGAGCACCTCGGCGGCGACCGCCATGATCTCGGCGGGGGTGCGGTAGCTGACGGTCAGCTCCTCCAGCCGCCACCGCTGCGACACGTACGGCTCCAGCGCCTCGGCCCAGGACGGGGTGCCGGCCAGGGCACCGGTCTGCGCGACGTCCCCGACGATGGTCATCGACCGGCTCGGGCAGCGGCGCATCAGCAGCCGCCAGGCCATCGGGGTCAGCTCCTGCGCCTCGTCGACGATGACGTGGCCGAACGCCCAGCTCCGGTCGGCCGCGGCCCGCTGGGCGGTGGTCAGGTGGTCGGCCTCCTCCTGCCGCTCCAGCAGCCGGTCGGCGTCGAGCAGGTCGGTGACGCCGAGGATCTCGCCGCCGTCGGCCTCGTCCTCGACGTCGATCGAGCGGGAACCGCGGGCGATCTCCAGCACGCCCTCGGCGTACTCGCGCTGGAAGGAGCGGACCCGTTCCCGGCGGGCGGCGGCGGCCCGCTCGTCCTCGCCGAGCAGCTCGGCGGCCTCGTCGAGCAGCGGCACGTCGGCCGGGCTCCAGCCACCGTCCGGTTCGCGGTGCAGCAGCGCCCGCTCGGCGCCGGTGAGCATCGGCGCGGCGGTGGCGATCCGGTCCGGCGAGGCGTACAGGTCGGCGAGCAGCCGTTGCGGGGTGAGCACCGGCCAGAGCCGGTCGAGCACGGCGTGGATCTCGGGCTCCTCGCGCAGCTCCCGGCGGATCTCGGCGCGGTCCGCCTCCTCCAGTAGGTTCTCCCCGCCCAGCGGGTCGGCGCCGATCCGCTCGGCGACCTGCGCGGCGAGGGCGTGCACGATCTCGATGTCGAAGAGCGCGCGGGCCAGGTTGTGTGGCCGGTCGGCGCGGCGGACCCGGTCGCGGGCCTCCCGGACGGTCTCCGGGTTCAGCCGCAGCATCTCCCCCTGGGGCAGTTCGATCTCCACCGGCTCCGCCGGCACCCACTGCCGGTCGCGCACCGCGGCGGCGAGCACCTCGGCCATCACCGCCCGCCCCTTGAGCGCGGCGGTCTCCGCCGGCTCGTCCCGCCCGGCGCTGACGCCGGGGAAGAGGTCGCCGGGGGTACGCAGCAGCACGCCCGTCTCGGCCAGCGCCGGCAGCACCTGCGAGATGTAGCGCAGGAAGGTGGCGTTCGGCCCGACCAGCAGCACGCCGCGGGTGGAGAGCTGCTGGCGGTGCGTGTAGAGCAGGTACGCCGCCCGGTGCAGCGCCACCGCGGTCTTGCCGGTGCCCGGGCCACCCTGGACCACCAGCACGCCCGGCAGGTCGGCGCGGATGATCCGGTCCTGCTCGGCCTGGATGGTCTCCACGATGTCGCGCATCCGGCCGGTCCGCCCGGCGTTGAGCGCGGCGAGCAGGGATGCCTCGCCGGTCAGCTCCTCGTGGGCGGTGGGGGAGGCGGTGGCGATGTCCAGCACCTCGTCGTTGAGGCCGGTGACCTTGCGCTGCCGGGTCCGCAGGTGCCGTCGGCGACGGACACCCTGGGGGCTGGCGGCGGTGGCGAGGTAGAACGGGCGGGCGGCCGGGGCGCGCCAGTCCATCAGCAGCGGGTCGTAGTCGCCGCTGGTGTCGAAGATGCCGATCCGGCCGATGTAGTGCTGGGCGCCGTCGGAGCCGTCGAGGCGGCCGAAGCAGAGGCCGTTCTCCACGGCGGAGAACTGCTCGACCTGGTCGGCGTACATCCGGACGGCGCTGTCGCGCTGGGACCGCGCCTGCAGGGTGCCGCCGGTGGTCCGCAGTTCCTCGGTGAGCCGTCGGGCGGCCTGCTCACGCATGCCGTCCAGCTGGCCGTAGAGCACCGAGACGTACTCCTGCTCGCGGCCGATCTCGTCGTCGTGCTGCTGCAGCTCGCCGGAACCGCCGGAGTGCGTTGACAAGCCGTCTCCTCGTCAGTTAGAATTCCGCGAGGAATGGCGTCGAGGCCATTCCTTTTTTGCGTCTGGGAACTGTTGAAGATACCGCGCGGCGAGCCGCGGTACCAAGCGTGCCGGTCCTCCCACGATCACGTCACACCGCCGCGCCGACGCACGCGCGAACGGGGGCCCGCACCGGCTCCCGCCGGCCCGGACCCCCGAGCGTCGATTCCGTGGTCAGCCCCGCGCGGCCTGGTAGAGCCGCTCCGGCGTCACCGCGCCGGCCAGCAGCCGCCCGTCGTCGGTGAGCAGCACGCTGAACAGCTTCCCGGTCAGCAGCCGACCGCTGCCCCAGTCCCCGCTGACCTTCGGCAGCCCGTTCAGCAGGTCGATCGCCGGGCCCGCGGCGGCCCCGGGCCGCGGCGGGTCGGCCGCCGTCCGCTTCGGGTCGCCCAGGCCGGCCGCGTCCGTCCGCGCCACCACCACGGTGGTCCAGCCCGTGCCGACGGTACGCACGTCCGTGCCGTCCGGCCGGCGCGGCGCGGCCCGGCGCTCGGCGTCCGCCGGCGGGCCGGCCGGCGCCTCGGTGATCTTGACCCCGGGCGGCGGGTTGAAGGCGAACTGGTCGGCGTCCGGGCGGCGGTAGTCGACCTGGGTGAAGGCCAGCTCGAAGGCGGGCTGGTCGGTGCCGTCGGCGAAGACCTCGAAGCGCAGCGGGACGTGTTCCTTCGCGTCGATGGCGATCCGCACCTGGTGCACCAGGGACGCCTCGTCGCGCGGGGAGAGCACCAGCTCGTACGCGTCCCGCCCGGCGACCGTGGCGGAGCGGCCGATGGTGACCGCGGTGCTCGGGTCGACCGCGGCGAGCGCCCGGTCGGCGGCCTCCTTGGGGGTGGCCGGCAGCGACGCGTCGGGGGCCCGGTCCGCCGACTCGGGCAGGGTGCGGTGCACCGCCGTGTTGGCCCGGCTGTCCCAGGTCCAGACGTCCCGGCCAGAGCGGATGACGTCCCGCTCGCCGAGCGTGTCGAGCATCGCGACCCGCTGCTTGTCCGGCCCGGAGTACCAGACCCGCAGGGTGTGCGTGCCGGTGAGCACCCCGGTCAGGTCGTCGCCCCCGACCAGGCCGGCCAGCGGCGGCAGCCCCAGGTCGGCGCGCTGCACCACGGTGCCGGAGAGCCCGTCCAGGCGGGCGGTCTGCAGGTCGACCAGGAGCTGGGCGGCGCTGCGCGGCGGCAGCGCGGGATCGGCGTTGGCGGCGAACGTGCCGACCGCGGCGCCTCCGCCGACGACGGTCACCGCCGCGGCCAGCGGCACCAGCCAGCGCAGGGCGGGACGGCTGTTCAGTACGGACATGGCGCACCTCCTGCGCCCATCCTGCCCCGCCGGTGCTGTGAGGGTGCTGAGGACGCCGGAACCGGACGGCGGCGCCGGGGTGGCACGCTGGAGGGCGTGCGAGTGCTGGTGGTGGAGGACGAGGCCCGGTTGGCGGCGGCCCTGCAGCGTGGCCTGGCGGCGGAGGGCTTCGTGGTGGACACCGCGGCCACCGGTCCGTCGGGGCTGGACGCCGCCCGGCACGGCGGGTACGACGCGATGATCCTCGACGTGATGCTGCCCGGCCTCTCCGGGTACGAGGTGGTCCGCCGGCTGCGCGCCGAGGAGCACTGGCTGCCGGTGCTGATGCTGTCCGCCAAGGACGGCGAGTACGACCAGGCCGACGGGCTGGACTGCGGGGCGGACGACTACCTCACCAAGCCCTTCTCGTACGTGGTGCTGCTGGCCCGGCTGCGGGCGCTGCTGCGCCGGGGCGCTCCGGAACGGCCGACCGTGCTCAGCGCCGGCGACCTGCGCCTGGACCCGGCCCGCCGGCGGGTGACCCGGGCCGACGTCGAGGTCACCCTGACCGCCCGCGAGTACGCCCTGCTCGCCTACCTGATCCGCCGCCCCGGCCAGGTGGTCTCCAAGATCGAGCTGCTGGACCACGTCTGGGACGCCGGCGTGGAGACCGCCCCGAACGCGGTCGAGGTGTACGTCGGCTACCTGCGTCGCAAGATCGGCCGGGAGCGGTTGGAGACCGTCCGGGGCGCCGGCTACCGGCTGGCGACATGAGCCGGTGGGGCTGGCCGTCGCTGTCGCTGCGCGCCCGGCTGATGGTGATCGGCGTGGCCGGGCTCTCCGTGGGGCTGGTGCTGGGCGGGGTGGTGCTGCTGGTGGCGCTCGGCTGGACCCTGCAGCGCACGGTCGACGCGGAGGCGTTCCGCACCGCCGACGCGGTTGCCCGGCTGGCCGCCGAGGACGCCCTGCCGGATCCGCTGCCGGTGGCCGGTGGGCAGTTGCGGGTCCAGGTGGTCGACGCCGACGGGCGGATCCGGGCCGCCTCGATCGACGCCGACCGGCTGGTGCCGATGGTCGGCCCCGACCAGCTCGACGGCTCGGGCCGGCAGCGCACCGTCGTACCAGGGCAGCGGCTCGGCCTGCCCGGCCCGGTGCGGGTGGTGGCCGTGCCGGCGGGTACGGCGGCGGAGCCGCTGACCGTCCTGGTGGGCCGATCGACGGAGGACGTCCGGCACGCCGTAGGTGCCGCCCGGACCGTGCTGCTGATCGCCTTCCCGCTGCTGGTGGCGGTGCTCGCGGCGGTCGCCTGGCGGGTGGTCGGGGCCACCCTGCGCCCGGTGGAGTCGCTGCGCAGCGGCGCGGCGGAGATCACCGGCCGGGGCGCGGACGCCCGGCTGCCGGTGCCGGCCTCCCGGGACGAGATCCACCGGCTGGCGGTCACCCTCAACGACATGCTGGACCGGCTGGACGCCGCCCGTGCCCGGCAGCGGGCGTTCCTCGCCGACGCCGCGCACGAGCTGCGCAGCCCGCTGGCCAACATGCGTACCGAGTTGGAGGTGGCCCAGCGCCTGGCGGACCGGACCGACTGGCCGGCGGTGGCGACGGACCTGCTCACCGACACCGAGCGGCTGGGCCGGCTCGTCAACGACCTGCTGCTGCTGGCCCGCCTCGACGAGCAGCCCGTCGCGCGGGCCGGCCGGGCGGGGGAGCCGGTGGAGCTGGGCGGGCTGCTGGCCGAGGTCGCCGGCTGGTACCCGTCGCCGCCGGTGCAGCTGACGCCGCCGCCCGGCCCGGTGTGGACGGTCGGTGACCCGGACGAGCTGCGTCGGGTGCTGGCCAACCTGGTCGACAACGCCGTCCGGCACGCCCGGTCCCGGGTCGTCCTGGCGGTCCACCCGGACGACGGGACACCGTGGCCGCGCCCGGGCGCGGTGGACGCCGGGACGCCGCGGGCGGCGGCGGGTACCGCCGACCGGCCGGGGGACGGGACAGCGACGCCGGCGTACCACCTGGTGACGGTGACCGACGACGGGCCGGGCATCCCGGCCGCGGACCGGGAGCGGGTGTTCGACCGGTTCACCCGGCTGGACGAGGGGCGGGCCCGGGACGCGGGCGGCGCCGGTCTGGGGCTGGCCATCGTCCGGGAGCTGGTCCGCCGGGCCGGCGGAACGGTCGAGCTGGCCGACGCCGGGCCCGGCCTGACCGTCCGGCTGCGACTGCCGGCGCTGTCCGACCCGGACTGACGTCGGCTGGCTCCTCTGCCGACCGGCCGGCTCAGCGGCGGTCGGTGCAGACCCGGCCGGCTCGGGCGACGGTGTCGGTGGACCAGACCACCGCGACGGTGAAGCAGTAGTCGGTGGTGCGGTCCAGGCCGTAGACGACGAAGCCGGTCGTCCCGGCCGGCAGTTCCTGGAAGGCGCGCGGGTCCTGGTCGGCCCGGCCGCCCGAGATGACCACCGGCCCCTCGGCGCCGGACGGGTACGTCCAGTCCAGGGCGATGTTGTCCCGCCGGTCGCGCAGGCTCACCGCCCCGGGTGGCGTCCCGGGCGACGCGGGTGCCGCCGCGGGTGAGGTGGCGCTCGCCCCGGGACCGGCGGGGGAGCCGGTCGGCGCGGCGGACGACGTCGGGGACGCGGGCGCGGCCGGCCGGTCGCCGGTGCCGTCCACCTGCGACACCCCGGCGATCACCGCGACCGCGCCGAGCAGCACCACGACCACCCCGGCGACCGCGGCCGGTGCCGCCCTGATCCGGCGCGACGGCGGCGCGTGGTGCAGCGGCACCACGACGGGCTGCACCCGCGACGGGTCCGATTGGCCGACCCGGCGGACCCCCTCGGCCTCGTCGACGTACCCGCCAGCCAGGCCGACCACGGGCGGCGGCACCGGGTCGTGCGGGGTGGGTTCCGGCTCGGGGGCGGGCTCCGGCGGCCACCAGTCGGCGTCCTCGGGGTACGCCGCGTCGTCGGGCGGGAGCCGCTGCCCGGGCACCGTCGGCGGGTACGTCTCCTCGGCGGCCGGCGCCCCGATCGGCCAGGTCGGCGGCACGGGCGGGCCCTCAGCCGGCGGCGGGGTCCGCGCGGCCGGGACCACCGGCACGTCCCGCTCCTCGACCGGCTCGTCGTCGCAGACGTGGTCGGGGTCGGCGGCGGCCCGGGCCAGCGTGGCGACCTGCCGGGCCAGCGGGTCGTCGGCGGCCAGGTGCTCCCTGGCCAGCTCGCGGGCAAGGGCGAGGTTGTCGTGCGCCTCGGTGAACCGGCCGCAGTCGCGCTGCATCGCGCCGAGCCGGGCCAGCATCTTGATGCCGCTGGCGTGCCCGTCGCCGTAGACCTCCCGGTGCAGCTCCCAGGCGTCCTGGAGGCGTTCCCGGGCCTGCGCGCACTGGCCCCGGGCGTATTCCACGGTGGCCAGGTCGGCGTGCGCGGCGAGCACCCGCAGCGACTCGGGCCCGTCCCGGGCGGTCAGCTCCAGGATCACCTCGGAATAGAGCCGGGCCGCCCGGGCGTCGCTGCCGACCCGGTGCAGCACCGCCGCCAGGGTGGCCGCCGCCGAGATGGTCCGCTCGTCGGAGCGGCCGTACAACCGGCTGGCCGCCGCGTACGCGAAGGCCGCCCAGCCCCGCGCGGAGTGCGGTTCGCCGAGTGCGACCAGCACCCGCGCCTGGAGCCCGGCGGCGTCGGCCAGCTCGGGGGAGGCGTGGTCAGGGCGGGGATCGGCGTCGGTCAGCGCGTCGGAGAGCAGCCGCTGCGCGCCGGCCAGGTCACCGGCGGACACCAGGTGGTGCGCCTGGACAGTCAGTTCACCGAAGCCGGAGGGCACGCCCCATCGTGCTCGTCCGGCGACGGTATGTACAACCCACGCCTGGGAGCAAGTTGGTCAAGAACCGGTCAGGTGCTTCACCAGCGTTTGGCTGATCCGGCGCAGCTGATCGACCTGGGTCGGGCTGAGCGCGTCGAACAGGTGCTGGCGTACCCCCTCGACGTGGCCGGTCGCGGCGGCGCCGAGCACCTCGAAGCCGGTGTCGGTGAGGACGGCGACCTGGCCCCGCCGGTCGGTGGGGCAGTCCTCGCGGCGGATCCAGCCGGCGGCCTCGAGCCGGGTGGCGGCGTGCGAGAGCCGGCTGCGGGAGGAGCCGGTGCTCTCGGCCAGGTCGCTCATCCGCAGCCGCCGCTCGGGGGCCTCGGAGAGCCGGACCAGGATCTCGTAGTAGGCGTGCGGCATGCCCGCGTCGCGTTGCAGCTCGCGGTCGAGGGTCTCCATCAGCGCCCGGGAGGCGGCCAGGAAGGACCGCCAGGTCTGCTGCTCGTCGGGGTCCAGCCAGCGGGTCATGATGCCCATCATACCGATCAGTAGTTGAGTGCTCAACTAAACCGCGCTACCGTGTGGCCATGGGAATTCACCGCCTGAACCACGCCGTCCTCTACGTCAGCAACCTCGAGCGCAGCGTCGCCTTCTACCGTGACGTGCTGGGCTTCCGCCCGGTGGCGATGACCCCGGACGGATTCCGCGGCGCCGCCTTCCTCCACGCGCCCGACTCGACCAACGATCACGACCTCGGCCTCTTCGAGATCGGCGCCGCCGCCGGCCGCTCGTCCGCGGGCCGCAGCACCGTCGGCCTCTACCACCTGGCCTGGGAGGTCGACACCCTCGACGAGCTGGCCGCCACCGCCGAGCGGCTGGCCGCCGCCGGCGCCCTGGTCGGCAGCTCCGACCACGGCACCACCAAGAGCCTCTACGGGCAGGACCCGGACGGGCTGGAGTTCGAGGTGGTCTGGCTGATCCCGGCCGACCTGCTCGACGAGACCGCGATCGCCGCGCGCAAGCGGATCGGCCGGCTCGACCTCGACCGGGAGCGGCAGCGCTACGGCGGCCAGACCCGCGGCGGGGTGGGGATCTCCGTTCCGGCCTGAGCGTCCGTACGGTACAACGGCAGGATGTCGACCGACGCCGTCCTGCGTGAGCTGCTCGTCCGGCAGCTCGACCACTGGTTGCCGGGGGCGTTGCACCGCTCCCGGCGGGCCACCCTCGCCCTGTCGTACGCCGGGGAGCCCGGCACCGCCGAGGCGGCCCTGCGGGTGGTGGCCGAGTTCGCCGATCGGCTGCGCGGGCGGCGGCTGACCGTGCTGGTGCTGGCCGGCGCCGGTGCCGACCTGCCGGCCCGGCTCGGCGCGGTCGAGGCGACCCTCCCCGCCGACGTCGCGGTGCACCTGATGCCCGGCGACCCGGCCCGGCTGCCGGTCGCGCTGAAGGCCGCCGGAGCGGCCGGGGCGCCGCTGCTGACCGTGGTGGACGGCGCCGACCCCGACCCGGCGGTGCTGGCCGCCGCGGCGGCCGGCCGCCCGGCCGAGGTGCTGGTCGTCGCCCCGGCGCCGGCGGCGCCGCGTCCGGCGCTGACCGCGGCCGGTTTCCCGCTGGTCACCGAGGTCGAACTGGTCCCCGCCGACGGCTCGGCGACCCGGGTGGTCGCCTTCGGCACCGGCCTGGACCGGAGCCTGGAGGCGTTCAAGGACGCGCTCTGGGACGCCGACGAGTTCGCCGGGGTGCGCTACCGCGACCCGGCCGACCCGGCCGGCGGACTGCTCGACATCGCCCTGCACCCGGACCCCGGGCCGCTGCGCCGCGAGCTGCTGGCCGAGCTGGCCCGCTCCGGCCCGCGTACGGTCACCGAGCTGCGCCGGCACACCATGACCGCGACCGTCTACCGGGCCGCCGACACCGTCCGTACGCTGAGCACCCTGCTGCACTCCGGCGCGGTGACCCGGGATCCGGAGGGGGGCCGGCTCGGCGGCGACGTGGTGATCAGCGCGGCCCCCGCTGCCGATCCGTCAACTGCCTGACCACGATGGACGCCCCGGTGGCGATCACCCCGATGCTGAAGACCATCTGCACGCTGACCACCACCCGGGCGATCTGCCCCTGCGCGTGCACGTCGCCGTAGCCGATGGTGGTGAGGGTGGCCAGGGAGAAGTAGAGCGCGTCCACCCTGGTCTCCATGTCCGTGAACTGGCCGGGCCGGGTGTTCGCCACCACGTGGTCGGCGAGCGCGAAGGTGAGCAGCCCGGCGACGAGGGCGACCACGAGGCGGATCAGCGAGCGGATCTCCGCGGTGCCGGCGGCCGCGCTGGCCGTGAGCTGCCGGCGTACCTGGCCGGTGACCAGCAGGACGACGGCGACGACGAGGACCAGGGTGGCCACGGACCGCAGCACCAGCCGGGCTCCGTTGGGGTCGGGCTCCACCGGCACCAGGAAGTAGGCGAGCACCAGCAGCACGCAGGCGCCCAGTGCCCGCAGCCGCTCCCGCCGGTACGGCCCGTCGTCGGTCATACCGCGATTCTGCGTGGGGCGACCGCCCCGCCCGGTCGGAACGCCGAAGCCGGCCCGCCGGCGCCGAAACGTCGAGCGGGGTGCCGGTGATTCACCGGCACCCCGCTCGACCTCGGGACGTCACGCCCGGGTCTTGTCCTGCTTCACTTGTCCTGCTTCCAGGAAAGCGGCCCCGGCAGGTCGACACGGTGCGCCCTGGCCTTGGAGTTCCAGGACCAGCGACCGATCTTGATGCTCCAGGAGGAGAAGCCGTTCTCGGTGAAGTTCAGGATGATCGGCCCGTACTTCTTGCGCTTGCGGAACATCAGACCCATCGTGGGGCTCCCTTCGCCTTCCCTGTACTGCCCTGCTCTGTCGCGATCGAACATGCCCGGATCGAGGAATTGCGAAACCTGCTTCCCCTCCGCTCTGGACGGTGCCGGCAATCCCCATCGAGCCGGTAGGCGTTGCCGAGCGAAAAACCCAGCTCAGCAAGGGATGCAACCAAGCCAGCGATACACATTTCATGTTCTGGAAGGGCGTTGATCGGCCTCGTGCCCGGCCGGCAGCATGGGCTCATGTCGCAGCGGGCGAGCTTCTCCTCACCGCTCGCGTCCACGCCGACCTGGTCCGGCACGCGAGCGCGTTCCTTGCATCAGCGCGGCTCCCAGGCGTCGGGCAGAGCCGTCAACCTACGGACGTGGGCGGGCATCCGGCCACTGAGTATCTCGGCGAGGCTGACCTCGTCGAGCACCTGCCGCACGGCCGCCCGGACGGCGACCCAGAGCCGGGGCAGGTTCTCCGCCGTGCCCTCGTACCGGGTCTCCTCCGGGCGCAGCCCGCGTACCCCGGCCAGCGGGCCCTCGACGGCGCGCAGGATGGCGCCGACGGTGACCTCGCGCGGCGGCCGGGTCAGGGCGTAGCCGCCCTCGGCGCCGCGTTGGGCCCGGATCACGCCGGCCCGGCGCAGGTCGGCCAGGACGGCCTCGAGGAACTTGCGGGGCATGTCCTGCTCGGTGGCGATCGCCTGGGTGGAGAGCAGCGAGGGGTACGCGGCGGCGAGGCTCAGTGCCGCCCGGACCGCGTAGTCACCGCGCGCGGAGATCTGCACTCCGTCATCATGCCCGGCCGGGGTCGGTCAGCGGGTCGGCGGGCCGGCGTGGCCTGACCACTCTCGGTGGTGGTTGCTCGCGGGCGGCCCGGAAGGCCCCGGGGCTCACCCCGACCTCCCGGGCGAAGAACCGGCCGAAGTTGGTCGGCTCCGGGAAGCCGAGCCGGCGACCGATCCGGGCCACCGGCTCGTCGGTGGCCGCCAGCAGCCGGCTGGCCTGCAGCGCGACCCGCTCGTCGACCACCTGCTTGGCGCTGCGCCCGGTGACCGCCAGGCAGGCCCGGGTCAGGGTACGCACCGAGCAGCCCAACCGGTCCGCGTAGTCCTCCACCCGGCGGGTGTGCTGGTAGTCGTGCTCGATCTCCCGGCAGAGCCGGCGGAAGGTGTCGACCTCGGCCCGTTGCGCGGCGCCGTCCGCCGACGCGTCGCCGGTGCCCTCCGTCGGGCCGGACGGCAGCAGGGCCAGCCGGAGCAGCAGCACGGCGAGCTGGTGGCGGAGCAGGCTGCGGGCGGCCGGGTCGCCCCGGTGCCGACGGATGTCCACCACCAGCTGGCTGACCTCGTTGATCACCGCGTCCTCGTCCTCGCCGGCGAGCTGGTGGTGGGTCGGGACGGCGTCCGGGTCGACGTCCAGGCCGCGCAGCGTCTCGCCGTGCCAGCGCACCACCGTCGCGTCGAGCTGCGCGGTGCAGCGCAGCACCTGCCCGGGGCCGACGCGTAGCAGCGTGCCGGGCCGGCAGGGCAGCGGGCGGAAGTCCAGTTCCGCGGTGCCGTGACCGCCGGTGACCAGCACGAGCAGGTCCGCGTCGAGCAGGACGGGTCGGCGCCACCCGGCCTCGGGGGCCAGGTCGCCGAGTTCCAGGATGTCGATCTCGGCTGCGGGCAGGTGGGGACGGGTTGCCGGGGAGAGCTGACCGGAAGGGACCATCACCTGCGACGGTAACTGGCCGTCCGGTTGGTCGCATCCCGGCTACGGGACCCGGAGTCTCGCCGGTGGGGTTGTCCGGGTCCGGGGGCCGGGCTACGTTACCGAGCGGTAGGGCCTGCGGCGGGTGATGGGATGGGCATGACGGATCTGTTCTCGGTCGACGGCAAGACGGTCCTGGTCACCGGAGGTTCCCGGGGCATCGGGCTGATGATCGCCCGGGGCTTCGTCCGGGCCGGCGCCAACGTGATCATCTCGTCCCGGAAGGCCGACGTCTGCGAGTCGGTGGCCAAGGAGCTGTCGGCCGAGGGGCGCTGCGAGGCGATCCCGGCGGACCTGGGCGACGACGCCGGCGCCGAGGGGCTCGCCGCGGCCGTGCGGGAGCGCACCGACCGGCTCGACGTGCTGGTCAACAACGCCGGCGCGACCTGGGGTGCGCCGCTGGAGTCGTACCCGGAGAGCGCGTTCGACAAGCTCTGGGCGGTCAACGTCAAGGCGGTCTTCCGGCTCACCACCGCGCTGCTGCCGGCGCTGCGCGCCGCGGCCAGCGCCGACGACCCGGCCCGGGTGGTCAACATCGGCTCGGTCGACGGCATCCGGGTGCCGTTCATGGAGGTGTACGCGTACTCCGCCACCAAGGCGGCCGTGCACATGTTGACCCGCAGCCTGGCCCACCAGCTGGCCGGCGAGCAGATCACGGTCAACGCGATCGCGCCGGGCCCGTTCGAGAGCAAGATGATGGCGTTCGCGCTGGACGACCCGGCGTCCCGGTCGGCGATCGAGCAGCAGGTGCCGCTGGGCCGGATCGGCCGGCCGGAGGACATGGCCGGCACGGCGATCTACCTGTCGTCCCGGGCGGGGGCGTACCTCACCGGCGCGGTGATCCCGGTCGACGGCGGCATGACCACGCACGGCTGAGGGCGTACCCCGGCCGGGTAGCCGGAGCCGCGCGGACTCGGCAGATCCGCGCGGCTTCGGGTGTGGGTCTCAGCGACCGGCGAGCAGCCGGGTCACCGCCGTGTCGACGTCGAGGTGCTCGGCCTCGCGGCCGCGTGGGACGACGACGTAGGTCCGCCGCAGGAAGCGCACCAGTACGCTGCGCGGCACCTCGAACAGGGCGTTGCCGTCGGGTGACGACAGGGCCAGCGCGACGAAGTCGCCCCGCGGGGTGGCCCAGGGCCAGACCCGGACGTCCCCGATGCCGGCTGGCTCGTCCAGGCCGGTGACCAGCAGCTCGCGGGCGAAGGACCAGCTCACCGCCTCGCCACCGGCGGATTCGGCGTGGAACAGGACATGGACCGCATACGGGTCAGCAGGGTCGTAACGCAGGCTGGCACGCACCGGCAAGGCGGTGGCGTCAGGCGCGACGAGCCTTAGCGACGTCTCGACCTCTACGGTCGTCGGTCGGATGACACTCATGGACGTTCTCCCCCCGGCACCGCTGCGGAACGCGCGTGTCCCGCTTTTCCCATACTCAGGTGCTACCCCTGGCTACGCTCCGCCATACGCCGACTTCACCCAGTGGTGGGAAGGGGGTCGGAAATGCCTCGAGAATGTGAAGATTCTTGTAGGATTTCCGGTCTTGCCCAGTGCTTGGTTCCGCCCGAAGTCGGATGGCTCGGTCGTCGACTTACTCCGGTAACGTCCAGTGGTCTGCGCAAGTGACGGGCCGGAGCGACACTGGGAGGTGAAATGGCCACGAACCGATCCTCAATGGATGCGGCGCCCGCGGCCGACTCACCGAAAGTAGGGGCCCGAGCAGCCGAAAGGCGGGGGTACGGCGTGCCGATGGATCAGCCCGACCGGGACGGACGGTCGACGTCCGCCGAGGGTCGCCATGGCGGCTCCCGGGGGGCCGCCGACCGTTCCCGCGGTCGTGATTCCGGTGGTCCCGCCCCGGGCGGTCGCGCCTCCGGTGGCCGCGCCTCCCACGGTCCCGTCGCGGGTGGCCTTCCCTCAGGTGGTCCCGTCACGGAGAGTCGCGCCCCCGCTGGTTCCGTCGCGGACGGTGTCGGCGAGGGCGGCTCGCGGGCCACGGGCGCCGGCGGCCGGGCCAGGGTGGCCATCGCCGAGCGGCCGCGGTCCGGATGGCGGGAGCGGATCCGGGCCACCCTCGACCTGATCCGGTCCAACCCCACCGGCCGGGTCACCCTCAAGATCTTCATCGCCATCGCCGGGGCCCTCGTCGTAACTGTCGGCATCGCGCTCATCCCGCTGCCCGGCCCCGGCTGGCTGATCGTGATCGGCGGCCTCGCCATCTGGGCCGTCGAGTTCCACTGGGCCCGCCGGCTGCTCGCCTTCACCCGCCGCCACGTCCAGGCCTGGACCAGGTGGGTCACCTCCCGGTCGCTGCCGGTGCGGTTCGTCCTGGGGGCCGTCGGGCTGGTCTTCCTCGCCGTGGGGGTCTGGCTGTCGCTCAAATACAGCCTGGGGATCGACCTCGTGGCGCGACTGCTGCACTACCTCGCGACGCACTGATCGGCCTGCTCACGGCGCTTCCTCAGCGTCTTCGGCGGCCGGCTTGCGGCGGTGTCGGCGACTGACTTGCGGCACGCGGACCCCGGATTTACGGTCCGGTCACGCGATCAGGTAGAGTCATGCGCGCTGAGGGCGATTAGCTCAGCGGGAGAGCGCTTCGTTCACACCGAAGAGGTCACTGGTTCGATCCCAGTATCGCCCACCATCGATATATGCAGGTAGGAAGCCCGCCGCCGGACTCGCCGGTAACGGGCTTTCTGGCTGTTGCCCCTTAATTGGGAGCAATTTGGGAGCAGGGGCGTCGGGACCGTCCGCTGTCTCCTGCGGTGCGTAGCGGCCGCAGCCGGGCGCCAGCGCAACAACCCGCCGCCGGAGCAGCTCGGAACTCGGACGAACCCGGCGAGTGGGCAGCGTGCCGAAGGCTAGGTGGTCTCTCACACCCATCATTGGGAAGCTGTTTCGGCTCACTGTGATCGATCTAATTGTGTTGGCGCCCACCGATCCCGCGAGCGTGAGCAGCCAAAGTCCTGCGCCCCAGGCTCATTTGGGTGCGGCGCTCATCGCCTTGCCAGTGTCCGGAGGATCCGTCCTCACCGGACGGGCCGTCCCCGCCCGGCTGCGGCTGCTCAGCCTGATCCAGTCGGCCCCCGACGGCGAGGTGTCCGCCTCTGACCTGACTGCGCCGCTCGGGCTCTCGCAGCCGACGGTCGGCCACCACCTGCGCATCCTCACCGAGGCCGGCTTGCTGGAGCGGGAAGAGCGCGGTGTCTGGGCGTATTACCGGCTGGTGCCGAGGCGATTGCGACGATCGCGGAGCTGCTGAACCTGCCACGCAAGCGAACAGCGCGGAGAACCCGTTGACGGGGTGACAAGCTGACCGCCCTTCACTCGGGCCAGCACCACGGACTGGTGCTGGTGGGCCGCCAGCCGAGTGCACTCGTACATTCTTCAACATCCACTTGCCGGGGTCGCTTGTAGATCGTCGCTGTCGCCAGGGTCGACGACGGCCTCAGGCTTGTGCCTGGCGCGGAGTCTCGTTGACGTCGACCTGGCCAACCTTCGTGAGCTGGCGGTGGGCTTGCAGGTGCGGGGCGGCATCAGCCCTCTGATGACGACGGCGAGGGCTGCGACGAGGACGTCCCTGAGGTCTTCCCACGCCTGCATCCAGTCGGTGACTGGGGAAGTTCAGCGGCGAACACCGCGCGAGGGTAGGTCGCCACCTTCGCCCGGAGGCTCCGTGCGCAGCCAGCCGAGGAACCGGGCGTGCACTCCACGGTTGTCGAGGCCGAGGCAGTGTAGATCATCTAGGGCGTCAGCGAGAGCGACGGCGAGGTAGACGGCCAGCGACGTCCGGGCGTCCCGGTACTCCGCCAGCAGCGCCAGTCGGGCGGGGGAGCAGGGCCAGGGGCAGCCACAGCGGCGGCACCGCCAGAGAGGGCGCATCGGCGTGTGGGGGCGCGCTGCCCCGCTCACCACCGGATGCCTGCCCGGCGCGACTGCGCGGGCGTCAGGTGCCCCGCCCGCCCAATCAGCGGGTGCAGCGCCGTCACCTCCCGTCCCCATCGTGGCGGCGGTACCGCGGCGGCACCCCGGTACGTCGGCGACGGCTCCGCCGGAGGTACGGGGCCGCGATCGGGGCATGGCCAGGGCAGCCCGCAGGTGCATCGCCGCCATCCCGTTCGCCAATCCCGGCGGTGTCGCGGGCCTGCGGGTACGGAGCGGGGTGTCCTAGTCACCGGCATTTGCTCATCGTTCGTCGATGGCTATCCCTTGTCAAGGCGCATCCTGCAACATGACCAGTTGCTATCAGGCGAGCTGCGGTTTGACCAGTTACTGCGTGGCTACCCTGCGGCCATGCCACGGCACCTGTACGGAGCGGGGGAGATCGCTACGCGCCTCGGCGTCAGCCGACAGCGGGCGCGGCAGATCATCGACCGCCCGGACTTCCCTGAGCCGTATGACCGGCTCGGGATGGGCGCGGTGTGGCTGAAACGCGAGGTGGAGGCGTGGATCGCGGAGCATCGTCCGCACTTGGGCGAGCCCGACGAGGAGTAGCGCAGGCAAACTGTACGGTTTGCGCCTGTGCCCACCCGCGGCCTGGCACGTCCTCTGGGCCGCGCTCGCCGCCGGTGTCGTGCTGGCGCACCGCTGACGGGCATTGCAGCAATAGCAGCGCCCCGTCCCAGCGCGCGGCGGGACAGACGGTTTAGGAAGCCACTTGCGCTGCGTTGAGCAAAGTTGCCCTGAACAGCACAAAGGCCAACCATCCATTCCCTGGCACCCTAGATCATTCCGCGCATAGTCCGGATCTTGGCCATGGATCCCCTGACCACCCCTTCCGATGCAAAGGTCACGGCGGCAGTATGTCCGTGTGGCATCGACAGAGAGAGAACAGCAGGCCCTTCAAGCGCGAGCGGCTCTAATCTTGGCAGCTCGCCGCCGCTCGCTGGTGACGTACAAGGAGCTGGGTCTAGCGATCGGCATGGCTGGCCCGGCCCTCAGCTCCCACATGGGTCGAGTGCTGGACAAGCTTTCGGACCTGTGTATCGAGGCCGGCGAACCGTCGCTCGCAGCCCTCGTTGTCAACTCGACCACCGGGGCCCCGGGCAAGGGTTACGAGGACGGCGGGGTCCCCTGGCACACCGAGGTGCAGGAGGTCTTTCGCCACTGGGCCAAGCAGTAAGGCTCGCCGCAGGCTGGAGAACTCTCGCTAGTGCGGTGACCACAAACGATCACCGGGTTGGTCACGCAGCCCGGGACTGGGGACGACCCACGTGTCGTTCACTCCGTATCCGGGCACGTTCCCGACGCTGCGCGACCAGCACATCCGGATGCCGGTTGTTCGCGCTGGGCCACCGCAGATACGCGTGCAACTTCCGCCGTCGCCCTCCCCGCCGGCCGAACGATGATTCGGCCCCGGGCCCCCAAAATCCTTGGAGAAGACGCATGAGCGATGTGAGCATCGGCACCGGCAAAGTGGTCGTGAACAGGGCGATGTCGCTGGACGGGTTCATCGCCGGTCCTGGCCACGCGATGGACTGGATCTTCGAGTACCTGACTGCGGATACGTTCCCGGAGGTTATGGCGGCCACGGGTGCCATGCTCATCGGCCGGGGCACGTACGAGGTCGCCAAGCGTATGGCCGACCAGGACACCCCCTACGACGGGGGAGGACAGTTCGTCCTCACCCACGAGCCTCCCGACGAGCCGGACCCTACCGTCACGTTCCTCACCTGTGACATTGAGGAAGCCGTTGCCACGGCACGCAGCGCCGCGGGCGGCAAGAACCTGGAGATCCTAGGTGCTGACGTGGCCGCCCAGTGCCTGCAACGCGGGCTCGTCGACGAGATCCTGGTGTATGTCCTACCGGTGCTGCTCGGCGACGGTGTCCGCTTCTCGCCCCCAAGCCTCGACAGGATCGACCTGGAACCTTTCAGCAACACCCAGTCGGGCGCCGTCACAATGCTCCGCTTCCGCGTGCGAAAGTAGGCGCAGCGCTCCAGCTGTTGACACCAGCACGCAGCGGACACTGCCGACGCTCCTGGTTAGACAGCCGCCGCACACGCACGGGTTCTGCCACCCGCCCAGCCTGAGCCCAGCCACGCCACCCGACCGGCAGGTCGAGCGGCGTGTCATCCAACACCGTGAACGCTTCTGGTCAGAGCACTAGTGTTCTGTCTCGCAATTAGCTAGCCGTTTTAGTAGACTCTGGACGTGACACGCGCTGCCGCACCACTGGTGCTCGAACCCGGCCAGCGGGAACTGCTGGAGTCTCTTGCCAAGTCGCGTGCGGCCGGGCATCGGTTGGTGCAGCGGGCGCAGGTGCTGCTGCGCGCCGCGGACGGGATGTCCAACGCCGACAACGCGGTGCTGGCGGGGGTGACCCGGATGACGGTGCGGGCATGGCGGTCCGAGTTCGCCGAGCGTGGGTTGGTCGATCTGGGCAAGGTCGCGCCGGGCCGCGGCCGTAAGGCGTCGATCCCGCAGGCCACGATCGACCAGATTGTGGAGTTGACGCTGCATGCCAGGCCGGAGGGGGCCACGCACTGGTCGTGCCGATCGATGGCGGACAAGGTCGGTGTGAGCCCGGCGACGGTGCAGCGGGTGTGGGACGCCCGCGGTCTCAAGCCGCATCTGGTGGAGACGTTCAAGCTGTCCAATGACAAGCGGTTCGAGGAGAAGCTTGTCGACGTGGTGGGCCTGTACCTGAACCCGCCGGACCAGGCCGTCGTGTTGTGCATGGACGAGAAGTCGCAAATCCAGGCCCTGGATCGTACACAGCCGAGCCTGCCGCTCAAGCCCGGCCGGGCCGGCACGATGACCCACGACTACAAGCGGCATGGCACCACGACACTGTTCGCCGCGTTGGATGTGCTGACCGGCAAGGTGATCGGCAAGTGCTTCGACCGGCACCGCCATGACGAGTTCCTGCGGTTCCTGCGCACCATCGACACATCGGTGCCCCGCAAGCTGCAGATCCACATGATCGTCGACAACTACGGCACCCACACCCACCCCAACGTCAAGGCGTGGCTGGCCAAGCATCCGCGTTTCCACCGGCATTTCACCCCGACCAGCTCATCCTGGCTCAACCTGGTCGAGCGCTGGTTCGCCGAGCTGACCGACAAGATGATCCGCCGTGGCGTGTTCCGCAGCGTCAACGACCTCGTCGCCGCGATCGAGGAGTACCTGCGCGTACACAACGACGACCCGAAACCGTTCGTGTGGACCGCCACAGCTGAATCGATCCTGGCCAAAGTCCGACGTGGACGAGTCGCCCTCCAGCAAGCGGCTAGTCAAAACTGAGACAGAACACTAGCACAGCACCGAACCCTGACGACTCGCTTACAAGCTCTGCGCGCTCCGTCCGGCGGCGTCCGTCCGCGTCGCTGACCTGGAATCATCGTCCGTAGGCCGCTCGCCCTGGTCGTCCCCGTCTCGGCCCGTTGCTGTCGCCGTTGCTGTCGAGGCCTCTGCCAGTAACTCCCACACTGCCAGAGGGCTCTCGCGGATGTGGCCTGGCCGGTGGGGGCTTGAACGACGCAGGGTTCGCGAAGGCAACTCTGGTTCCCCCTCATTCCCCGGCTCTGACCGTTTGATCTGGCACGAATCTGGCATGGTCGTCGTCGGCGGCACTGTCGCCTGGCTCCGCTGGGACCCGAAGCACAAGATTTGGCCTTAGCCGGCACGCGGGTGGGGGCCAGGTCGGCGCACTCGGCCGGCAATCCGCCGTTGCTCCCAATCCGGATCACATACCCGGCACCGGCACGGTACGCCCCACCCCGCCACCTTTCGGTGATGCAATGCCACCGTGGCCGTCTTCCGCTCCTCGGTGAATGCGCAACCGGCCCGGTCCAGGTAGGCGACGGCAGCCCGCAGCCACACCCCGTCGTCGTTGAGTCGGGGATCTTTGCCCCACAGCTCCAACTCGCCGAGCCAGCCGTTGCACCCGGAGCACAGCATGCCCCGGATGCAACGGCCGCAGGTGTTGTGATGGTCGGGGCAGCAGAGATGGTCGTGGTCGATATATAGAGGGATGGCCTCGGCGCCGCGCAGGTTCGCCTTCTGGCAGATGCCGCACACCCGTGTTGGCTGTTGCGGATCTGCCGATACTGGTCGGCGGTGATGCGGTGCCGGCGGAGGGCTTTCGTGGGCAGTTTTAGGGTGCACACCTGCCACGGATCGCCCCGCACCACAACCGCGCGGAGGACGATTAGGGCCATGTGTCACTCATCGTCGTCGTACGGGTCGGCTGGCTCGGCACCCGCGTAGACCGTCCACGCCGTGCAGGGCAGGCGGTAGGGGCACCGGATCAGGTTAGGTGGCGGGCGCAACCGTCTCGGTGAGGTGCGGGCAGGCCGCCATTACAGCGACCTGCTCGTCATCCCTGCGCCCACGCTCCAGACCAAACGGCGTTGAGCGGAGTATCCGCAGGGTGGCAAAGTCGCAGGGTGACTCTTGATCCGACGACGGTGCGCCGCCTTGCGTTCATCCGGTACTTACACCGGCTTGGCGACACCCAGGCACATCTCCCTGATCCGCAGTCCGCGGTCTCGCTGCTGATGCTGCACGACGCGGTCGAGAGCTTGCTTCTCTTGGTCGCCGATCACTACGGCCTTGCGTCGCCGAAGTTCGAGGACTACTGGAAGGTACTTGGCCCCCGGGTGCCAGGTGGTCTGACTGGGTTCCGGGGCATGCAGCGGCTTCACCGCTCTCGGAACGACTTCAAGCACAACGGCGTCGTTCCGTCGTCGGCGACCATCGCGCTTGCTGGCACCGATGCGGCGACGTTCATGGCGGCGACCGTGCAGGCGGTCTTCGGCGTGGACTACACGGACGTGTCGATGGTGGACGTCGTGAGCCAGGCCACGGTGCGTGCCGTGTTGCGCGCCGCCGAGCTTGAGCATGCGGGTGGGAACACCCGCCTGGCGATGGTCAAGCTGCGGGACGCCTTTAACGAGTTGTTCGAGCCTCACCTGGGCCAGCCCGACATCTCGTGGGTCACCCGGCGCGGCTCCCCGTTCGCCTTCGGGCAGGAGTGGTACGGCGGGGCGTCCGCGCCTACCATCAACGAGGTGATCGAGAGGGTGCTGGGCGGCCCGGCCCGCTCCAGCCCGAAGGCTCGCGCAGTGGCTCGGCAAGTGGCGTCCGCGGTCGAGTCTGCCAGGTTGATGCGCCCGGCGCTGCGGATGGTGACGCTCGGTCTGGACTTTCCGACGTACCTAAGGTTCGACCTGCTGGTGCCTGAGGTGAACACGTACTCCGACGGGACGCGGACCTACACGGCGCCGAAGGGCTACGCGCCGACTGACGATGAATTCTCGTTCTGCCTCGAGTTCGTTGTCACGGCGGCGCTGCGTCTGGCTGCCGCCGAAGCGCATCAGCAGGACCCTGATTGGCTCACGCGCGACGAGCGGGGATGGGTGGAAGGGGAGACGGTCCACGAGATTCCGGCGCCCGAGCTTCCGGCGCCCGAGGAGTAGGGCGTGCTCAGCGCAAGTCGGCTTCCGATGTGGATGAGCGCGGCGGCCGAGTCTTGATGATCCTGCCTGCGCGGCACGCCCTGCGCGCCCGCGTGACGCCTCGCTTGCAAGCTGGTGTGCAGGGCGTCCGTCCCCGTCTGGGAGCGGCCGTCAGCTCGGAGCAGCGTCCGTCCCTGGGCTCGTTCGTGCGTCGGCGTCCGGGGCGGTTGCTGTCAGCGTTGTTGTCGACAGCGCCGCTGCTGGCACGTCCAGCTAAGCCCGACCCCCGTCGGGGGGATGCGGTTTCAAGCTGTCGGCTGCTGCCAGCTGGTAGCGGCCTGCGGCGACGAGCAGGTGCGATGCCTCGTCGGTTGCCGTTCCGGACCAACCCATATCGAGGCTCCCGCTGCCTTCTTGCTGCCTCGCTATCGAATCTGGATAGCGGCACATCGCCACTGTCGCCTTGACGACCCACGTAGGCACAGCGCTCGGGGATGCTGTGCACTGCCTGCGCCTATCGAGGGGTGCCGCCCAGAGGACTCCAGAAATGAACTTCAGCGTTGGGATCTATGACCTTTTCGCGTACGCGATCCCGGGCTCGCTCTATCTAGCCCTGCTGATCTACGTATCCGACCAGCAGAGCTGGCTCAACGCCGAGGGGTTGGTCAATCTTCCGATGCCGCTACTGATAGCGGCTGGCCTGGTCCTTAGCTACGTTCTCGGGCACTTGACGTATCCCCTGGCCAGCACGCTCGATCACCTCCCCCGGGGCCGTGGTGACGCGGCCATGGCTGCGGTACGGCGGGCCTTTGTCGAGCGCGCGCCAAGCGAGCGGGCGGAAGCCCTCTCCCGCACGGACCTGTTCCTGATCCAAGCCGCTGCGGAGATCCGCCACCCTGAGGCTGTGGCCGAGATCAACCGGCTTCGCGCGATGGGCCTCATGCTGCGGAGCTGCGCTGCGGCAATGTTCGTAGCCTCACCAGTCGCGGCGAGCGAAACGCTGCTGGGCGGCAATCCCACCTTCGCGGCGGTAACAGCCGTCCTGCTGGCCACCTTGGGTGTAGTTGGTAAGCAACGCGGGCAAGGGCTCCGAAGCTGGGCGGCAGCCAAGACTTTGGAGGTCTGCTACTGGATGAGTGATGCGGATCTTCCGGTCCCAGCCGCCCCGACAGACCCGACCACCAGCAGAAGCCGTCCGCAGAAGGCTGGGCCCTCGATACCTCGCCAGTGACCTACGCATTACGAGTCAGTCCCGGGGCGCTGGTCCGCCGTTTGGTCGCCCTGTTCGACGTGGTGTCGGCGTCCGCGCTCGTCCGCTGTTGCTCGCCGGTTTGGCTGCTCGCTTGGCTGCTCGGCACCGGCAGAGGTCGTCGGGCACACTGGCCCGGCTGTTCGGGTCTAGCATGCGCTTCATGACGACCGCCGATGTCGATCCGACCCCTGCATCGGGTTCGTCCGGCCGGACCTTGGCACGTGCGCAATTCGCCTTGGCCGCTGTCTACGTCGGCGCCATCGGCGTCGCCCTCGGCCGGGCCGCGTCCTTCTCCGGGTACCTCTACCTGCCTCATCAGGGCGACGAGTACACCAGCAGCGCTAATCTCTGGCCGGGCCTCTGGGCGCCGGCGGCGCTGGCGATGATCGTCGTGATCGGCGTAGTACCGTACGTCGCTGCAGTGACAGCGCTCGTCGCCGTCACCCGGCTCCTGACGGCCGGGATGCGGGCCTCCGTGCGCCGGCAAAGCCTGATCGTTAGCACGGTTCTCGCGGCCCTCGTTGCCGCCTCCTCGTTGACTCCACCGGTCAAGGCGTTGTTCAGCTGGCTCCTCGACTAGACACGTTGGCAGCTGGCCGGCCTCATCTTGCGCCTGGCTGGCCGCGTCGCCCGCTGCTCGCGCCACTGGCCGCCAGTTGAGCCAGCCGAGATCGAGCCGCGACGTCTCGCCTACAAGGCGCTTTCGTCAAGAGTCGTAGCGTCCGCTGACGTCCGCCGGGTTCGGGCCGGAGGCGACACCCGTTCGCACTCATCCGGCTCGACCGCCATCGTTGATGTCAACGAGTGATGTCATCCGCCGCTGTCGGCTCCCTGCCCGCTGCTGGTAGAACCGCCGCATGGATCAACTGACCGACCCGCTGGCCGGGCTCGACGAAGTCCCGTGGGAGTTGCTGCACCACGCCTACGGCCCAGCCGTCGACGTACCGGACCAGTTGCGGGCGTTGCGCTCGGCGGAGGTGCCGGTCCGGCGCCGTGCGTTGTCCAAGCTGTTCGGCAACGTCTACCACCAGGGCACGCGATGGGGGGCGAGCTGTCACGTGGTGCCGTTCCTGGTAGCGCTCGCCGACGACCCGGATACCCCGGACCGGGCAGCGGTGGCCGACCTGCTCCGTTCGGTGGTGCTCGGCGACCGGCGCGACGACGAGCTGCCGTTCGATCCGCGGCGGACCTTCGCCGCCGCCGAGGGGATCACCGACGAGCAGGCGGCGCTGGTGGAGCGGCATCTGGAGGCCGAAGACCTGTTCGAGCACGAGGAGGCCGCGGAACTGGCTGACAACGTGGCGATCCGCTGGGAGGCCGACGCCTTCCATGCTGGAGCCCGTCACACCGGCCTGTACGTCCGCTGGCTCACCGATCCAGACCCTCAGCTGGCCGGGTACGCCGCCGAACTACTCGCCTGGTTCGCACCCGACGAGGCCGCGTTGGCCGGCCTCATCGCGGTCCCGGATGACGAGGCGCGCGCCGCCACCCGAGCCAGCGCCAACCTGACCCTCGGCCACTGTCCGGTCGACTCGGAGCGGATCGACGCCTGCCTCCGCGAGCTGCTGTCCGCGAACGCTGCGGTCGTCCGGGTCACGGCGGCGGTCGGGCTGGCCTACCGGCTCGGCGACCAGCTACCCGACCTGGCGCTCGACGTCCTCACCGACGCCCGCAGCTCGGACTTCGATGCCGAAGTACCCGGCTGGGACCGGTCGGGGCGCGGGTTCGTGGCCCTCGCATTGCACCGGCTCGGTCTCGGCTGACTTGCCCCTGCGACACACGGCTTAGGAAACCGATGCTCTATCCCCTGAGCTACGAGGGCGCGAGGGCCCAGCCTACCTGCCAGCGGCTGCCCAGCAGTACCCAGGAGTACCCGCGCGTGCTCACGGATGCCAACCGCCCGCTGCTCCGACCAGCGGAGCACACATGGAGCACGCCGATGCCCACCGGACCGACCCGCACCAACCGCCGCCCGGCCGTGACCGCGGCCGCCCATCGGTACCCACGACTCACCGAGCGCATTCCGAGCAAAGCAGAGATCATCTGACACACCGGCAACCGGTGCGCTGGTTCAGCAACACGTCGTTGCCCGCTCCCCCTGCTACCTGCGGATACGGAGCATCGGACTACGGATCAGAAGGTTAGGGGTTCGAGTCCCTTCGGGCGCACAAGATCAAAAGGCACCTGACCCGCCAGAATAGGGGTCAGGTGCCTTTTGTTGTTCGTCCTGATGGGGCGTGTTGGTGCTCGAATGGTGCTCGTACGACGAGCGTGCCCTACGTCCCGGCCCGTCCGTCTCGGTCCATCTGGCTACGGCCTGACTCGATCAACTAGGCGACCTTTGTCGCCGGGCGGACGACCCGGCGCGTGCGAGGGCTGCCAGGGACTGGAACCCTGAACCCTCTGGCGACGCCTCGATCGTGGCTTGCGCCCCATGATCTTGCTATCCGTACCCGGCCGCGGGCGCAAGCGCGCTGGTTTCAGAGGGGTGCCCGAAGCTCATAGCTCGCTTCGTCCCGAACGCCGTGACGCCCTGGCAGCCGTTGCCGTTTGTCGCCGTCGGGTGCGCCTTTCGTACAGGTCACTGGCAGTCCTGTCGCGTCCGATCGGTTCTGCCTGCCGCTTCACCTTGGATCATGTCGTTGCGGCAACCGCTCCGCTGGCGGCGCGGATGGCCGCGTTGCAGTCTCGCAAGGTGCCGAGCTGAACCTGGGCTTGGTATGACGACAACGTAGCGCTTGTGCTGCCAGCTTTCTCGCTCCCGACGATGGAAGCCTCCTCCGCTCACGGGACTCCGGGGCGACTAAAAAGCAGCAGCAGTGAGTCCGGCCAGCAGGCTCTGGTACGCGGTGGGATGGACGATCGGGATGCCGTACTGGTGAGCCTTCTTGGCCTTGCCTGACATGGTGTCCGGGTCGGCGGCAACCAGAAGCCGCGTCTTCTTCGTAACGTTGTCGCCCACGTTGAGACCTGCAGCCCTTGCGTCCTCCTCCCACTCCCACTGCGGCGGCTCCATAGCACCGGTGAAGACGACTAGGTCACCGGGCTGTAGCCGCCACGCGTCGGGCCGACGCTGCCGTGGGATGTCTGTAGCCGCCGCGGTCAAAGCCTGGTCGACGTCGGATCGTTGGAGGCCGAGCAGCCCGGCCACCTGGTCCAGGTCGTGGCGCTCATCTGAAGTCAGGACTCCGTCTTCGAGCGCGATCCCAGCCAGGCTCGCCACGTAGGTCCGGTGCAGGTGCTCCACGTCGACGCGCGCAAGCCCGAACGCTTCCGCTGTGGCGACGAGTGCGTCGGCTTCCGTGGCCGAGATGTGCCGGTCAAGGAGCGCCTGGTCGAGCAGGTCCAGGTAGGCGTCGCCCTTCGGCTCGTGCAGCCGGGGCAATCGGTCGACCAGCCGGGCTAGGAAGTGCTGTTCCCGCTGGCCTGGTGCACGCCGTTGAACGGCCACCGCTGGGTTGGTGCCAAGCGTTGGCCATGAGAGCCCGGCGGCCGCCGTTAGTGCGGCTGCCCACGGGGGTGGGCTGCCGGCCGCTGTGAGGTAGTAGCTCAGGAGTTGGGCGGCGGCGCGGGCGTCATGCAGCGCTGAGTGCGCCTGGTACGGCGGCAGCCCAGCCGCGCGACAGCAGTCGTGCAGACTGCGACCGGCCGAGGGTAGGAAGTGCGAAGCCAGCCGCATCGTGCACAGGCCAGCGACCTGGTCGATCGGCGCGTGAATCCCCACGCGCTGGTACTCGGCGTGCAGGAACGGGCCGTCGAAGTTCAGGTTGTGAGCCACCAGGACCCGGCCGCGCAGCATGCTGGCGAGGTGGTTAGCAACCTGGTCGAAGGCAGGCGCCCGCCGTGCCTCCGCGGCAGAAATGCCGTGGATGAGCTGTGGCCCGAGGTCGCGGTCCGGGTTCACGAGGCTGCACCACTCGTCCGTAACCCGACCGTTCTCGTCGACGTGAACGACGGCCACCTCGACGATCCGGTCGTGCCAGCTCGTACGAAGGCCGGTGGTTTCGAGGTCGATGACTGCGTACATGCGCCGCTCCCCTACGCCAACACCAAGGAGGTGCTGCCAACGGCTGCGCGCAGTCGCGCCAACCACCGCGGCGGCAGCGGCTGCGGGTCACCCATCGAGCGCAAGTAGGTGCGGCGGTAGCGCGTCTGCTCGGTGTCCTGCCACAGCCCGGCGGTATTGGCGACGGTGGCGGTCAGCGCCAGAGCCGTCGCCGCGACCGGTGACGCAGACGCGGACGGGGCCTGGGCAGCCCACGCGGCGAGGTCCTGTTGGTCTGGCATCTGGGTGGGCCACCCGAGCGGAGCAATCTTCGAGTTGGTCTTCGCCCTGTGCTGCTCAACTGCGGCTATGTAGGTAGACCGATGTTCGCTGATCTCCGTCAGCAGCTCGGGGATGGTGAGTATGTTGCCCCGCAGGGCGGTGAGCAGCTCGGCTGGCAGGACATCCGCAATCCTAGCCAGGACCGCGGAAGGACCGTCTCTGTCCCAGTCGATCAGGCATCGATCCTGCAACATCCACATGATCCGGCGCAGCTGCTCGGGGTCCCGTTCGATTTCGTCGAAGCGGACCACCCAGGCTCCACCTGCGCGACCGGTCGGGCTGAGGCGCCATACGGCCAAGGCCTCGCCGCCGTCGCTATCGGGACCAACGGCCAGAACTCCGTGGCCCCGCGCGCCGGGCACGTAGTCGACCGGTATGGCCAGCTCGTTCTCGGATGCCTCCACGCCGAAGCTCCCTGCATGTACTCAATAGTTGACAGCGGGATGATCACGGTAACGGCCCCGGGTGACATCCGGGGTCGGCCATCTGGGCCGACTTGTTGCCCGCACCGCACTCCACGCTCGCACTGGTGTCCACTCTCGAAACCCGCTTGCCGTCTCGAAGAGCCGCGTCCAGTACTGTTCGGTGACAACGGCCGACCCGCGGTGTCGTACGACATCGATGCCTTTCACGACACGGAGGGCATCGTTGTCGAGGTCGAGGCTGGACGGGGCGCAAGGGGCAATGCGGTGTACCGCGACATCGTGCGAACGAGCCTCATCCTCGACGCGCGCTACTTGGCGCTTCTGCTGCCCATCGCGTACCGCCATCAGAGCAGTGGACGGGAGGTCACCGTGGCTGCGTTCCGAGACGCTCGCGACCAGTTCGACGCCATCTACGCAAGCCAGCGACTGCGGCTGCCCTTCCAGGGCGTGCTCTTGGTCGGGTACTGATCTCTACGGACTGTTGGTGAGCCAGCTATGATCAGGCGCACCGACCGCGACCCAGCCGGGGCGCAGGAGGGACAGTCCATGGGCAGCCAGCAGCAGGCCGCGACGCGTCGCACGCCGTGGCCGCCTGAGGCAGTCCTGGACAAGCCATCACCACTGGTGGATGAGGCCCTCTTTCGGCACTCCGTCATCAGCCCGCTGCGGTACCCGGGCGCGAAGCGCCAGCTTGTCCCTGTCATCGAGTCACTGATACGAGCGAACGTCCCCCCACCGCGGCTAATGGTGGAACCCTTCTGCGGCGGTGCCACAACAACGCTTCGACTCCTCGGGGCAGGTGTCGTCGAGCATGGCGTGCTTGCCGACATCGATCCTTTGGTCGCTGCCTTCTGGAAGACGGCTGCCTTCGACGCACACTGGCTCATTGACGCGATGCGCGCAGAGCCGGTCACTGTCGCCCGATGGGATTGGTGGCGTGCTAGCACTCCCCGGGGGCGTCGTGAGCGGGCGCTCAAGTGTCTCTTCCTCAACCGCACCACGTTCTCGGGCATCTTGCACGGGCGTGCCGGTCCGATCGGCGGCCGCGCCCAGACTTCCGCCTACAAGATCGACTGCCGATTCGGATTGGAGGGGCTAGCTCGCCGAATCAAGGGAGTCGCAGAGCTGGCCGCCTCGGGTCGTCTACTCGACGTCTGGGAAACCGACTGGCGGACAGCGGTTGCCCGTATCCCCACCCAGTTCGGGATGCTAGAACCCAGCGAGGTTGTCGTGTACCTCGACCCACCGTATGTCGACAAGGCCCAGTGGCTGTACGAGTGGTCCTTCGACAACTCCGAGCACACCGACCTGGCGAACAGCCTTTGCTCTGACGTTCCCTACCGTTGGCTGCTGTCATACGACGACAACCAAACGATCCGCGACCTATACAGAGCACGGCCGGGGCAGGCCACGCTACATGTTTCCCATCGGTATACAGCCGCAGGGTCAGAGAAACGTACCGTCAAGGACGAACTGCTGGTTACGAACTTCGACTCCTTACCAGAGTCTGACCGATACCGGATCCTTCACCCGTAGCGACTCTTAGCGGTGCCCCTGGCAGCTGGCGCAGCCGGATCCGCTTTCCCTGCGCGGCCCTGTCGGAACCCCGACAGATCTTCTCTTCCAGCTGGCTCGTACGAACCGATGGGGGCTTCCGTTACAGAAAGTGCACATCAAGGTGATAGCAATCGCCGGGGGCCGTAAGCAACAAAGTTTATGGATATCGCCTGGTCAGAGCCCTACAGCGCGATGACGAACGGTGATGCTGGGTCATGCGGCTCCCAGCTCGCTCGGGTGACGCGACTGATATTGATCTAGAGGCTGTGATCCATCTCGGGGCTGCCTCTTGTCGTGGAGGTCCGGCATGATGTCAGCCGTATCGATCCAACTGCCGTCGGTGACCCTAGGTGTAGACGAGGTGCCGTTGTATCGCTCCGCCTTCACGCGCCCGCCCTTGGCGCTGGCCGGAGCCGCCAGGCCTCCTGGGGCCGGATCGGCTCGGTTTGTCGGTGGTCGGTCCTACAGCTCGCGCGTCTTAGAGCCTGGTAAATAAGGGTTTCAGGTGTGTTGGTGACGGGCGAGGCGGCGGGTCATGACGATGATCATGGCCCATT
>NZ_JBNCLC010000030.1:0-55963 GCF_049844475.1 Micromonospora sp. DT47 | reverse complement strand
CGACGATTCCGCCGCCAGCGTGCCACCGGTCACGGGACACGGCCGACACCAACCCCCAACCGGAACACCCGGACCGCCGTCATGCCCGACCCTCGACCACACTCCGGACCGACCCGCCCGACCGACGTGAAGACCCCACCGGGGCGGACGCCGGACATACCACCCACCCCCGACCTGACCCACTCACCCGTCCACCACAACCGACCGGGGTCCCCTCGCCCGCCGCGCCTTCGGCCGTGGACCAGGCAGGGTCCGGGCGACGCGGGCGGAGACCCGAGCAGGTCACGCCGACGCGAACCGGGCGCACGCCGTGGAGTGGCCTCAGTCCGCCTCCCGGCCCCAGGTCCCGCCGCGGTAGACGGTCCCCCGGTACACCCGTCCCTCGCCGGCCCGCGCCGACACCAACTCCAGCTCGTCGGCGGCGTCGGTGGTGCGGGCCCGGCGGGCGCTGCCCGCACTCGGGCCGCAGCCCTGTGTCGGGGCGTACGCGGTCCGGGGCGGCCGGGTCGAGGTGGGCGACCCCGTGGAGTTGGTCTGAGCCCGATCAGTCGCCGCCCCGCGACCGGGGCCAGGCGGCCAGCAGGTCCCGCAGGTCGGACGCGGTGTCGTCGTCGATCCGGTCCTGCTCGACCCCCTCGCTGATCTTCTCGGCCAGCTCGCGCAGCCGCTTGACCCGGTCCTTGGGCTTGCTCTCCACCAATTCCGACAGCTTGTCCCGCAGGTCCTCGGCAGTCTTCCGGTCGAGGTCGTCGGCCGCCTCCGCCCGGTCGAGCACGGCGGCGAAGTCGGCGGCGAGTTCGCGCGCGGTGCGGGGCGCGGGCCGCTCGCCGCGGGACGGCGCGGCGGTGGTCGGGTCGACGGTCGGCTCCGGCGCGGTGGTGCTGGGCTCGTCCTCCACCGGCGCGGCGGAGAACGGCGCGGCCGGGGTCCGCTCGGCGGCGGGATCGTCGTCGAGGGCGAGCACACCCACCAGGCCGACGATCAGCGCCATTCCGGCCGCGACCAGCACCCCCAGCATCCGGTTGGACCGCTGCGGCGCGACCCGGTTTCCCGGGCCGTGCCGCCCCGACGACAGCTCGGCAGAGGCGGGGGCGGCGGCACCGGGCGTCGGCGGCCGGGCCGCCGACCGGTCGACCAGGGTGGGCGGGTGCGCGGACGCCACCGTGGGCAGCGGCGCGGTGGCCGGTTCGACCGGCTGGCCGGCGCCGAACCGGGCGGCGAGCTGCCCGGCGGCGGGCCGGCGGGCCGGGTCGGCAGCCAGGCAGGCCAGGGTCAGCTCGGCGATGTCGGCGGGCAGGCCGGGAATCCGCAGCGGCGGCACCGGCGTGCGCCGGGCGTGCACCTCCAGCGCGTCCTCCCAGGTCTGCACGGGCAGCGGAGCCTGGCCGGTGAGGCTGCGGTAGAGCAGCGCGCCGAGGGCGTACACGTCGCTGGCCGGGTGTGGCGGGCCGGGCGTCATCCGCTCCGGGGCGAAGTAGGCGGGGGTGCCCATCATCAGTTCGCCGGACTGGCCGGCGAGCGGGGCGCGCGGGCCGGCCAGGGCGGCGATGCCGAAGTCGAGCACCTTGGCGCCGGTCTCGGTGAGCATGACGTTCGCCGGTTTCACGTCCCGGTGCACCACGCCGATCCGGTGCGCGGCAGCGAGCGCGGCCGCCACCTGCCCGGCGGTGCGCACGGCCTCCGGCCAGGCGAGCGGGCCGGCGGTGAGCCGGTCGGCCAGGCTGCGCCCCTCGACCAGCTCCATCACCAGGTACGGCACCACGGCGCCGCCGGGCAGCGGCGCCTCGCCGTAGTCGTACACCTGGGTGACGTGCGGGTGGGTGAGCCGGGCGGCGGCGCGCGCCTCGCGCTGGATGGTGGCGCGCAGCTCAGGGTCGGTGGCGAGCTGCGCCGCGAGGGCCTTGACCGCGACGGGACGGTGCAGGACCTCGTCGTCGGCGCGCCACACCTCGGACATCCCGCCGAGGCCGATGCGCTCGCGCAGGACGTACCGATCGTGCAGCCGCAGCGTGGGCGTGAACGGCGACATGGTGGTTCAGTCTGCCCGGTCGAGCCGGTCGGACACCAACCGTGGCGCCCTTTTGCTGCCCGCGTGTCGTCTATTGTCCCCGATTGTGGGGGTCGCCCGGGTGGCCGAGGCCACCCGGGCGGCGGTGGTCAGGACCGGCAGGGCGGAGCGGGCGCGGGGGCGGGCTCCATCAGGTCGGCGAGGCGGCGCAGGGCGCCGGCGGCGGCCAGCCGGGTGGGGGCGAGACGGTCGCGGCGGACCCGGTCGGGCCGGACCGGGGCGTCCGGCCGGGCCGAGTTGACGTGCCGGTGGACCGCGTCGAGGGCAAGGGTGAAGCCGGTGGGCTGTTCCATGGTCAACTCCTCTGAACGGGACGGGTGGAGGTGCGGACGACGAGTTCGGTGGGGAGCAGGACGTGCCCGGCGGCGGCGTCCGCCGGCGGGTCGAGCAGCAGTGCGGCCGCGATCCGGCCCTTCTCCTCGGCCGGCTGGCGGACGGTGGTGAGGCCGGCGGCGGCGGCGTCGGCGACGTCGTCGAAGCCGGTCACCGAGACGGTGGCGGCCCGCTCGCCGAGCGCGTCCAGGACGCCCAGGGCCAGCAGGTCGGAGCAGGCCAGCACCGCGGTCGGCGGGTCGTCGCCGGTGAACAGGTCGGCGACCGCCGCCGCCCCGGCCGCGCGACTGTTCCCGGTGGCGTTGAGCAGCGTGAGGTCGGCCCAGCCGACGCCGCTGGCGGCCAGCGCGTCGGCGAAGCCGGCGAGCCGCCCCCGGGTGGTGGGGTGCGGGGCGTCGTCGACCGTGGGCAGTCGCAACGGGCCGGGTGGCGCGTCCGGCAGGACGCTGTCGCCGAGCAGCGCCACCCGCCGGTGGCCGAGCCCGGCCACGTGCTCGGCGGCGGCCCGGGCGGCGGCCCGCTCGTCGATCCCGACGTACCGGTCGTCGCCGGCGTCGGGGCGCGGCGCGGTGGTGACGAACGGCAGGCCCCGGCCGCGGATGGTGTCGAGGGCCGAGCTCTCGTCGCCCACGCAGTAGACGCAGAAGCCGTCGACCGCCGCGTTCTCCACGGCCACCGTGGCCTGCGCCGTGTCCGGCGGCAGCGGTACGAGCAGCAGGCTGGTGCCGTGCCGCTCGGCCGCCCCGGCGACGCCGGCCAGGAAACGGACGGCGAACGGGTCGGTGAAGGCGTACGACAGCTGTGAGGTGAACAGGACGCCGATGGCGCCGACCACGCCCCGGCGCAGCGAACGGGCCGTGGGGTTCGGCCCCGGGTAGCCGAGCTGCCGAGCGGCCTCGAGGATGCGGGCACGCAGCGCGGCCGAGAGCTGGTCGGGGCGGCCGTAGGCGTTGGAGACGGTGCTGCGCGAGACACCCACCGCGGTCGCCACGTCCTGCAGGGTCGGCTTGGACGCCACCCGCCCCACCCCCTTCTGGATCGATTCAGTCTGGATCGATTCAGAGACTAGTTGACCGGTACCACCCCGGTCAACCGAAAAGGACGGGACGGCGAAAAGCGGCGCCAGCCGGAGCCGACGCCGCTTTCGGGCGACGCGCGGGTGCTGCCGCTACCCCGGGCGAGGGGTCACTGTGGGTAGAGCTCGTCGCGCAGCCGGGTGAGGATCTCCGGCGTCCGCTCCGGCGGCGCGGCCTCGACGCAGAGGCGTTCCATCGCCACCGCGTAGTAGTCCAGGTCCTCGCGCTTGTCCAGGTAGATCGCGCTGGTCAACTGCTCGATATAGACGATGTCGGGCAGGTCGTCGTCGCCGAAGCGCAGGATGGTGAAGGCGCCGCCCGCGGCGGCGTGTCCCCCGGCGTCGAACGGGATGATCTGCAACCGCACGTGCGGCGCCCGGGTGGCCTCGATCAGGGCGGTCAACTGCCCGCGCATCACCTCGGACCCGCCGACCGGCCGGCGCAGCGCGGCCTCGTCGACCACGGCCCAGAGCTGCGGCGGGTCGGCGCGGTGCAACAGCTGCTGGCGCTGCATCCGCAGCCCCACCCGCCGGTCGATCTCCTCGGCCGGGGCCTGCGGGTGTCCGAGCAGGACGACCGCGCGGGCGTACTCCCGGGTCTGCAGCAGGCCGGGGACGAACTGCACCTCGTAGGTGCGGATCATCGCGGCGGCGGCCTCCAGGCCGAGGTACGACTGGAACCAGCCGGGCAGCACGTCGCCGTAGTGGTGCCACCAGCCCGGGCTGTTGGCGTCCCGGGCCAGCTTGAGCAGTGCCGCGCGCTCGTCGGCGGCGGTGACGCCGTAGAGGGTGAGCAGATCGGCGACATCGCGCTCCTTGAAGCCGACCCGGCCCAGCTCCATCCGGCTGATCTTGGATTCGGAGGACCGGATCTCCCAGCCGGCGCCATCGCGGGTCACCCCGCTGGCCTCGCGCAGGCGGCGCAGCTGGGCGCCGAGCAGCATGCGCAGCACGGTCGGCCCGGCCGCCGGACCACCGTCGGCGGAAACCATCGTCACGTGCCGCCCCTCCGCGTACGCGCCCATGCCGGTCGCCTGGCCCCCGCCCGGCCGACGTGTAAGCATGCCATGGACCGACGGTGAGGTGAACTAGTCCGGACGGACGATCAGTCCCCTGGACGGGATCGAGTTCAGTCGATCAGGTGGTCGAAGTCCCCGTCCCGGGCGCCGAGGACAAAGGCCGCGACCTCGTCCACCGTGTAGATCAGGGCCGGACCCTCCGGGTGCCGCGAGTTGCGCACCGCGATGCCGGCGCCGCCGGGCAGTTCCGCCAGCTCTACGCAGTTGCCGCTGGGGTTGCTGCGCCGGCTCTTCTGCCACCGCAGCGGGGGCAGCTGGGTGGTCGGCACGCCGTTCTGAGGCTGCTGCATGGGGCGTCTTCCTGTGAGGAGCGTCCGGCGTCGCGAGTGGACGGTGCCGTGGCGGGAAGCGTTACGCGACGGGCGGATCGGGCCTTGCTGCACGTGCATCTGCTATTGCATCTGCATCGGACAGCGAGCATGATAACGCACGTGCGCGGTACCCATCCGTTCACTTTCGGTTACCTCACCCGGGCAGCCACCTGGGAAAACGACGGGCCGGCACGGCGCCGCCGGTCGTGCGCCGACGCCGCGAGGGAGGGCTCGTGCCGGATCCGCTGACCGTCGCGTCCGGCATCTCCGCGGCGGGGGCGCTGGCCTCGGTGTGGCAGCTGCGCCGCCGCGCGCTGCGGGCCGAGGCGAAGCTCGGCCAGCTCCAGGCCGAGCTTGCCGCCGAACGGCACGCGGCCAGCCACGATCCCCTCACCGGGCTGCCCAACCGTCGGGCCTTCTACCGGCTGGCCGCCACCCTGCTCACCGAGCCCGGCGGGCAGCCGCTGATCGCCGTGGTGCTCGACCTCAACGACTTCAAGCAGGTCAACGACCGCTACGGGCACGCCGCCGGGGACCAGGTGCTGATCAGCGTCGCCCAGCGGCTGGCCGCCTTCGCCGGGGACAACCTGGTGGCCCGGCTCGGCGGCGACGAGTTCGCCGGCCTGCTCAGCAGCCCGTCGGTCGACCGGCGCTGGATCGACCATGCCAGCCGCCGGCTCCGCGAGGCGATGGCCGCCCCGATCCCGCTCGGCGGTCGGACCGTGCGGATCACCGCCTCCGTCGGCCTCGCCCCGGTCACCGGCCCGACCCAGCTCGCCGAGGCGCTGTGCCGAGCAGACGCGGCGATGTACCGGGCCAAGGGCGTCGCCGGCCGCCGCTCACCCCGGCAGCTGCTCGACGCCACCCGCCTCGCGGAGCGCTGACTCAGCCCGCGGCGGAGGCGTCGAGCCGACCGAGGTCGCGCAGCGCCGACGCGGCGAGGGTGACCAGGCCGACCGGGGAGAGCAACCCGCGCACGATCCGCAGGGCGAAGACCCGCTCGGCGTCGGCGTACCCGGGGTCGAGGGCCTGCGCGGTCCAGCTGGAGATGTCGTCCAGCGCCCGGACGGTGAGGTGGTAGGCGAGCCGGACGGGATCGGGGTCGACCGGGCCGTACCCGGCGAAGAAGGCCGCCTGCTCGAGCGGGGTGACCGGGGCGAAGGCCAGCACCCCCGCCGTGACGAACATCAGGTCCCGCTCGCGCGGGGCGAGCACCGCGTCGTCCCAGTCGATCAGCCAGACCTCCGCGCCCGCGCCGAGCAGCAGGTTGCCCAGGTGCGGGTCGCCGTGACACACCACCGGGACGACCGGCCGGTCCCGCAGCTCGGCGCCGAGCGCGTCCGCCTCGGCCAGCAGCGCCGCCGCCAGGTCCGCCGCGCCACGCCACGCCTGGGCGGCGTCGCGGGCCACGTCGTCGGCGGCCCCGTCGGGCCCCGCCACCCGGCGGCCGGTCTCCTGCACGGCCGCCGCGACCGGCCGGTGGGCGTGGTCGTCGGCCGGCAGCAGCCGGGTCACGTCGTCGCTGACCGGGGTGGCGTGCACCGCGGCCAGCACCTCGCCGTACGCCCGCCAGTGGGCGGCCGCCATCCCGCCGTCGAGCGCCCGCCGGTCGGAGACCCACGGCACGACGGAGAGCCGCCGACCGTCCCGCCCGGCCCAGAGCGCGCCGTCCCGGGTGGTCATCGGCGCGGCGATCCCCGGCACCCCGCGCCCGGCCAGCCACGCCGACGCCACGAGCCCGGCCGGCGTGCCGCCGCCGCTCAGCTTCACCGCCCAGCGCGCCCCGTCGGCGGTGCCGCCGCACCAGAGCTCGGCCGCCTCGTCCGCGCCGAGATCCACCGGCTCCACCGACACGAGGTCGATGCCGAAGTCCTCACCGACCCGGTCCGCCACCCGCCTGCCCGCGTCGTCCACCGGCACACCATGCCACCGGGCCGGTCCGCCGGCGACTCCGTTTCCGCGTACCGTCGGCCAGGTCGGCGGCCGGGCGGGGAACGACGGTCAGCGCCAGCTGTAGCCGGCGCGCAGCGCCCGGCCGACCCGGTCGAACCGGCCCCGGTCCAGCACCGCCCCCTCGCGCCGGATGCTGTCCTCCCGCATGGTGAGCACCCGGTCGAGGCGGACCCAGCTGGGGCGGTTGTCCCGGTCCCAGGTTCCCGGTCCGAGCGCCAGCCAGTGCCGCTGGCCGTCCCGCTCGCTCTGGCTGGAAAGCATCAGACCGAACAGCGTGCGGCTCTGCCGGCCGACCACCAGCACCGGGCGGTCCTTGCCCTGCCGGGGGTCGTCCTCGTACGGCACCCAGGTCCAGACGATCTCGCCCGGGTCGGCCTGGCCGTCCAGCTCCGGGGCGTACGTCAGCTCCCGGCGCTGCAGGGCGCTGACCTGGCGCCGACGGGCCACCTGGGCCGGGATCGGGCCAGCCGTACGCCCCGGCGCGGTCGCGCCCCCGGTCACCCGGCCGAGCCGGGCGGCCACGTTCCTCAACAGACCTGCCACGGCCGGCAGCCTAGCGCCCCGCCGCCCGGACCGCCCTTCCCGGCCGGCGGCGGTCGACGATCGGCGCCGGATCGGACTGAACCGCCGAGGCGCGCGCCGGCCGCCGCGTGGTGGAATCGGCCTGCTCGCGGACCGTCGGAGGTGGGCTGATGACGTTCGAGGTACGCACCCGGAGCCTGCCCGACCGGCCGACCGCAGTCGGCTCGGCGGGCGCGTTCACGCTGGTCGTGGACCGGCCGGCCGACGCCGGCGGGCTGGGCCTGGGGTTCAACGGCGGGCAGTTGCTCTACCTGGCGGTCGCCGGCTGCGTCTCCAACGACCTGTTCCGCGAGGCGCTGACGGCCGGGATCGACCTGCGTCGGGTGGAGGTGACGGTCCGCGGCGACTTCGCCGGCGACCCGGCCGTCTCGACCGAGATCTCGTACGACGTGCGGGTCGAGGGCGACGCGCCAGCCGGGCGGCTGCGCGAGCTGGTCGACCGGGTGGACGCGATCGCCGAGATCCCCGGCTCGCTGCGCCAGGGCACGCCGGTCCGGCTGGGCCACGCGGACCTGATCGGCACCGACGCCTGACCGGCCCGGTCGAGCCGACGGAGCCTGCCCGGTCAGGCCGGGCGGCGGGCCAGCACCAGCGTGGTGCGCAGGTCCAGCGTCACCGTGCCGCCGAAACCGTCCACCGTGGCGCCGACCGCCGCCAGCACCCGGGCCCGCAGCTGCGGCGGGCGCTTGAGCTGCGGCGAGAAGGTGGCGACCAGCCGCTGGTAGGCCGAGGTGGAGAGCGGCACCGCCCGGCGGAAGGACACCGACCGGACGTCGCTGAAGAGCCCGCTGTCGGCGATGTCGGCGTGGAGCCAGTCCTCCGGGCGGTCCCGGTGCCGGACCGGGTCGGCCGACTCGAAGGCCGCCTCGATCGCCGCGGCCTGGGCCGGGTCGACGTAGGCGTACCGGTGGGCGAAGACGGCCAGGGTGCCGCCGGGGGTGAGCGCGTCGCGGGCCCGCCGGGTGCGGGTGGCCGGGTCCAGCCAGTGCCAGGCCATCGCACAGGCCAGCATCGGCACCCCGCCGGGCGGCGGCGGCCACTCCTCGAACGGGGACACCACCACGTCGACCTGCGGGAACTGGGCCGCCAGCACCTCGGCCATCCGCGGGTCCGGCTCGACGCAGGTCATCGGGGCGCCCAGCCCGACCAGCAGGGCGGTGGCGAGCCCGGTGCCGGCGCCCACCTCGACCAGCCGGGTCGGTGGCCCACCGTGATAGGCGAGGATGGCATCGGCGAGGGCGGCCGGATAGCCCGGTCGAGCCTCGTCGTAGCTGGCCGCCACCTCACCGAAGACGTCCGTCACGCCCCCATCCTGTCACCGGGCTGAGTCCGACGGGGGCGCGGGAAGGAGACCCATGATCGAGCTGCCGGACGACCTACCGGTCGTCGAACGCACCGCCGTCCGGCTGGTGGTCCGCGACCGGGACGACCGGATCCTGCTGTTCCACACCCGCGACCCGGAGCATCCCCGGCTGGGCACCTGGTGGGAGCTGCCCGGCGGCGGCATGGACCCGGGCGAGACGTACGCCGAGACGGCGGTGCGGGAGCTGCGCGAGGAGACCGGCATCGTGGTCACCGCGGACCGCCTGGGCCCGCCGTCCTGGCGCCGGCGGGCCAGCTTCATCCACCGGTGGCGGCGTCACGTCCAGGACGAGGTGGTGATGACGGTACGGCTCGACGTGCCCGGCCCGGACGTCGACGGCGCCCAGCGGCTCGACTACGAGGTGGAGGACTACTTCGGGTTCCGCTGGTGGGCGGCCGACGAGGTGGTGGCCAGCGGTGAGCGGTTCTACCCGGGCCGGCTGCCCGGGCTGCTCACCCCGTTCCTGGCCGGCGAGGAGATCGATGAGCCGTTCGAACTCTTCTCCTGACATGCCGACCGGGCCGACGGTGGGCACAGTTGAGGGCATGACGACGACCCCGTACGCCCCGCTGGCCCGGTACGCGGCCCGGTTGCACGCCGACATCGGCGACCGGCACCACGTCGCATCCCCGCTCGGCGCCTGGCTGCTGCTGGCGCTGGCCGCACCGGCCGCGGCCGGCCCGGTCCGCGCCGACCTCGACGACGTCCTCGGCACCGACGCCGACGCCGCGGCCGCGACGGCCGCCGCGCTGCTGGACCGGCCGCACCCGCTGGTGCCCGCCGCCACCGCCGTCTGGCACCGGCCCGGGTACGACACCGGGCTGGCCGACTGGCGGGCCGGGTTGCCCCGCGCGACGGCGACCGGCCCGCTGCCGGAGCAGGCGGAGCTGGACGCGTGGGCGCGGGAGCACACCCTGGGCCTGATCGAACGGTTCCCGCTGACCGTGTCGCCCCGGGTGGTGCTGGCGCTGGCCAGCGCCCTGGCGACCCGGATCTCCTGGGCCGACCCGTTCGACCTCGCCCCGGCCGGGGCGCTCGGCGCGGGCAGCGCCTGGGCCGGCCGGCTGGAGCAGGTGCTGCGTACCCCGGCGCGGGGGCACCGGGCCTGGATCGCGTCCGCCGGCGCGGCCGGCGACGTCGCGGTGCACCGGGCGTCGGCGGTGGAGCGCGACGGGGCCGGGCTGGCCGTGGTGTCGGTGGCCGCCGACCCGGGGGTGCCGCCGGCCGAGGTGCTGGCCGCCGCGTACGAGGTGAGCGGCGCGGCGATCGACGAGGACGCCGAGCCGGCCGGGCGCCGGTCGCTGTTCGACCTGCCGCTCGGCGAGGGGCCGCTCTGGACGCTGCGCGAGGAGCGGGCACCCACCCGGGCGCGGAACGGCCGGGAGGAGCGGCACAGCGCCGTGCTGCCCTGCTGGTCGGCGCGGGACGAGCACGACCTGACCGCGCCCGGTCTCGGCTTCCCGGCGGTGTCCCGGGCGCTGGCCGGGCTGCTCGGCGAGGCGGATCTGGGCGTGGAGGCGCGCCAGGCGGCGATGGCCCGCTACGGCCGGTACGGCTTCGAGGCGGCCGCGGTCACCGGCGCGTTCGCGCTGACCAGCATGCCGCCGGAGGGTCTCGTGCGGACCGCGGAGCTGCGCTTCGGCCACCCGTACGCGGTGGTCGCGGTGACCACCGACCGGCGCGGCGGCGGGACCGGGCCGTGGCACGGGGTGCCGGTCTTCTCGGCCTGGGTGGCCGAGCCGGAGGAGCCGGCGGAGACCGACCGGGCCGACCCGCCCGAGGCGTTCTGACCGCTGCGTCGACCGGGACGACGCGGGGACCTCCGGCGGTCGGAGGTCCCCGCGTGGTCGCCTCAGGCCGCGACCGGCTCCCGCTCCCCCTCCCGCGCCGCGGCCCGGGCGGCCAGTCGCCGCTGCCGCTCCTGCGCGCCGATCAGGTCGTCGGGCAGCGAGTCCGGCACCTCGATGTCGAACCGGCGCAGCATCCGGATCGCGAATCCGCCGAGGGTGATCAGGACCAGCGCCAGCCCGAAGCAGACGTACGCGAAGCCGATGCCGCGGCCCGGGCCGGTGCCGATCACCGCGCCCACCGACCCGGCGAGCGACCCGCCGGGGGCGAGCATCGGCTCGAACAGGGCGGTGGCCGCCGGCGCGAGCAGCGCGAACCCGATCGGCAGGGTGGACCAGGAGATGGTCTGGTTCAGGCTGAACACCCGGCCGTGGAAGCGCTGCGGCACCTTGACCTGCACGATGGTGGCGTAGATCGACTGCGCGGTGGTCATCGCCATGGCCAGCCAGAAGGCGCCCATGCAGATCATCGCCACCGAGGCGTCCAGGCCGATCAGCACGCAGCCGATGGCGGTGCCCAGGTTGCCGAGCAGCACGCCGATCATCCGCCGGTGGCGAGGGCCGCCCCAGAGCGACATCAGCACACCGCCGGCGACCGCGCCGAGCGCCTCGGCCAGGGCCACCTGCGCGACCTGGGTGGCGGTGCCGAAGGAGAGCACCAGCGGCGTGGTCAGCACCAGCGCGGGGGCGAGGAAGATGTTGCCCAGCGCGAAGTAGCCGAGCATCAGCCGGAAGCCCTTGTGCTGCCAGGAGTAGCGCAGCCCGTTGGCGATCGCCACCAGCAGCCGTTCCCGGGGCCGCCAACCCAGCAGGTCGGGGAAGCGGACCACGGCCAGGGTGAGCACCGCCACCAGGTAGCTCGCCACGTCGAGCAGCAGGATCCCCTTGAGCTGGATCGCGGCCAGCAGGCCGGCCGCGAAGACCGGCATCAGCAACATCGCGACACCGGTGGAGAGCTGGGTGATGCCCATCGCGTGGCCGAGGAAGCGCTTCGGCACCAGCTGCGGCACCGCGGACTGGAACGCGATCCGCTGGAACGACCCGGCGATCTGGCTCATCGCCACCAGGGCGTAGATGTGCCAGAGGACGAGGCTGTCCGTCCAGAGCAGCGCGGCGAGCACCAGCTGGATCGTCCCGGCGGTGCAGCTGGCGATCATCATGATCCGCCGCCGGCTGACCCGGTCGGTGATCGCGCCGGCCACCGGCAGCGTCAGCACGCCGCAGATCAACGCCAGGGCCCAGAGCAGGCCCAGGTCGGCCACCGACCCGGTCCGGGTGAACAGCCAGATCGGCAGGGCGAACGCGGTCAGCGCCGAACCGGTGCTGGAGACCAGCTGCCCGACGGTGACCGCGACGAACCGGGCCATGCTCGGCTTCACCACCGCCTGCTCCGCCCGGCCCTGGACGCCGATCCGCTGCCGGTCCGTCAGGGCCCAGCCGGCGTCCTCGCCGCGCGCCTGCGGGGTGAGCGCCGAGACGTCGCCGGCGACCACGTCCGGGTGGACCCGGGTGACGATCTCGGCCAGCTCCTCCGCGCGGTACTTGAGGAAGAAGTGCCCGGCCTGGTCGAGCACCACCAGGCCGAGGGTGTCGCTGAGGAACTGCCACTCCGCGTACCGCTCGGTGTGGTAGTCGGTGACGGGGTCCTCGGAGCCGACCACCGAGATGATCGGGGTGCGCAGCTTCGCCGCGCCCCGGTCCAGCAGGCCGGTGAAGTACTCCTCCGAGGCGCGGGAGTCGGCCCGCATGTTGCTGATGATCCGGTCGGCCTGCTCCGGGTCCAGCTCGTCGGTGTCCACGCCCATCGACTTGAGCCAGCTGGCGTAGTGCCGGTTGCTGCGCAGCCGCTCCAGCCGGTTGCGCAGTGCCGCGAACGCGCCCTTCGGGCGGGCGAACGGGAACATTGCCCCGATGTAGAGCGCTTCCAGGGCCCGGCCGGCCGCTTCGACCTTGCGGGCCACCTCGGCGACGATCGCGCTGCCCACGCCGCAGTGGCCATAGAGCGCGAGCGGGCCCTCCACCCGTTCCAGGATCTCCTCGGCGACCCGGCTGGTGAGCTCGTCGAAGGGAAGGGCGTCCTCGGAGAGGCCGACGTCGTGGCCGGGGATCGCCAGGGACCAGAGGGCGTGGCCGTCGGGCAGCGCGTCGGCCAGCGGCTGGTAGACGATGGCGCTGCCGCCGCCGTACGGGACGCAGACGTAGGTGAGCACCCGCTGGGCGGCCGGGATCGGCCTGGTCAGCTCGTAGAGCAGCCGGCGCGGGCCCTCCTCGCCGGCGACGCCGGACATGAACGCCGCCAGCTCGCGGATGGTCCGCTGCTGGAACAGGTCCATCACGCCGACCGCCCGGCCGCCGTGCTCCGCCTTGCGGATCTTCGCCACCACCTGGGTGGCGAGCATGGAGTGCCCGCCCAGGTCGAAGAAGTCGTCGTCGATGCCGAGCGTCGGCACGCCCAGCACCTCCGACCAGATCCCCGCGAGCAGCCGCTCGGTGTCGTCGCGCGGCTCGACCAGCGCCACCGACGCCTCGCGGGTGACCACCGGGGCGGGCAGCGCCGCGCGGTCGAGCTTGCCGTTCGGGGTGAGCGGGAGGGCGCCGAGGGTGACGAAGGCCGCCGGCACCATGTACTCCGGCAGGGTCTCCTTCAGCGCCGCCTTCAACGCCGCGTGCTCGGCCGCCCCCACCAGGTAGGCGGTGAGTCGCTTGTCGCCCGGGGAGTCCTCCCGGACGACCACCGCCGCCTCGGCCACCTCCGGCTGCTCGCGCAGCGCGGTCTCGATCTCGCCCAGCTCGATCCGCAGGCCGCGCAGCTTGACCTGGTGGTCGATCCGGCCGAGGAACTCGATGACGCCGTCCGGCCGGCCGGCCACGTCGCCGCCGCCCCGGCCGGCCGGGTCGGCGCTCCCCGCCGTCGGGCCGGTCGCCGTGGCCGCCGGCCCGGCCGGGCCCGCGGGTACGCCGGCAGCCGCCCCGGCCGCCGCCGGCGCGACCACCCAGCGGGCCAGGTCGCCGGTGCGGTAGAGCCGGGCGCCGGGCTCGCCGCCGAACGGGTCCGGCACGAACCGCTCGGCGGTCAGCGCCGGCCGACGGTGGTAGCCGCGGGCCAGTCCGACACCGCCGATGTGCAGCTCGCCGGCCACCCCGACCGGGCACGGGTTGCCCCGGGCGTCCAGCACGTGCAGCCGCAGGTTGCCGATCGGCGCGCCGATCGGCACGCCGGTCAGCCCGGCCAGCACGGCCGGGTCACAGTGCCAGGAACTGACGTCGATGGCCGCCTCGGTCGGGCCGTACAGGTTGTGCAGGCCGCACCAGGGCAGCCGGGCGGTGAAGTCCACCGCCGTGGGCAGTGGCAGCTCCTCGCCGGAGCAGATCACCCGGCGCAGCGCGGTCGCCGCCTCGATCCCGTCCTCGGCGAGGAAGACGGTCAGCATCGACGGGACGAAGTGGGCGGTGGTGATCCGCTCGGCGACCAGCAGGTCGCGCAGGTAGCCGGCGTCCTTGTGCCCGCCGGGCCGGGCCAGCACCAGCCGGGCGCCCTCGCGCAGCGGCCAGAAGAACTCCCACACCGACACGTCGAAGCTGGCCGGGGTCTTCTGCAGCACCGCGTCGTCGGCGCCGAGCCGGTAGGTCTTCTGCATCCAATCGAGCCGGTTGACGATGCCCCGGTGGGTGTTCGGCACCCCCTTCGGCCGGCCGGTGGAGCCGGAGGTGTAGATGACGTACGCCAGGTGCTCCGGGCCCGCCGTCGGGGCCGGGTCGGCGGTGGGCCGGTCGGCCCAGACGCTGGCGTCGTCCAGGGCCAGCACCGACGCGCCGGTCTCCGGCAGCACGTCGCGCAGGTGCTGCTGCACCAGCACCACCGGGGCGTCGGCGTCGGCGACCATGAACGCCAGCCGGTCGGCCGGGTACTCCGGGTCCAGCGGCAGGTAGGCGCCGCCGGCCTTGAGCACGCCGAGCAGCCCGGCGACCAGCTCGACCGACCGTTCGGCGCAGACCCCGACCAGGACCTCCGGCCCGACGCCGGCCGTGCGGAGCCGGTGCGCGATCCGGTTGGCGGCGGCGTTCAGCTCGGCGTACGTCGTCGATCGGCCGTCGATGGTGACCGCGACGGCGTCCGGGGTACGGGCGGCCCGCTCCTCGATCGGCCCGTGCAGGGTCTCGGCGGCCGGGAAGGCGGCGGCGGTGTCGTTCCAGCCGGCCAGCAGTTCCCGCTCGGCGGCCGGGAGCAGGTCCAGCGCGGAGACCGGGGTGTCGGGGGCGGCGACGACCGAGCGCAGCAGGGTGGTCCACCGCCGGGCCATCCGCTCGACGGTGTCCCGGGTGAACAGGTCGGTGTTGAAGACCAGCTTCCCCCAGAGCCCGTCCGGCACCTCCACGGCGTGCAGCTCGAAGTCGAACCGGGTGGCCCGCAGCTCCATCGGGGTCCAGTCGAACGTCACGCCCGCGGCGTCGGAGACCCCGGCGAACCGCCCCATCTCGTAGTTCTGCAGCACGAACATGGCCTGGAACACCGGCGACCGGCTGACGTCGCGGGGCAGGCCCAGCTCGTGGACCACCTTCGCGAACGGCACCTCGGCATGCTCGAAGCCGTCCAGCACGCCGCGCCGGGTGCGCTCCAGCAGCTCGGTGAAGGTCGGGTCGCCAGCCAGGTCGGCGCGGAGCGGCAGCATGTTGATGAACATGCCGACCACGTTCTCCAGCTCCGGCGCGGACCGGCCGGCGACCGAGGCGCCGACGGCGAAGTCGTCCTGCCCGGCGTGCCGGGCCAGCAGCACCTGGTACGCGGCGAGCAGCGTCATGAACAGGGTGCCCCCGGCGGCCCGGGTGAGCGCGGCGAGCCGGTTGGTGACCTCCCGGTCCACGGTGAACTCGACGAAGTCGCCCCGATGGGTCTGGGTGGCCGGGCGGGGCAGGTCCAGCGGCAGCTCCAGCGGGGTGATCCCGGCCAGCCGCTGCTTCCAGTGGTCGACGTGCGCGCGGGCCTGCGGCCCGTCCAGTTCCCGCGCCTCCCAGCACGCGAAGTCCCCGTACTGGATCGGCAGGGTGGGCAGCTCACCGCCCCCGTAGAGGGTGATCAGGTCGCGCAGCAGCACGTCCACCGACCAGCCGTCGCCGACGATGTGGTGCTTGCTCAGGAAGAGCACGTGGTCGTCGGGGGCGAGCCGGACCAGCAGGGCGCGCAGCAGCGGGCCGTCGGCCAGGTCGAAAGGCTCGGCCGCGGCCGCGTCGACGAGCGCCTGCGCGGCCGCCTCGTCGGGCGCGTCCACGATGGTCAGCGGCACCTCGACGGTGTCCGCGACGACCACGGTGGGCCGGCCGTCGGCGTCGGCCGGGAACCGGGTGCGCAGCGACTCGTGCCGGGCGGTCAGCGCGGCCAGGGCGGCGCGCAGCGCCGTGACGTCGAGCGGTCCGCGCACCCGCAGCGGCACGGCGATGTGGTACGCCGCCTCGCCCGGCGCGAGCTGGTCCATGAACCAGACCCGCTCCTGGGCGTAGGACAGCGGCACCTCGGCGCCGGTCGGCCGGGGGGTGATCCGCGACCCGGCGGCGGACCGGCGTTGGCGCAGTCGCTTCGCGATCAACGCCTGCCGGGCCGCCTCCCGGGCCGGATCCTTCAGGTCCGTCATCAGCTGGTTCCCTCGTCCGCCGCCAGCAGCGCGGCGACCTCGGTGTCGGAGAGCCCGTCGAGCTCGGCGGCGATCAGGCCTTCGATCTGGGCGGCCAGGTCGGCCACCACCGGGTTGCCGAACAGCGCCCGCATCGGCAGTTCGACGTCCACCTCGGCGCGGATCCGGGCCATCGCCCGCATGCCGCGCAGCGAGTTGCCGCCCAGGGCGAAGAAGTCGTCCAGCGCGCCGACCTTGTCCACCCGCAGGATGTCGGCGTACACCTCGGCCACCAGGGTCTCGGCGTCGGTGCGCGGCGGGACGTAGCCGTCGGTCGCCACGGTGTCCGGCGGGGCCGGCAGGGCGGCCCGGTCCAGCTTGCCGTTCGGGGTCAGCGGCAGCGCGTCGAGCCGGACGAACGCGGCCGGCACCAGGTGGGCGGGCAGCTCCCGGGCCAGCGCGGCGGTGAACGCCGCGGGGTCGGCGGCGCCGACCAGGTAGCCGATCAGCGCCGGCTCCCCCGAGTCGGCGCGGACGGCCACGGCCGCCTCGCGGACCTCGGGGTGGGCCAGCATCGCCGCCTCGATCTCGCCCAGCTCGATGCGCATGCCGCGCACCTTGACCTGGTCGTCGCGGCGGCCCAGGTAGTCCAGCGTGCCGTCGGCGCGCCACCGGGCCAGGTCCCCGGTGCGGTACATCCGCTGCCCCGGCGGGCCGTACGGGCATGGCAGGAAGCGCTCGGCGGTGAGACCGGGCCGGCGCAGGTAACCGCGGGCCAGCTGGGCGCCGGCGACGTACAGCTCACCGACCACGCCCCGCGGCACCGGCTGGAACGCGGCGTCGAGCAGGTACGCCCGGGTACCGGCGGCGGGCCGGCCGATCGGCACCGGGCCGGCGGCCACCGGCTCCCCCGGCGCGATCCGGGCGGCCACGCAGCCGACGGTCGCCTCGGTCGGGCCGTACTCGTTGATGATCGCCACGTCCGGGTGCGTGGCCCGCCAGCTCTCCAGCTGCTCGCCGCTGAGCGCCTCGCCGCCGATCACCAGGTCGGTGGTCGGGGAGAGGTCGGCGTTGAGCAGCGGCAGGTGGCTCGGGGTGACCTTGAGGAAGGTCGGCGGCCCGCCCACCCGGGCGGCCGGGGAGTCGATCGCGGCCAGCCGGACGGTGCCGCCGGCGGTGAGCGGGCCGAGCAGGCCGGTGACGGTGAGGTCGAAGGAGACCGGCGAGTGCAGCAGCGCCGTGCCGGCCAGCCCCGGGTAGGTGTCCCGGGCCCAGGCCAGGTAGGCGGTCACCGCCCGGTGCTCCACCACCACGCCCTTCGGCCGGCCGGTGGAGCCGGAGGTGTGGAGCACGTACGCCGGGTGCTCCGGACGCAGCGGTGCCGTCCGGTCGGCGTCGGTCAGGTCGGCGTCGGCGCGGTCGGCGCCGACCTCCCCGTCGAGCACGAGCGCGCCCGCCGGCACCAGCGCGGCGGTCTCCGGCAGCGCGAGGACCAGCGCCGGCTCGGCGTCCTCCAGCAGGTAGGCGATCCGTCCGGTCGGGTAGGCGGTGTCCACGGGTACGTACGCCGCGCCGCACTTGAGCACCGCGACGATCGCCACCACCAGCTCCGGCGAGCGGGGCAGCGCCAGCGCTACCCGGGTCTCCGGGCCGGCGCCGCGGGCCACCAGCACCCGGGCGAGCCGGTTGGCGGCGGCGTTCAGCTCCGCGTAGGTCAGCGTGACGCCGTCGTAGACCAGGGCGGTGGCGTCCGGGGTGGCGGTGGCCTGCCGCTGCACCTCGTCGACCACGGTGGACGGTGGGCCGGCCGCCTCGCCGCCGACCCAGGCGCCCAGGACGAGGTCCCGCTCGGCGTCGTCGAGCAGCGGCAGCTCCGAGACGCGCCGGTCCGGGGCGGCGACGGCCGCGGTGAGCAGCCGGAGGTACCGGGCGAGCACTGCCTCGGCGGTGGCCCGGTCGAACAGCTCGGTGCGGTACACCAGCCGGCCGTCCGTGGTGGTGATGTCGAAGGCCAGGTCGTCCTTGGTGGTGCCCAGCTCCACCGGGTCCAGCCCGGAGTCGGGAATGAAGTTCAGCGCGGTCTGGAAGATCGGCTGCACCGACGGGTCGCGGTGCGGGGCGATTGCGTCGACGATCCGCTGGAACGGGGTCTGCCCGTGCTCCATCGCGTCCACCAGGCCGTCGCGGACCCGGTCGAGCAGCGTGCCGAAGGTCGGGTCGCCGGCGACGTCGCAGCGCAGCGCCACCGGGTTGACGAACATGCCGATCAGCGGGGTCAGCTCGGGGGTGTCCCGGCCGGCGGTCGAGACGCCGACCACCACGTCGCCGCCGCCGGAGATCCGGGACAGCAGTGCGGTGAACGCGGCCAGCAGCACCATGTACGGGGTGGCGGTGGCGTCGACGGCGAGCCGACCGATCCGGTCGAACAGCCCGTCGGGGAGCGTGAAGTGCACCTCGTCGCCGGCGAAGCCGAGCTGCGCCGGGCGGGGGCGGTCCAGCGGCAGGCCGGTCACCGGCGGCGCCCCGGCCAGGTGGCCGGTCCAGAAGGCGAGCTGCCGGTCCAGCTCCGCGCCGGTCAGCTGGCCGCGCTGCCAGACCGCGAAGTCGGCGTACTGGATGGGCAGCTCGGGCACGTCGGCGGGCCCGCCGGTCAGCGCGGCCCGGCTGAACGCGGCCAGTTCGGAGGTGAACAGCACCGCCGAGTGGCTGTCGAAGACGGCGTGGTGCACCACGAAGACCAGCGCCCAGATGTCGTCGAGCCGGACCAGCCGGGCCCGCCACAGCGGCGGGGCGTCCAGCGGAATCGGCGTCCGGGCCAGCTCGGTGCGCAGGGCGATGAAGCGCGCGGACCGCTCCTGCTCCGGCAGGCCGCTCAGGTCCTCGGTGGGCAGTCGGACCGGCTGGTGGGCGCGGACCACCTGCACCAGCGTGCCGTCGTCGACCCGCAGGTGGGTGCGGAGCGCCTCGTGCCGGGCGACGACCTGGTCGAACACCTCGTTGGCGGCGTCAGCGTCCAGCCCGGCCGGGAACGGCCACGGGTTGGAGACGTTGTAGACCGGCGAGCCGGCGTCGAGCTGGTTGGCCAGCCACACCCGTTCCTGGGCGAACGAGGCCGGGAAGGTCCACTCGCGTACGTCGCTCATGACGCGGCCTCACGTACCGAGCGGGGACGCATGTCGGTCCAGACGGTGTCGATGTGCGCGAGGCACTCCTCGCGGGCGCCGGCGAAGCCGCCGTCGTACCAGCCCGCGGGGAGTTCCCGGTCGGCCGACCAGATCGAGTACTGCTCCTCGTCGTTGCGCACGACCAGGAATCGGGGTTCGGCCATCAGTTCGCTCCGTTGCTCTCGGGGGTGTGCGGTTCGGCCATCGCGACGGCGATCCGGCGGGGGCCGGTGAACGGCTCCCGGCCGTGCGCGGCGGTCATGTTGTCGACCACCACCACGTCGTCGCGCCGGTAGTCGAAGCGGACGCTGGCCGCCCGGTACGCGGCCCGCAGGTGGTCCATCACGTCGGCCGGGATCTCGCCGCCGTCGCCGTAGTAGGTGTTCGCCGGCAGCCCCTCGGCGCCGAACATGTCGAGCAGCCCCTCCTGGTAGTCCTTCGGCAGGCTGCTCACGTGGAAGAAGGTGGCGTGGTTGAACCAGCGCGGGGTGTCCGAGCCGGGCCGGTGGTGCACCACGTCCCGCACCGCCCGGGTCCGCAGCCCGTGCCGGCCAATCCACTCCAGACCGATCCGGTTCGCCGCCGCGTACGCCTCGACCTCGGCGCGGTCCTCGGTGTCGAACACGTCCTGCCAGCGGGCGCCGAAATCGGCATGGAAGTTGCGGACCAACATCCAGCGCCGCCGGACGAACTCCTCGCGGACGGACGGGTCGATCCCCTCGTACACCCGGCGGACGTCGGCCAGCGGGGTGGCGCCGAGGGTGTCCGGCGGGGTGATGCAGTAGAAGAACAGCGTCAGCGGCCAGCGCGCCTGGTACGAGTTCTCGTTGTGCAGGAAGATCTCCTCGTCCGGCGGGTAGTCGGTCGAGGTGTAGACCTTCCCCTTGATGGCGTGCCGGGGCGACGAGCGCTCGGTGTAGGTCAGCGGCTCGCCGGAGAGGCTGCGGACGACCCGGTCGAAGCCGTCCACCCCGCCGACGTCGAAGCCGCGGAAGAGCAGCCCGCCGTGTTCGGCCAGGGTGGCGCGCAGCTCGACGCGGCGGGCGTCGATGAGGTCGGTCAGTGTTCTGCCGTCGTTCTCGATGACCACCGGCAGCGTGGCGATCGTGTCGCTCATGTGCTCTGTTCTCCTGTCCTTCGTCGTCACGTGCGAGGCAGTCGCGGGATGGTGGGGGCGGCCGGTTCCTCGGCGCCGGCCGCGGCCCGCAGCTCCTCGATCCGGGCGGCCAGGCCGGCGACGGTGGGGGTCTCGAAGAGGCTGCGCATCGGCAGCCGGACCCCGGTCGCCTTGCGCATCGCGGCGATCAGCTGCACCGCGACCAGCGAGTTGCCGCCGAGGGCGAAGAAGTCGTCGTCCACGCCGACCACCGGTACGCCGAGACCGTCCCGCCAGACCTGCGCGATGGTCGCCTCCAGCTCGGTGCCCGGCGCCGCCGAGCCACCGCCGGCGGTGACCGGCGCGGACACCGCCGGCTCGGTCTCCGTCTCCAGGCTGCCGGTGGTCACCCGGCCGGCCCGCCGCCGGATGTCCTCGACGGCGCGGGTGGTGATCACCACCTGCGCGCCGAGGCCCGCGGTGAGGCTGCGGCGGAACGCCTCGGCGCCGTCCACCGGCCGGATGTCCTCGGTCGGGCCGGTGGGCGCGACCTCGGCGGTCGGGCCGGGGGCGGAGTCGGTCAGCCCGCCGGTCACCGCGCCCTGGTCGACCCGGCGCAGCACGAAGTCGCTGATCGCGACGATCTCCCGCCCCTCGTCGTCGACCAGGGTCAGGTCGGCGGAGACCACCTCGTCGGTGCCGCCGTCGTGGTGCCGCAGGTGGCTGAGGAACCGCTGCGGCAGCGGCGCGCGCACCACGATCCGCCCGTACGACAGCGGCAGGTAGGCGCCCGACCCCTGCCCCCGGCCGAACGCGGTCGCCACGTCGAGCAGCGCCGGGTGCAGCCCCCAGGCCGGCAGGTCGCCGACCACCTCGGCGGGCGCCTCGATCCGGGCCACCTCCTCCCCGGCGGCCAGGTGGTGGGCGGCCAGGGCGTGCCAGCGCGACCCGAAGGTCAGCATGCTGGTGCGGCCCCGGCCGAACGACGAGTCGTCGTCCACCCGGCGGGCGTCGGCCACCACACCGGCCAGGTCGGCGGCCGGCGCGGCCGGTTCGGCGGTCCAGCCGGCCGAACCCCGGACGTGGGTACGCAGCTGACCGGCGGCGAGGCTCTGCACGACGAAGTCCGTCGACCCGTCCTCGGCGGTGCTCAGCGCCACCCGGTACTGCGCCACCGAGCCGTCCGGCACCGAGAACGGCTCCAGGAAGGCCACGTCGCGCAGCTCCACGGCGGCGCCCTCGGCGGGCGGGGGCAGCGCGGCGGCCACCGCGGCGCGGATCGACTCCAGATGGGCGGTGCCCGGCACCACCGGCACCCCGCCGATCCGGTGCTCGTCGAGCATCCAGTGGGTGCTCGCGGAGACCAGGCCGTGCAGCACGGTGCCCTCCGGCCCGGTGACCTTGGCGGTGAGCACCGGGTGGTCGACGGCGGTGGTGACCGAGTCCCGGGTCAGCGCCCGGAAGCCGGCCGGGGCGCTGCTCTCCGCGGCCATGCCCACCTCGGCCCAGCCGCCCCAGTTCTGCGACACCACCGGCGCCCGGAAGCCGGCCCCGGCCCGCGCGTACGCGTCGAGGAAGCTGTTGGCCGCGCAGTAGTCGACCTGGCCGAAGCCGCCGATCACCGCGGTGATCGAGGAGCAGAGCACCACGAAGTCAAGCGGCAGGTCGCCGAAGACCTGGGCGAGGGCGAGGGTGCCGGCGAGCTTCGGGGCGAGGACCCGCTCCGCCTCCGCCCGCTCCTTGACCTCGGCCATGCCGCCACCGGGCAGACCGGCGGCGTGCACGATGCCGTCGAGCCCGCCGAACTCGGCCTCCACCGTGGCGCGTACCCGGCGCAGGTCGGCCGGGTCGGTGACGTCGGCGGCGAGCACCAGCACCTGGGCGCCGGCCGCCTCCATCCGGCGGATCGCGGCGATCGCCCGGCCGGCCCGGTCGGTCGGCGCGCCGCCGTGCACCGCGAGGTGGTCGTCCCACTGCTCGCGCGGGGGCAGGCCGGAGCGGGCCAGCAGCACCAGCTTCGCCCGGGACCGCCGGGCGAAGTCCTCGGCGAGGGTGATGCCGATGCCGCCCAGGCCGCCGGTGACGAGGTAGCGGCCGCCCTCGCGCAGGGCGCCGGGCTCGCCCTCGGCGTCGACGGTGACCTGCTCGTACCCGGTGACCCAGCGCCGGTCGCGGCGCAGCGTCACCTCGATGTGCTCCGGGTCGACCGGTGCCCGCAGCTCGGCCACCAGCGCCGCGTCCGTATCGGCGTCGACCAGCCGGACGGTCAGGCCGGGCAGCTCGACCGGCAGCACCCGGGCCAGGCCCGCCAGGGTGGCGTGCTCCGGGCGGGCCAGGTCGTCGCCACGCACGTCGCCGATGCCGGCCGTGACCAGGTCCAGGGTGAGCGTCCGCTCCTCGGCGGTCAGCCCGGCGCCGGCGAGCGCCTGGGCCAGGTGCAACGCGCTGAAGAAGCCCCGGTCCTGCGCCGCCCACGCTGCGGAGACGTCGGCGCCGGTGGGCTCGCCGTCCAGGGTGAACGCGTGCACCAACCGGTCCGGTACGTCGTCGGCGCCGAGCGCGGCGACCAGGGCGTCGTAGTCCTCGCGCGCGCCGGGGCGCAGCCGCCAGCCGCCGTCGACCTCCTCGAACCGCTCTCCCGGGCGGACCTCGACCGGCTCGTCCCCGGCGGCGCGCAGCGCGGTCAGCAGCGCCTCACCGCGCGGACCGTCGACCAGGACCAGGCAGCGGCCGAGCGGGGCGACCCGGGACCGCGGCGCGGCCTGCCGCCAGACCGGCACCGCGAACCACTCCGGCAGCGGCCGGGGTCCGGTCTGCGCCGGCGCGGCGGCCACCTGCTCCACCGGGTCCGGGTCGACCCAGTAGCGGCGGCGCTCGAAGGGGTACGTGGGCAGCGGCACCCGGCGGGCGTGCGAGTCGGCGCCGAGCCGCACGGCGATCCCGGCGCACCAGAGGGCGCCGGCGGTGCCGAGCAGGGTGGCCAGGTCGCCGGTCGGCTCGCCCGGCCCGGGCAGGCTGCCCAGCGGGACCAGCGCCCGCTGCGCCGGGGAGCCCTTGGCGACCTGCATCCGGGCCAGGTTCGCCAGCTGCCGGCCGGGGCCGCACTCGACCAGCGCCCAGGTGCCCTCGGCGAGCAGCGTGGCCACGCCGGCGCCGAACCGCACCGGCTGGCGCAGGTGGGCGGCCCAGTACGCCGGGTCGGTGGCCTGCGCGTCGGTGATCCAGGTGCCGGAGACGTTGGACAGGAACGGGATCGCCGGCGGGCACAGGGTCACCGACGCCATCAGCGCGGTGAACTCGACGAGGATCGGCTCCATCATCGGCGAGTGGAACGCGTGCGAGGTGCGCAGCGCCTTGCTCTTGACGGTGAGCGAGTCGGCGAAGGCGGCGACCGCGTCCGGTGCGCCGGCCACCACGCAGGTGCCGGGCCCGTTGACGGTGGCGACGGAGACGCCGTCGGGCAGCTGCCCGGCGACCACCGACTCGTCCAACGGGACGGCCAGCATCGCGCCGGGCGGCATCGACTGCATCAGCCGGCCGCGCGCGGCGACCAGCCGCAGCGCGTCGGGCAGGGTGAGCACCCCGGCGACGGTGGCGGCGACGTACTCGCCGATCGAGTGGCCGATCATGGCGGCCGGCCGCACCCCGGCCCGCTGCCAGAGCGTGGCCAGGGCGTACTCGACGACGAAGAGGGCGGGCTGGGTGTAGCGGGTCTCGGTGAGCTGCGCTCCCGCCTCCGGGGCCCGGCCGAGGATCAGGTCGCGGATGTCCAGGCCCAGCTCGGGGCGGAGCAGCTCGGCGCACTCGTCGACAACGGCCGCGAAGCCCGGCTCGTCGGCGTAGAGCTGGGCGCCCATCCCGGCGTACTGCGAGCCCTGACCGGAGAAGAGGAAGGCCACCCGGGGGGCCGGACCGTCCACGACGCCGCTCTGCCGGCGGCGCCGCGTCCGCAGCGCGGCCACCGCGTCGGGCAGGTCGGTGGCGACCACGGCGATCCGGTGCGGGTACTCCTGCCGACCGACCCGCAGGGTGTGCGCGACGTCGGCGAGCAGGTCCGGCCCGCCGTCGGTGGTGCCGGCCAGGTGCTCGGCGAGGCCCAGCACGGCGGTGTCCAGCGCGGTGGCGGTCTTCGCCGAGACGTGCAGCAGCTGCGCCGGATGGACCCGCCGGTCGGTCCGGTACGCCGCCGGCGCCTCCTCGAGCACCACGTGCGCGTTGGTGCCGCCGATGCCGAACGAGCTGACCCCGGCCCGGCGCGGACCGCTGCCGGTGTCCCACTTGGTGAGGGTGTTCGCCACGTAGAACGGGGTCTCGGCGAACTCGATCGCCGGGTTCGGCGTCTCGTAGTTGATGGTCGGCGGGATCAGCCCGTGCTCCATCGCCAGCACCGTCTTGATCACGCCGACGATGCCGGAGGGCTGGCTGAGGTGGCCGATGTTGGACTTCACCGACCCGATGCCGCACCAGCCCCGGTCGTCGGTGTCCTTCGTGTAGACCGCGGTGAGGGCGGCCACCTCGATCGGGTCGCCCATCGCGGTGCCGGTGCCGTGCGCCTCGACGTAGCTGATGGTCCGCGGGTCGATCCCGGCCATCCCGACGGCCTGGGCGATCGCCTCGATCTGACCGTCCATGCTGGGCGCGGTGAAGCCGACCTTGCCGGCGCCGTCGTTGTTGATCGCGTTGCCGAGCACCACCGCGCGGATCGCGTCGCCGTCGGCGATCGCGTCGGAGAGCCGCTTGAGCAGGGTGACGCCGACGCCGCTGCCCCACACGGTGCCGTTGGCGGCGGCGTCGAACGGCCGGCACCGGCCGTCCGGCGAGGTGAAGCCGTCCATGCCGAGGTACCCGGCGTGCGGCAGCTCGATGTTGACCCCGCCGGCGAGCGCCATGTCGCACTCGCCGTTGCGCAGCGCCTCACAGGCCAGGTGGAAGGCGACCAGCGAGGTGGAGCAGGCGGTGTGCACGGTCAGGCTCGGCCCCCGCAGGTCCAGTCGGTACGACACGTTGGTCGCCACGTAGTTCGGCGAGTTGCCGGTGGCGACGGAGACCGTGCCGTGCGGGTTGCCGCCGATCCGCTTGTTGCGCAGCACGTGCCGGTTCAGGTAGATGGTGCCGCCGGTGCCGGCGTACACGCCGATCGCGCCGTCGTAGCGGCCCGGGTCGTACCCGGCGTCCTGCAGCGCGGTGTAGCAGGTCTCCAGGAACAGCCGGTGCTGCGGGTCGGTGGTCTCCGCCTCGCGGGCGGTCATCCCGAACAGCTCGGCGTCGAACTCGTCGTAGCCGTCCACCAGCGGCGCCCGGTCGACCCAGCCGGGGTCGTCCACCTCCTCCACGCTGACGCCCCGGGCGAGCTGCTGCTCGCGGCTGAGTTCGGTGACCGACTCGACGCCGTCGACCAGGTTGCGCCAGAACTGCCGCAGGTCGGCCGCGCAGGGCAGGCGGGCGGCCAGGCCGACGATCGCGATCGGCTCGATGCCGTCGTCGGCGGGGCGGTCGGCGTCCATCGCGTTGTCCATTCCGGTGTCCTTCATTCCGCGGAGCCGCCGGGGCGGCGGGGTGGGGTACGGCGGGTACGGCTGCGTCGGGCGGCGGCCCGCAGCGCGGCGCGGGCGAGCTCCGGGCGCTCGGCGGCGCCGTCGAGGCTGGCCGCGAGCGCCCGGACGGTGGGGTACCGGAACAGGTCGAGCATCCGGATCGAGCGGCCGGTGGCGGCGGTCAGCCGGGCGTGCACCGCGGCCAGCGCCAGCGAGTGGCCACCGATGTCGAAGAAGTTCTCGGCGACCCCGACCCGGTCGCGTTCCAGCACCTCGCGCCAGATGCCGGCGATCAGCTCCTCGGTGTCGGTCAAGGCGTCCGGGCCGGCGGAGACCGGGAGCCGGGCCTGCTCGGTGGCGGCGACCGTCATCGCGCCGAGCTGCGCCACCCGGACGGTGGGCCGGGGCAGCTCGGCGGCCACCGCGCCGACCGGCTCGTCCGGGGCGGCGGCCAGCGCGCCGACCAGGGCCACCAGGTCGGCCAGCAGCGCCTCGATCCGCTCGGCGTCGAACAGGTCGGGGTTGTGGACCACCTCGACGCGGAACCGGCCGGCCCGTTCCACCACGTAGACGGTGATGTCGAACGGCGATCCCGGCTTCGGCACCGGGACCGGCTCGCCGCGCAGCCCGGTCAGCGCCAGTCGGGGCGGCGCGAAGTTGAGGACGTTGAACAGCACCTGCACCAGCGGCGCGCGGGCGGTGTCCCGGCCCACGCCGAGGGCCTCGACGATCCGCTCCAACGGTGCGCCCGGGTGGGCGGTCGCCTCATGCAGCTCGGCGGCGCACCGGTCGACCAGCTCGGCGAAGCTGACCCCGCGGGTGCGGACCCGCACCGGCACGGTGTCGATGAAGAACCCGACCACGTCGTCGAAGGCGGCCAGCCGCCGGTCGGCGACGATCGCGCCGACCACGTGGTCGTCGCCGCCGGTGAGCCGGCTGAGCAGCTCGCCGAAGCCGGCGAGCAGCACCGCGGCCACGGTGGTGCCGCGTCGCGCGGCCAGCTCGCGGACCGCCCGGTCGGTCGCCTCGGGCAGCACGACGGCCGCCTCCGCGCCGGCGTAGGTCTGCACCGCCGGGCGGGGCCGGTCCCGGGGCAGGTCCAGCACGGTCGGCGCGGCGCGCAGGTGCTCGACCCACCAGGCCAGGTCGTCGGCGCCCCGCCGCCGGTCCCGGTCGGCCCGCCAGACCGCGTAGTCGGCGTAGGTGGCGGGCAGCGCCGGCAGCTTCGGGGTGCGGCCGGCGACCGCCTGGGCGTACCCGGTGGCGAGGTCGGCGTAGAGGATCGCCTCGGACCAGCCGTCGAAGACCGCGTGGTGCAGGGTGACCGCGAGCACGTGGTCGCCCGGGCCGAGCCGGTAGACGGTCACCTGCCAGGGCGGCCCGGTGGCCAGGTCGAAGGCGTGCGCGGCGCCGGCGGCGAGCATGGCGGAGAGCTCACCGTCGGCGTCCGCGCTGCCGGTCAGGTCCACCACCGGCACCGCCACGTCGGTCGGTTCCTCGCAGACCGCGTACGGCACGCCGCCGGTCTGCGGGATCCGCCAGCGCAGCACGTCGTGCCGTTCGGCGACGGCCCGCAGCGCGGCGCCGAGGGCGGCGGTGTCCAGCTCGCCGCGGAGCCGGTGCGCGACGGCGATGTTGTACGGCGTGCTGGACGGTGCGAGCTGGTCGACGAACCACAGTCGACGCTGCGGCGGGGAGATGGTGGGCGGGTTGCCGGTGGTCAGCCCCTCGCCCACGGCCGGGGCGGCGGCGTGGATCCGGTCGACCAGCCCGGCCAGGGTCCGGCCGGCGAAGACGTCCCGGGTGTCGACGTGCCGGCCCAGCTCGGCGCGGAGCACGGCGACCAGGCGCATCGCGGCGATGGAGTTGCCGCCGGCGGCGAGGAAGTCGGTGCCCGGCGCGGGGGCGGCGCCGAGCAGCCGGGTCCAGACCCGGGCCACCGTCGCGGCGACCGGGTCACCGTCGTCGGCCCCGACGGCCGGCCGGTGGGCCGTCGCGTCGGGCCGGGCGGCGGCCAGGGCGCGCAGCGCCGGCCGGTCCAGCTTGCCGGTGGTCGGGCTGACCGGCAGCTCGGCCAGGCGCAGCACCCGAGCCGGCAGCATGGCCGCGGTCAGCCGGGGCCCGGCGTACGCGCGCAGCGCCTCGCCGTCGGGCGCGTCGGCGGGGGTGAGGAACGCGACCAGCTCGGTGCCGGCCGGCGCGGCGACCGCCTCCACCGCCACCTGGCGCACCTCGGGATGGTCGCCGAGGACCGCCTCGATCTCGCCGAGCTCGATCCGTTGCCCCCGGATCTTGACCTGCCGGTCGGTACGGCCGAGGTAGACGATCCGGCCGTCCGCGTCCTGCCGGACCAGGTCGCCGGTGCGGTACAGCCGCTCGCCGGGCCGGTCGGTGAAGGGGTCCGGGACGAACCGTTCGGCGGTGAGCGCGGGCCGGCCGAGGTAGCCGTCGGCGAGTCCGGGGCCGCCGACCAGCAGCTCCCCGGTCTCGCCGACGGCGACCGGGCGCAGCTCGGCGTCGACCACGTACGCCCGGTGGTTGGGCAGCGGAGAGCCGATCGGCACCGGATCCCGTTCGGCGCCGGTCAGCTCGCCGCTGACCGCGAGCACGGTGGTCTCGGTCGGGCCGTACCCGTTGAGGAAGCGGCGGCCCGGGGCCCAGCGGGCGGCCAGCTCGGCCGGCACCGCCTCGCCGCCGCAGAGCACCACCCGCCAGCCGGGCAGCTCCGCCGGGTCGAGCATGGCGAGCACGGTGGGGGTGATGAAGCCCCAGTTGACCTCGTGCGCGGCGATGAACCGGGCCAGCCGCGCCGGGTCGGCGCGGTCGTCCGCGCCGAGCAGCTGCACCGCGCCGCCGAGCAGCAGCGGGACGAACAGGTCCATGGTGGCCGCGTCGAAGCCGAGCGAGGCGATGCCGAGGCTGCGCACCCCGGCGTCGGCGCCGCTGAGCGCGGCGCAGCCGGTGACGAACTCGACCACGTTGCGGTGGGTGGTCAGCACCCCCTTGGGCCGCCCGGTGGAGCCCGAGGTGAACAGCACGTACGCGGGGTCGCCGGGGAGGGCCGGGCAAGGCGCCAGCGGGGCCGGCCCGGGCAGCCCGAGCGTCTCGACGCCCGGCGGGTCGCCGAACTCCGCCCCGGCCGCGTCACCGACCACGATGGACACCCCGGCGTCCCGGGCGATCTCCCGCAGCCGCCGGCGCGGGCCGCCGGGTTCCAGCGGCACGTAGCAGCCGCCGGCGAGCAGCACCCCGAGCACGGTGACCACCAGGTCCGGCCGGCGCTCGCCGCAGACGCCGACCCGGGTCTGCCGTCCGACGCCCCGCGCCCGCAGCGCGGCGGCCACCCCGGCCGCCCGCCCGACCAGCTCCCGGTAGGTGAGCCGGTCGTCCCACTGGCGGACCGCGACCGCGCCCGGGGTACGGGCGGCCCGATCGACGATCAGGTCGGCCAGGGTGGCGTCCGGCCAGGGCAGTGACTCCCCGTGCGCGGCGCCGATGGACAGGATGTCGGTCACCCGTTCACTCCCCGGTAGGTCGCTGGATCGGTGATCTGCAGGCGCAGCTCGCTGACGTGACCGCGGCCCTCGATGTCGGTCACCCAGGCTTCCGCCGGCTCCGGCAGCAGCTCGCCGACGACCAGCGCGACGTCCGGTCCGCTCTTCGCGGCGGCGTCGACCATGGCGCAGAGCGACTGGGCGTACAGCGGGCCGGTCAGGTCGACGAAGCAGGGCTTGACCTCCGTGCCGACCTTGACGAAGACCCGTTCGGGCAGCCCGAGGCGGACCCGCCAGCGGCGTACCGCGAGGAACCGTTCCGGCTCGCCGACGACGCCGGCCAGCCCGCTCGCGCCGACCGTCGTCCGCCAGGTGCGGCGGGCGACGACCAGCCGGTCGATGGTGATCCGGGGGGTGTACGGGGCCGGGTCCAGCAGCTTGAAGCTGTCCAGCAGCAGGGAGCCGAGCAGGTTGGCGAAGATCTCCACCAGCGGCCAGCGGCCCCCGTCGGGCAGCACGGCGGTCAGCTCGTCGCCGACCCGCTCCACCCGGACCGCGGTGGCGGGCACCAGCCGGTCGACGTCGGCGCCGCGGGCGGTGTCGATGCCGAGCTGCCGGTCGTCCGGGCCGGTGAGGGCGTGCGTGGTGCGGGTGGTCTGCCGGGGGAACCCCTCCGGGTAGAGCACCCGGATCCGGGCCGGTCCCAGGTCGGCGTCGAGCCCGGCGCGCAGCGCGTCCGGGTCGGGGTGGAACGGGGTGAGCACCGCGCTGTCGAAGGGCACGTAGGCGGGGTGCAGCTCACCGAGGACGAGCAGGAACTCGCCCTGGTTGAGCGCGTCCACGCTGGCCGCGCCGACCTGCACGTCCGGGCTGTGGATCCGGGCCGACGGCCAGCCGGGCGCGTCGGCGGCGAAGAGCGTGGCAACCCGTTCGGCCAGGTCGGCGCTGCGCAGCCGCAGCTCCGCCTGGCCGGGTGGCACGCTGTGCAGCCCGAACAGCTCGGCCCAGCGGGCGGTGAAGCCGGCGGTCGCCGCGGCGACCGGACCGTCCGGGGTGAGCAGCATCGCCTGGGCGAGGGCCCAGACGTCGGCCAGCCGCACCGGGCCGTCGGCGCGCAGTTCGTCGTGGAGCTCGGCGAGCATCCGCTGACAGCCCGCCCCGATCTCCGCGGTGAGCCAGCGGGCGGCCTGGAGCACGATCGCCAGCGGAGCGGCCAGCGCGTCGAGCACGGCGGCGCCGACCGTGATGTCGAGGTCCCGCCCGGTCTCCTCGTACAGCACGGTGCGGCCGGCGTACATCTGGCCGCTGTGCCGGGTGGCGGGCCGGCCGGTGACCGCGGTGAACTCCGCGGTGAGCGCCTCGAGCGCCGCGCCGAGCCGGTCCGGGTCACCGGCGGCCGCGGCGACCGCGTCGCGGGCCGCGCAGAGCCCGTCGAAGCCCGCGGCCACCTCGGCGCGGACCGCCGGGTCGCCGATCACGGCGATCCGGCGGCGCAGCACCCGCTCCGCGTCCGGGCTGTTGGGCAGCGCCGCGTCCCAGGTCAGCTGGCCGCGCTCGACCAGCCGGTCCATGGCCAGGAACGCGTCGGCCGCGGTCCGCACGTCGCCCGCGGCGCGGGCCCGCTCCGCCAGGGCGCCGGCCGGGGTACGCCCGTCGCAGTACGCCAGCAGCCGCGCCTCGGCGGCGGACAGCTCGACGGGCGGGTGCAGCGGCCGGCACAGCCGCCGGCCCTCCACGGTCAGGTGCGGCGGCAGGACGGGCGCCCACCAGCGGCGCACCGCGAGGTCGGCGGCGAGCCGGTCGGCGTACGCCATCAGCGCCCACGCCTCGAAGACGACCTGCCGCCGGGCGACCAGGCCCGGCCCCGGCCGCAGCCGGGTGTCCGGGTCGGCGGGGTCGAGGGTGCCCCAGCAGACCGGGCCGAAGAAGCCGATCGTCTCGGCCTTGCCGCAGTAGCGCTGCCAGTAGCGCAGCAGGCTCAGCTCGCGCTTGCGGCGGCGGACGTTGCGCACCGCCGGGTCGGTCCGCAGCAGCCCGTCCAGCGCGATCAGCATGTCCGGGTTCTGCCAGGTGACCGCCTCGCGGACCAGCGGGTCGGCGGCGATCTCCCCCGCCGCCGCGGACCCGTCCGCCAGCGCCTCGCGGACCGCCTTCTCGAAGACCTCGGTGGAGACCTCGCCGGCGAGCAGCGCGTCGGCGGCGACGGCCGCCTCGGGGGCGGCGAACCGGTCGAGCCCGGCGGCCGGGAACCCGGCGGTGCGCAGCACCACGTCGCGCCAGACCGACCAGCCGGTGTCGCCGAGGGGGATACGGTGGCTCATCGGGCCTCCTCCCGCTCCGCGACGCCGGCCCCGGCCAGCTCGCCGGCTCCGGGCACCTCGCCGGCTCCCGGCGGCGAGGTGCCCGGAGGGTCCTCGGCGGCGTCCACGATGTGCAGCCGCAGCTCGCTGAGGTGGCGCCGGCCGGCCGCGTCCGGCACCCAGGCGTCGGCCGGGGTCGGCAGCATCTCGCTGACCACCAGCGACGTCCCGTCGCCGCCATCGGTACGGGCGGCGCGGACCATCGCGCAGAACATGTTCGCGAACGCCGGGCTGGTCAGGTCCACGAAGCAGGGCTTGGTCTCGGTGCCGAGCTTGGCGTACACCTGCTCCGGCAGGCCGAGCCGGCGGCGCCAGGCGCGGACCGCCAGGTAGCGGTCCCGCTCCCCGGTGACGTCGCCCAGGCCGCACTCCCCCACCGTGGTCCGCCAGGTCTGCCGGGCGACCACCAGCCGGTCCAGGACGATCCGGGGCGTGTACGGGGCCGCGGCCACCAGCTTGAACCCGTCCACGGCATGGGCGCTGAGCAGCTCGGCGAAGACCTCCGTCAGCGACCAGCGCTGCCCGTCCCCGGCGGTGGCCGTCAGCCGGCCGTCGGCGTCGGCGACGGTGAGGTCGACCGTGGGCAGCACCCGGTCCGGGTCGGCACCCGGCGCCGGGAGGAAGGCCAGCTGCCGGTCGGTCGGCCCGGTCAGCGCCTCCGCGGTGCGGCTGGTCCGGCGCAGCCAGTCGTCCGGGAAGAGCAGCCGGATCCGCCGCGGGCCGAGGTCCTCGGCGAGCCCGGCGCGCAGCTGCTCCACGTCGGGATGCGACGGGGTGAAGACCTCGCAGTCGAACGACGACCACGCGGCGTGCAGCTCACCGAGGACGACGGTCCAGTCGCCCCGGGCCAGCGCGTCCGCGTCCGACGCGCAGATCTGCAGGTCGGGGCTGTGGATCGTGGCCTTTGACCAGTCGGGACGGGCGGCTGGGAAGACCTCGGCGACCCGCTCGGCGAGCGCGGCGACCGGGATCCGCACCTCGGTGGTGCCGGCGGGCAGCGCGTCCAACCCGAACAACCCCGCCCAGCGGGCGGCGAACTCGGCGGCGACCGCGTCGACCGGCCGGTCCCCGGTGCCCCAGAACAGCCCCTGGACCAGGTACCACAGGTCGGACAGGGCCACCGGGCCGGCGCCGGCCTCGGCCCGCAGTTCCTCGTAGAGCTCCCGGAACACCGCCCCGTACGCCTCCTCCAGCGCGGTCACCATCCATCGGGCGGCCCGCAGCAGCACGTCCAGCGGGGCCGCGATCCCGGCCAGCAGCGGCGCCCCGAAGAGCACCTCGAGGTCGCGGCTGGTGTCCTCGTAGCAGAGGGTCCGGCCGGCGTACATCTGGCCGGCCCGGCGCCGGGCCGGCTGGCCGGTCAGCTCGGTGAACGTCGCGTCGAGCGCGTCGAGGGCGGCCGCGAGCCGGTCCGGGTCGCCGGCCGCGGCGGCCACCGCGTCCCGGGCCGCGCGGAGCCGGTCGAACCCGGCCCGCGCCGCCTGCCGCGGCCCGGCGTCGCCGATCGCGTCGATCCGGGCCCCGAGCACCTCCTCGGCGGCCGGGCTCACCGGCAGTGCGGGGTCCCAGGTGACCAGCTCCCGCTCGACCAGCCGGTCGAGCAGCGCGTAGCCGTCCTCCGGCCGGCGCAGCCCGATCGTCGGGTCGGTCACCAGCTGGTGGGCGGGACGGTGGCCGTCGGCCGCGCCGAGCAGCGCGGCCTCCACCGGGGAGAGGGTGACCGGTGGTCGGCCGGGCCGCAGCACGGTCCGGTCGCGCAGCCTGAGGTGGGCGGCGAGCACCGGCGGCCACCAGCGGCGCACCGCGAGGTCGGCGCCGATCCGCTCGGCGTACGCGCTCAGCGCCCAGGATTCGAACCGGACCCAGCGGTGCCGGGTCAGCGTCGGGCCGGGCCGCACCTCGGCGGTCCGCGCCAGGGTGGGGTCGAGGGTGATCCAGCAACTGGGCCCGAAGAAGCCGACCGTCTCGTTCTTGCCGCAGTACCGCTGCCAGTACTTCAGCAGCGCCCGCTCCCGATCCCGGCGCCGCACGTTGCGGGCCGCGTCGCCGCCACCGCGCACGAGGCCGTCCAGCGCGACCAGCACGCCCCGGTTCTGCCAGGTGACCGCCTCGCGCAGCAGCGGGTCGCCGGCCAGCTCGCTGAGCCGGTGCGCGGACGCGCGGACGGCCTCGTCGAACTCCTTGTCGAACTGCGCGACGTCGGCGCCGGTGGCGAGCAGTTGATCGGCCGCGGCGGCGGCCCGAGGGGCGGAGAACAGCTCCAGCCCGTCGGCGGGGAAGCCGGTGGTCCGCAGGATGGCGTCCCGCCAGACCGACCAGCCGGTGTCGCCGAGCGGCACCCGGTGCCCGCCGGCCCGGGCGGCGGCCCGGCCCGCGCCGGTGCCGGTGACCGGGCCCGCGCCGGTCGTCGTCACGGCGGCTCCCTTCGCGGGTACGACCGGGCCGGCGGCGCCGGTGGCCGTCCGGCCCGGCGCCCCGGTGCGGCCGGCCGTGCCGGTCTCCAGGGCCCCCGCCAGGTCGACGCGGATCGCGGCGAGCAGCTCGGGCAGCCGGTCGTGCAGGAAGAAGTGCCCGCCGTCGATCTCGTGCAGGGTGAGCCCGGCGGCGCTGTGCTCCGCCCAGGCGGCGCTCTGCTCCCGGCTCACCGCCCGGTCACGCCGGCCGCTGAACGCGACGATCGGCACCGGCAGCGGGTCCCCCGGGAGGTAGCGGTAGCTGTCCACCCGACCGAAGTCGGCGCGCAGCAGCGGCAGCAGCAGCTCCACCAGCTCGGGGTGCGCCAGCAGCTCGGCCGGCAGGCCACCGCCGTCGCCGAGCCGGCGCAGCAGCTCGTCGTCATCCACCATGGACAGACCGTCGAAGAGGCTCGGCGCGGTGACGTGCGGGGCGCGGGCGCCGCCGACGTAGAGCCGCAGCGGCAACGCCCGGCCGGTGCGGCGCAGCTCGCGGACCACCTCGAAGCCGACCCGGCCGCCCATCGAGTGGCCGTAGATCGCATACGGGCGGTCGGCCCGGTCGGCGATGGCGGTGGCGACGGCGGCGACGGCGAACGCCGGATCCTCGCTGATCCGGTTCTCCCGGCCGGGCAACTGCACCGGCAGCACCTCGACGCCCGCGCCGATCCCCTCCGGCCACCGGCGGAAGGCGCTCGCACCGGCACCGGCGTAGGGGAGGCAGAACAACTGCACCGGCGCCTGTGGTCGGCTTCCGGGCGAGACGAACCAGTTCACCGCGCGCCTTTCTGAGGGGGATCGATCCAGTGCCGCCGGCGCTGGAACGGGTAACCGGGCAGTCCGGTGCGGCGCACGCCGCCCTCGGGATGCAGCGCGGTCCAGTCGACGTCCCGGCCCGACACCCACCGCACGGCCAGGTCGCGCAGCTCGCCGGGGGCGCCGGCCACCCCGGCGCCGGTGTCGAGCAGCTCGTCCAGCGCCGTCACCGCGCCGGCCGGGTAGACGGCGACCACCGCGGCGCGGCAGGCGAAGGGCCGCCGGCCGAGGGCGAGGGTGGCCGCGACCTCGGGCAGCGCCGGGGCGGCGCCGGCCAGGTGGGCCCGCAGCCGGGTCAGCGCCTCCCGCAGCGCCTGCGGGGTACGCGCCGAGACCGGCAGCAGCTGCGCGGCCGCCGGCGGGACGTCCGGCGGCTCGTCCGGGGGCGGCTGTTCCACCACCACGTGCGCGTTGGTGCCGCCCAGCCCGAAGGAGCTGACCCCGGCGACCCGGCGCGGGCCCTCCGGCCAGTCGCGCGCCTTCGTCGGGACGTAGAACGGGCCGCCGGCCAGGTCGATCTCCGGGTGCGGTCGGGTGAAGTGCAGGTTCGGCGGGATCAGCCCGTGGCGGACGGCGAGCACCGTCTTGATCAGCCCGGCGATGCCGGCGCCGGCGTCGAGGTGGCCGATGTTGGTCTTGACCGAGCCGAGCGCGCAGGACTCGGCGGGCGCGGCCCCGCCGTACACCTCGTGCAGCGCGGCGACCTCGATGGCGTCGCCGAGCGGCGTACCGCTGCCGTGGGCCTCGATGAAGCGGACCTCGCCGGGCGCGACCTCGGCGGCGGCGAGGGCGTTGGCCACGGCGGCGGCCTGGCCGGCGGGGCCGGGCACGGCGAAGCCGGCCCGGTCGGGGCCGTCGTTGGTCACCGCCCAGCCGGGCAGGACCGCGTGGATCCGGTCGCCGTCGGCCCAGGCGTCGGCGAGCCGGCGCAGCGCGACCACGCCGACCCCGGAGCCGAAGCCGGAGCCGGCGGCGGCCTCGTCGAAGGCGCGGCAGCGGCCGTCCGGTGAGGCCAGGCCGCCCGGGGTGTGCCGGTAGCGCGGCCAGGTGACGTTGACCCCGCCGGCGAGGGCGATGTCGCACTGGTAGTCGGCCAGGCTCTGCGCGGCGAGGCAGACCGCGACCAGCGAGCTGGAGCAGGCGCTCTGCACCGCGACGGCCGGCCCGGTCAGCCCCAACCGGTACGCGACCTGGCCGGGCAGGTGGTCGGTGAACTGCCGCCCGATCAGCCGGGCCTCCCAGTCGTCCGGGTCCACCTCCCCCACCACTGCCGGGTTGTCCATCAGGTGGAACAGGAAGTACCGGTTGGCGGAGGTGGCCGAGTAGACGCCGATCAGGCCGGGGAAGCGGGCCGCGTCGTGCCCGGCGGCCTCCAGGGCCTCCCACGCGGTCTCCAGGAAGAGCCGGTGCTGCGGATCGGTCCGCGCCGCCTCCTGCGCGCCCATCCCGAAGAACTCGGCGTCGAAGTCGGCGACGCGGTCGAGCCGGCCGGCGGCCCGGACGTGCCGGGGGTCGGCGCGCAGGCCCGGACCGATGCCGAGGGCGGCCAGCTCGGCGTCGGAGTAGTCGTGGACCGAGTCGACCCCGGCGCAGACGTTCCACCAGAAGGTGGCCACGTCCGGGGCGCCGGGGAAGCGTCCGGCCAGCCCGACCACCACGATTTCGTCGCCGGTGTACTCCCGGCCGGCGACCGGCGGCGTGGCCGGCGTGGACAGGGTCGGCGCGGGCGGCACGGTGGCCGGCGCGTCGAGCAGCCGGGCCTGCGCCGCCACGGTGGGGTGGGCGAAGAGCCGCGCCATCGGCAGCGTCACCCCGAACCGCGCGGCGAGGCGCTGCTGCACCTGGTTGAGCAGCAGGGACTGGCCGCCGGCGTCGAAGAAGGTCTCGTCGCGGCCGACCGCGGCACGGCCGAGGACGGCGCACCAGATGTCGTGCACCGCGCGTTCGGTGTCGGTGGCCGGCTCCTGCCCGGCCGGGACGTCCCGCGCCGGGTCGGGCAGCGCCCGCTCGTCGATCTTGCCGGTCACGGTGAGCGGGAAGGCGTCCAGCACGACCACCGCGCCGGGCAGGGCGTACTCCGGCAGCCGTCGGGCCAGCGCGTCGCGCAGGGCCGCCGGGTCGAGGGACCCGCCGGCCGGCGTCGCGTACGCCAGCAGCTCGCCGTCGCGGGCGACGGCGCGGACGGCAGCGACGCCCGGCTGGGCGGCGAGCACCACCTCGATCTCGGTCAGCTCGACCCGGAAGCCGCGCACCTTGACCTGGCGATCGAGCCGGCCGAGGCAGACCAGCGCGCCGTCGGGCAGCCGTTCGCCGAGGTCGCCGGTGGCGTAGGTCGGTTCGCCGTCGGGGTCGACGGCGAACCGGTCGCTGTCCTGGCCGAGGTAGCCGGGGGCCAGGTGCCGGCTGCGGACCACGATCTCCCCGGCGTCGGTGAGCCGCAGCTCGTACCCGGGCAGCGCGCTGCCGATCGGCAGCGGCCCGGTGGCCGTCGGGTCGGCCGCGGCGAGCGGCAGGGTGTGCCGGGCGGCGAACGTCATCTCGGTGGCGCCGTAGCCGTTGACCAGGACGCAGCCCGGCCCGAACCGGTCCCGGCCGCGGGCGGCGTCGACCCCGGTGGCCTGCTCGCCGCCGAGCAGCAGCACCCGCACGGAGTCGATCCGGCGCTCGCCGAGGATGTCGAGCAGGAACCGGTAGACGGTCGGGGTGGAGTGGTAGACGGTCACCCGGTGCCGCGCCAACTGCTCCACCGTGTGGGCCAGCCCGTGCCGCCGCAGGTCGACCGGGACGACGGCGGCGCCGGTGAGCAGCGCCGGGTACAGGTCCGGGATGGCCGCGTCGAAGCTGAACGAGGCGAGCAGGCTGAGCCGGTCGTCCGGGCCGATGGACAGGGTGCGGATCTGGTTGTCGACGACGTGCCGCAGGTTGCGGTGGGTCTGCGCGACGGCCTTGGGCATCCCGGTGGAGCCCGAGGTGAACAGCACGTACGCGGGCGCGTCCGGGTCGACGGGCACCGGGCGCAGCGGCGCGGACGCGGCCTCGTCGAGGACGAGCACGCGGACGTCCGACCGGCCGGCGCGCAGCGTCTCGGCCAGGTCCCGGTGCGCGGCGGGACAGGCGAGCACGCGGGCCTCGGCGGCGGCGAGCATGTGCCGCAGCCGGTCGACGGGGAACCCCGGGTCCAGCGGCACGTACGCGCATCCCGCGGCGAGGGTGCCGAGGATCGCGGCGACGGTGGGTGCGCCGTGCCCGGTGAGCAGGGCGACCCGGTCGCCGGCCTGGACGCCGGTGGCGGCGAGCGCGGCGGCGTGCCCCCCGGCGGCCCGGGCGAGCGCGGCGTAACTGACCTCGTGGGTCTCGCCGAGGATCGCCGGTCGCTCGGGTCGAGCGGCGGCGACGTCCGCGAACGTGTGGATGATCGTCGGTAGCGCCATGTCAGGAAGCGGGTCTCACTCCCATGTGGACATATGCGCAGGCATCGACGGCTGTGATCATGATCCCCCCCAGGACTTCACAATGGAAGCAGGATATGCCTCGATGCCTGGGGAAGGAGACCATCGATCGGAGTCGACCCGAAGGGCCGAGAACGCGGCGGTGATCGGGTGTCGAAAATCGGCCGATCATCCCCCTGGCGCGAAGAGGAGTATCAGCCTAGGCGTGTACCGGCGGGTAATTTTGCGGTGCAAGAGCTTGCAGGCCGGCGATTTTCCACCTCGGTCGGACACTTAACGGCAGCTCAGTACGGCTGCCCGGGGTCGCCGGGACGTCACCGATCGTACGGCGGCGGTGTCCCCGTATCGACGTCCCTGGTGAAACTTTTCGGCAACTGTGCGATCAGGTTCTGGAACTCGCCGACCGTGACCGCCTCGCGCAGGGTCGCGAACACCGCCCGCACCCCGACCTGTGCGGTCGCCGGCTCCACCCCGGCCCGCTCGGCCACCCGCCGGAGGAACTCGACCGGCCCGAACCTCTCCCCCCCACCGGCCGCGTCCCCGGACGTGGGAGCCGTGAGGTAGCCGCTCAGGTCGTCCGGCAGTTGGGCGGCCAGGTCGCCGGTCTCCCCGGCGCTGACCCGCTGCGCCACCGTCAGCAGCGCGGCCCGGGCGATCGCGGCGGCCGTCTCCGGTGGCAGTTCGGCCCGCCGGGCCACCGCGGCGACGAAGTGGGGAAACCGCACCTCGCCCTCCTTCCCAGCGCGGCGCGCGGCGCGCCGGACACCGGTCGCGGTTACCCGGGCCGGGTCGGCGCAAACGGCGCCGGTTCAGTCCCCCGCCGACGCCGCCGACCCCCCGGTCGGCCGCCCCCGGCCGGTCCGGTCGCCCCGCCGGCTCGTGACCGTCGCCTTCCCGCGCGCCGTCCGCGCCCGGGATCCGCGCGGTCGACCACCCCGGCGAGCACCGGGTGACCAGCGCGGCGGCGGACATCCCGGCCGCGGCCAGCGCGAGGTGGCCGGCCAGCTGGACCGCTGGTTGACCGTGCACCTGGCGCTGCGCCTCGCCGCCCAGGTCAGCGGCGTGGTCGAGGTCGTCGACGCGCTCGGCTACGCCGTCGACGACGCCCCGCTGGCCGCTCTCCGCGCCGCCACCACCACTCCCGCCGGCATCGCCTGACCCTCCGGCTCACTCCTCGGCGAGGGCGTCCAGGAGGAGGGAGGCCGTCCAGCTGAAGGCTGGGGAGCCCAGGCCGGCGCCGGTGTCCGGGTGGAAGTACTCGTGGCAGCCGGCGGTGGCGGCCAGCTCCAGCATGGACTCCCGCAGACCGGCGGCCAGGTCGGGCCGTTCGTGGGTGCGCAGCCCTCGCCAGAGCAGCCAGTTGGTGTTCATCCAGCTCGGACCGCGCCAGTAGCGCAGCGGTTCGAAGTCCGGCGCGGTCCGGTCGTGGCTGGGCAGCGGACGGTCCATCCGGGCCGCCAGGCCGAACCGCGCGGAGCACGCCTCGGCCACCACCGCCTCGGCCTGCCGGGTGGACAGGTCGGGCAGGATCAGCGGCATCAGCCCGAGCACCGTACGGGCCGGGATCAGCTGGTCGGTGCGCAGGTCGCGCGGATGGAACGCGCCGGTGACCGGGTCCTGGAGCCGGTCGACCAGGGCCCTCGTGATCCGGGCGGCCCGGTCCTGGTGCGGTCCCGGATCCGCGCCGACCACCACGGCGATCCGGGCGAGGGCGTGCTCGGCCGCGCCCAGCGCCGCGTTGACCAGCGGGCACTCCACCAGGAACGGGTGCCGCCCGGCCAGCCCGGCGTCGGTGTAGGCGTGTCCCCGGTAGGCGGCGACGATCGCGACGTACCGCGCGTAGTCCAGGTCGGTGGGGCGGTGGGCGGCGTCGGCGTGCACGGTGTCGTGCCGGCGGTACGCCCGCATCACGTCGGCGTTGGCGGGCACCGCCGCCATCGGGGCGTCCCAGGCCGGGCTGTTGTCCAGGCCGGACTCCCACGGGTGCACGATCGCAGCCAACCCGGCGCCGCCGACGTCCCGCTGGCCGGTCAGGTAGCGCTGCTGGGCCACCAGTCGCGGGTAGAGCCAGCGCAGCTCCCGCACCGACGCCTCGGACGGGGCCCGGCGGTGCACCAGCCAGGCCGCCAGGGCGTGCACCGGCGGCTGGACCAGGCCGGAGGTGGCGGCGGCCGGGGCGGCGTCGGCGACCGCCGAGTCCCAGAACTCCGGCCCGGGGAAGTACGACCCGACCCGCAGCGCCGGGTTGAACACGATGTGCGGCACCCGCCCGTCGGCCCACTGGGCGGCGAAGAGGGTACGCAGCTCCCGCCAGGCGCGGTCGGGCCGGACGTGGGCCAGCCCGATCGCGATGAACGCCGAGTCCCAGCTCCACTGGTGCGGGTAGAGGGTCCGCGACGGCACGGTGTGGTCGTGCTCCCAGTTGCCGTCCAGGGTGGCCAGGGCGAGCCGGCGCAGCGTGGCGATCCGCTCGCCGCGACCCGGCGGGGGCGCCCCGGCGGCGCGCGGGGCGGTGCCGAGACCACCGACCGGGGGGTGCACACCGGCGCCGGACCGGCCGGCGGGCCCGGCGCTCACGCGGCCGCCTGCCTGGGCTGGGCGTGCCGCAGCACGGTCGCCGCCTGCTGGAGGGCACGGACCGGATCGGCGCGCAGCCGGCACTCCAGAGCGAGCCAGCCGGAGTAGCCGATCTCCAGCAGGGTCCGGACCATCGCCGGCCAGTCCAGGTGCCCGGCGCCCGGCTGGTACCGGTTGGAGTCGCTGACCTGGACGTGCCCGAGGTACGGCGCGGCGGCGCGCAGCGCGGCGGGCACGTCGTCCTCCTCGATGTTCATGTGGAAGGTGTCGGCGACCACCCGTACCGAGGGCAGGCCGACGGCGGCACAGAGCACCACCGCCTCGTCGAGGCGGTTGACCATGTGGTCCTCGTACCGGTTGAGCGGCTCCAGGAAGAGGCTGACCCCCTCGGCCCGGGCGTGCTCACCCAGCGCGCCCAGGGCGTCGACCAGCACCTGCCGGTCGCCGGCGGGCGGGCGGGGCGGCTCGAACGGCGGCAGCCGGCGGGAGAACATCCCCCAGGCGGCGGGGGTCATCGCGCCGATCCCGCCGAGCTCGGCGATCACCGACAGTTGGGAGCGCAGGTTGGCCACCGCGTCCCGGGAGCGTTCCGGGTCGAAGTCACCGATGAAGTGGTCCATCTCGACGCAGACGGTCGGCATGACCACGCCCTCGGCGCGGGCCCGGCGCAGCTCCGGCAGCCGGCGGGCGAAGGCGAGGTCGCCCCGGCCGCGCAGCTCGATGCCGTCGTAGCCGAGGGCGGCGGCGAGGGCCCACTTCTGGGACAGGTTGGTGCCCGGGAGCAGCTGCTCCTGGCAGGCGAGGGGGATGGACATGTCAGAACCTCAGTACGACTTGTAGGACGTCATCGGCACCGCGGTCGAGCAACGCCAGCGCGTCGGCCACCGCGCGGGCGTCCACGACGTGGCTCACCAGCGGCAGCGGGTCGACGCTGCCCTCGGCCACCAGCTCCATGAAGGTGTGGGCGATGCGGGCACCGGTCCACCGGCCGGCCAGGCCGGGCGCCGGGGCGGGTCCGGAGACCTGGGCCGCCACGAGCTGGATCCGGTTGTGGTGGAACTCCTCGCCGAGGCCGAGCCCGTCGGCCTGGCCCTGGTAGAAGCCGGCCGCCACGACGCGGCCGGCGTGGGTGGTGGCGCGGATCGCCTCGTGCAGCGCCGGGTACGCCCCGGACAGCTCCAGGCAGACGTCCGCGCCGCGACCGTCGGTGGCACCGTGCAGCACGGTGGCGGCCGACTCGGCGCCGGCGTCGACGGTGATCCGGGCGCCGAGGCGGGCGGCCATGGCCAGCCGGGTGGACACCCGGTCCACCGCGACCACCCGGGCCCCGGAGAGCGCCGCGAGCCGGGTGGCGAGCAGCCCGATGACGCCCTGCCCGAAGACTCCGACCCAGTCGCCGAGGTGCAGGTCGGCGGAGAGGACGGCGGTGAGCGCGATGGCGCCGGGGCGGGCGAAGACGGCGGCGAGCGGGTCGAGCCCGGGGGCGAGCGGGGTGACCGCGCCGGCCGGTAGGACCGCCTCCGCCCGGTGTCCCCAGATGCCCCAGACGAGCTGGCCGGGATCGCGGTCGGCCACGTCCGGCGCCACCTCGAGGAGCTCGCCGACCTCCTCGTAGCCGAAGCCGACCAGCGGGTACGGCACGGGGGTCTGGCGGGGGACGAACATCCGGCTGACGTCGTCCCAGTCCTTGCTGAGCCGGGGATTGCTGCCCCGGAACAGGGTGAGCTCGGTGCCGGCGGAGATGCCGGAAAAGCAGGTGCGGACCCGCACCTGGCCCGGGCCGAGCGGATCGGAGGGGCAGGGCTCGAGGCTGACGCGCCGCGGCCCGGCCAGAGAGACAACCCAGTTGCCCATGGCGTCACTCCCGGGAAGTGCCGGGCTCAATCTTAACAAAAAATCGCTATATGTCTTGTAATTGATCAATCCAGCACGTTGAATCCGTCATGTACCCTTCGAGAGGAGTGCCACCGATGTCATCCCCTCCGATGCGGATGCTGGCCGCCACCCTGATCCTCGCAGTAACCGGGGTAAGCCTGCTGGCCTGCAGCGACGACGAGTCCAAAAGCGACAGTTCAGAAATAACGGTGTGGAGCCTGGAGGACGTGGCCGACCGGGTCACCGCCACCAAGGCGATCATCGCCGACTTCACCGCGAAAACCGGGGTGAAGGTCAACCTGGTCACCGTCAACGAGGACCAGTTCCCGTCCCTCATCGCCTCCAGCGCCGCCGCCGGCGACCTGCCCGACGTGGTCGGTTCGGTCTCGCTGGCCGGCATCCAGACCCTCGCCGGCAACGAGCTGCTCCATCCCGACGCCAACAAGCAGATCGTCGACGCCCTGGGGCGGGACACCTTCTCCCCCCGGGCCCTGGAGCTCAGCTCCGACGGCGACAAGCAGCTCTCCGTGCCCAGCGACGGGTGGGGGCAGCTGCTGGTCTACCGCAAGGACCTCTTCGACGCGGCCGGCCTGCCGGCCCCCGACACGTACGAGAAGATCACCGCCGCCGCGACCAAGCTGAACACCGGCGGCGTCGCCGGCATCACCGCGGCCACCGCGCCCGGTGACGTCTTCACCCAGCAGACCTTCGAGCACCTGGCGCTGGCCAACAACTGCCAGCTCACCGACGACTCGGGGGCGGTGAAGCTGGACTCGCCGGAGTGCGTCGAGGCGTTCCGCTTCTACGGTGACCTGATGCGCCAGCACTCGGTCAAGGGCGCGCAGGACGTGGACACCACCCGGGCCACCTACTTCGCCGGCAAGGCCGCCATGCTGATCTGGTCGCCGTTCATCCTGGACGAGCTGGCCGGGCTGCGCAACGACGCCAAGCCGACCTGCCCGCAGTGCGCGAAGGATCCGACCTGGCTGGCCAAGAACAGCGGCTTCGTCACCGCGATCAAGGGCCCCAACGGCACCGAGCCGGCCCAGTACGGCGAGATCAGCTCCTGGGCGGTGCTCGACGGCGCCGCCGCCGACCCGGCGAAGTCCTTCGTGGAGTACATGCTCTCCGACGGCTACCCGCGCTGGTTCGGCATGTCCCCGGAGGGGCGCTTCCCGGTCCGCAAGGGCACCGCCGACGACAAGGAGAAGTTCCTCACCGCCTGGAACACCAGCCGGGCCGGGGTGGACGCCAAGAAGCCGCTGTCCGAGGTGTACGGCGACGAAGTGCTGGCCGACCTCCGCAAGAGCCCGGACACCTTCCAGCGCTGGGGGCTGCAGCAGGGCCAGGGCAAGCTGGTCGGGGCGATCCTCGGCGAGCTCCCCGTCCCCAAGGCGCTCGCCGACGTGGTGGGCGGCAAGTCCGACGCCGCGGCGGCCGCCACACGGGCCAGAAAGGACGTCGAGGCGATCAAGGCGGGCGTCAATTGACCACCGCCGCGCCGGAGACCGGCCGCTCCCCCGTACGGGAGCGGCCTGGTCCCGGCCGTCGACGCCCGCTCACCCTGCGCCGCCGTGAGTCCCGGGCCGGCCTCGCCCTGGTCGCCCCGACCCTGCTCGTCGTGGTCGCGGTGATCGGCATCCCGATCGTCTGGACGGTGGTGCTGGCCTTCCAACGGGTACGCCTGGCCACCCTGCGCAAGACCGGCCTCTTCGGCGAGCTGACGCTGAGCAACTTCGACCGGGTGCTGCACACCCCCGGCTTCGCCGACACCCTCTGGACCACCCTCGTCTACAGCGTCGGCGGCACCTTCGGGTCGATCCTGATCGGCCTGACGGCGGCGCTGGTGGTCCGCCGCCCGTTCCGGGGCCGCACCCTGGTCCGCGCGTCGATGCTGCTGCCGTACGTGGCGCCGGTGGTCGCGGTGGCGTTCGTCTGGCAGGTGATGCTCGACCCGCAGCTCGGCATCGTCAACGACTGGGGCCGGCGGTTCCTCGGCTGGGACGCGCCGATCCCCTTCCTGTCCCAGGACTCGACCGCGCTCTGGACGGTGATCGCCTTCGAGGCCTGGCGCTACTTCCCGTTCGCGTTCCTGTTCCTGCTCGCCCGGCTCCAGGCCGTGCCCGGTGAGCTGGAGGAGGCCGCCCGGGTGGACGGCGCCACCCCGACCCAGCGGTTCCGGCACATCCTGCTGCCGCAACTGCTACCGGTGATCGCCCTGCTGGCGGTGCTGCGGTTCATCATGACGTTCAACAAGTTCGACGACGTCTACCTGCTCACCGGCGGTTCCGCCGGCACCGAGGTGGTCAGCGTCCGGGTCTACCAGTTCCTCACCGCCCGGACCGACATCGGCGCGGCGGCGGCGCAGGCGGTCGTGCTGGCCGTGGTGCTGATCGTGTTCGTGGTGATCTACCTGCGCTTCTTCACCGCGCGGAAGGAGGCGTGATGGACCGCGACATGATCGAGACGGTGGCCCTGCGCTGGCTGCGCCGGCTGGTGATCGCCGCGTTCCTGGTGATCACCGTGCTGCCGTTCTGGTACATGCTGGTGCTCTCGGTGCGCCCGATCGAGCGGCTGCTGCTCGATCCCGGCTCGCTGTGGGTGCCGATCGGCGAGTTCACCGTCGCCACGTACACCGAGGTCCTCAAGGCCGCCGACGACGGCGGCCAGGGGTTCCTCACCTTCATTCGCAACAGCGCCATCGTCGCGATCGCCGCGACGCTGCTGACCCTGGTGGTCTCCATCCCCGGGGCGTACGCGGTCTCCCGGCTGCGGTTCTTCGGCCGGCGGCAGGTCAACTTCCTGTTCCTGGCGGTCTACCTGTTCCCGTCCATCGTCATCGCCATCCCGCTCTTCGTGGTCTTCACCCGGGCCGGGCTGCGCGGGTCGCTGTTCGGGCTGGTGCTGGTCTACATCTCGCAGACCCTCCCGGTCTCGGTCTACATGTTGAAGAACTACTTCGAGACCATCCCGATCAGCCTGGAGGAGTCCGCCGCCATCGACGGCGCCGGCCGGCTCGGCATCATCCGCCGGGTCAGCCTGCCCCTAGCGGCCCCGTCGATCATGGCGGTCGCCCTCTACGACTTCATGATCGCCTGGAACGAGTTTCTCTTCGCCCTGCTCTTCCTGGTCGACAAGCCGAACCGGTGGACGGTGTCACTCGGGCTGTCGCTGCTCGCCGACGGCGTCGAGGTGCCCAAGACCGTGCTGATGGCCGGTTCGGTCATCCTCACCCTGCCCATCGTGATCCTCTTCTTCGCCAGCGAGCGACTGCTCACCGAGGGGCTCACCGCGGGGGCGGAGAAGGGCTGACCGAACCCGGACGGGCGGTGGCCGTACGCCGGTCACCGTCCGTCCCGGTGACCCACACCCGACGAAGCACGTGATCATTGGGGGGTGCCGATCGGCCGCGTCGTCCGCAGCATCTGTTGGGAGCCCGCGTCGGCGGGTACGGGGAGGCCGGTGGCGTGCCATGCGCGGGTACGCCGGAGGTGCGTCAGCACCACCTCATACGAGTTCGTCACCGTAGCCCGGCTGCGCTGACCGCCGGGACGGCCGCCGGACCGCCGGTTACCGTGGCGGCATGACCAACCCGACCCGCTGGACGACCGAGACCGGTCCCGGGCACTCGCAGTGGTACATCGACCGCTTCCGCAAACTCGCCGCCGAGGGGGCGGACCTCGCCGGCGAGGCCCGCCTGGTGGACGCGATGGTGCCGCCCGGGTCACGGATCCTCGACGCCGGCTGCGGCACCGGCCGGGTCGGCGCCGCGCTCGCCGCCCGCGGCCACAGGGTGGTCGGGGTGGACGCCGACCCGGCCCTGGTGGAGGCCGCCCGCGCCGACCACCCCGGCCCGCTCTGGCTCGTCGGCGACCTGGCCGAGCTGGACCTGGCCGCGGCCGGCGAGCCGGAACCGTTCGACGCCGCCGTGGTGGCCGGCAACGTGATGGCTTTCGTCGCCCCCGGCACCGAACGCGACGTGCTGGCCCGGATCGGCGCGCACCTGACGCCCGACGGCGTGGTGCTGGTCGGCTTCGGCACCGACCGGGGATACCGGATCGAGGACTTCGACGCCGACGCGGTCAGCGCCGGCCTGCGTCCCGAGCAGCGCTTCGCCACCTGGGACCTGCGGCCCTGGCGGGACGACGCGGACTTCGCGGTCAGCGTGCTGCGCCGCCCGGCTCGCTGACCGGGGTCTCCGGGGGCCGTTCGTCGGGCCGGCCGACCGGTCAGGCCGGGGCGGCGACGACCCGGGCCGCGGCCGGGTCCAGGGTGCTACCGGCCGGCACCAGGCTGACCAGCCCGGCGGGCAGCCGGACCGGCTTCACGTCGCGGTAGCCGAGCATGCCGAGCACGTCGCCCTCGGCCAGCACGTACCGCCGGCCCAGGTCGGTGACGACGGAGACGGCGCCGCCGGTCGCGCCCGGCGCGGCGACCGACTCGACCACCGCGCCACCGCCGGGCTCGACCACCACGTGGTCGGCGAGCGCGCCCCGTCCCTGCCCGCCGGTGCGGGCGGCGGCGGGCAGGTCCGGCACTGCGGCGCCGATCCGGACGGCACTGACCTCGCCGTCGTCGCCGACCCCGCTGCACAGCCCGCCGCCGTCCACCCCGGCCAGGCGGGGCGGCGAGGAGGGCGGCGCGGTGGGACCGCTGGGGACGAGATCCGGCAGCTTCGGCAGCGCCGCGAACCGGCCGAGGGTGACCGGATCCGGCTCACCCTGGCCGGTACGCGCCATCAGCAACGCCGCCTGCAGTTCGGTGATGCCGGCGAGGCCGTCCCGGGCCGCGACGGCGTACTGCCGGCCGCCGCCGGAGTTGCGGACCAGGTAGACGTCGCCGACGGCGGCACCGGCGACCTGGACGGACGGTTTCCCGAGGTCAGGCAGGGCCGGCGGGGCCAGGTCGACGCCCGCGGGCAGCGTGTTGAGCAGGGCCGGCGCCACCGGCACGGCCCGTTCCCGGGTCGCGGCCAGCGCCGCCAGCACCCGGCTGGTGTCGCGCAGCAGGTAGCGCCGCTGGTGCCACACCAGGTGCAGGCTGCCGTCCGGATGCCGGACCAGCAGGCCCTCCTCGCCCAGCGCCCGCCCGCCGGTGGCGTCCCGGCCGATCAGCAGGGCCGACCGGGGGGCCGACCGGTCCGCCGCAGCCGGGGTCACCGAGCAGACCGTCCACTGGGCGGTCGACAGCCGCCCCGGCGCGGGCAGCGAGTCCGGCGCGTCGGCGATGCCCAGCGGCAGCCCGCGCGGCACGCCCTCGATGGAGCGGCGGGAGACCAGCACGGTGCTGGACCGCTCCGCCCCGATGATCAGCAGTGCCGAGGCGTAGTTGAGCACCGGGTGCAGCTTGCCCTCGCGGTAGACGAAGCGGGCGCCGGACTCCTTCTCGACGATCACCGCACCGGCGGCGCGCCACTTCGTACCGCCGCCGGCGAACAGGCCGTAGAGGGCGGAGCCACCGAGCCCGATCGCCGCCACCAGGACGCTGGCCAGGCCGGCGCCGGCCAGCCGGCGGAACGGCGACCGCGCCGGATCGGTCTCCCGCATGACCAGCGCGGCGACCGCCCGCTGGACGGTGAACTGGTACGAGTGGAGCTGATCCTGCCGCGACGGCATGGTGTCCCTTCCGGCGATTCGTCGCCGCACAGGATATGCGTTCCGTCTATGTCCCGGAGACCCTGCGTCGCCGGCGGCTCACACGTCCAGCGGCGCGCTGATGCGCAGCCGCTCGTCCACCGAGGCCACGAGCGGACCGGCGAGATCGGGGACGGTGTCCCGCGCCCACGGCAGGAGCGCGGTGAGTAAGCCGGTCAGGTCCTGCTGGACGGAGCGGAGCAGCTGGGGAAGCACGTCGCGCGGGATGTCGAGGTACTGCTCGTCCGGCCGGGGAACGGCCCCGGCCGGCAGCTCGTCGCGGCTCTTCCACAGCCGCAGCACCGGGCCGCGGTGTTCCAGCAGCACGTCCGGGTCGTGGCCGAGGTAGGGCACGTGCCCGTCGAGCGCCTCCCGCCAGTCGCGCCACTCGTCGAGGCCGACGCAGCAGCCCGGGTCGACGACGACCTCCCCGTCGGTCACCCGCAGGCCGCCGGCGGCGTAGCCGTTGTCGCCCGTGAGGTACTCCTCGACCGCCCCGGTCGCGTCCACCGCCGACGTCGACAGGTCGTCGGCGGTGACGCCCGGCCCGACCAGCGCCCACACCACGGTGCCGACCTGCGCCGGCGTCGGACGGCGGGGCACCGGGACGAGGAACCCACCCGGCTCTACCGGCCAGTACGGACAGGCGTACGACCAGCGCTCCAGCACCGGGATCATGGTCAGCCGCCGCGTCCGGGTCATGGCAGCGTCGAACCGCCGCTGGTGCGCCGAGCCGCCGTCATCCCCCGTCACGGCGGCCATCCTTCCCGGCCACCGCACGGGCCGCATCGGGGTTTCCGCCGGGTGGCGTATAACCGGACGGTGGACAGCAACGACTGGGACGCCCGGTACGCCGCCTCGGCGGAGCTGGTGTGGACCGCCGAACCGAACCGCTTCGTGGTCGAGGCGGTCACCGACCTGCCCCCGGGTGACGCGCTCGATCTCGCCGCCGGGGAGGGCCGCAACGCGGTCTGGCTGGCCACGCACGGCTGGCGGGTTACCGCGGTCGACTTCTCCCCGGTCGCGGTCGCGCGGGGGCGGGAGCTCGCCGCGCGTCGGGGCGTACCGGTGCGGTGGCGGGTCGCGGACGTCACCACGGATGTCCCCGAGCCCGGCCGGTACGACCTGGTCCTGATCGCCTACCTGCACCTGCCGCCGGCCCAGTTCGCGACGGCGCTGGCCGGGGCGCGGGCGGCGCTGCGACCCGGCGGCACGATCGTCGTCGTCGGACACGACCGGGCCAACCTCGACGGTGGCGTCGGCGGCCCTCGGGACCCGGAGCTCCTGCTGACCCCGGAGGCGGTGGTCAACGGGCTCGACTGGCTGCGGTTGGAGCGGGCCGGTACGGTCCGCCGGCCGGTCACCGTGGACGGGACGACCGTGGATGCGCTCGACACGCTGGTGGTGGCGACCGAGCCGGCCTGACCGGCGGGACGGCGGATCCACTGCCGCCCGGACTCCGACCCCGGCCGGCTGATTCGTCCACGTCATCAGGTCCATGGCGTGGCTCGGGCCCATCCCGCCCGCCCATCACCGGCCGGGCCGGGCCTCGGTCAGGGGCGCAGGATGAGGCGGATCGGGTTGCCCTGCTTGGACTGCGCCGGAAATCCGCGCCGCCGGCGGGCGCACCGGTAGCATCCCGCACGGACGGCGACGGCAGGGAGGCGGCCGGGTGGGCGCACGATTCGAGGAACTGGCCTGGCGGGAGACCCCGATCGGCGCGATCAGCCTGCGCCGGCGGCACGACCCGGCGGTGGACGTCGACGTGTACGAGGTGAAGCTCGACGACGAGTTCCTGATGTCCAGTCTCTTCCCGGTGGCGGAGATCGAGCTGGCCCGGCTGGGGCTGGCGCCGCTGGCCGGCGACGCCCTCGACGTGGTGGTCGGCGGGCTCGGCCTCGGCTACACCGCCCGGACCGCGCTGGAGGACCCCCGGGTGCGGTCGCTGGTGGTGGTCGAGGCGATCGAGGACGTCATCGACTGGCACCGGCGCCAACTGCTCCCCTTCGCCGCCGGGCTGGCCGTCGACCCGCGTACCCGGTTCGTCCGGGCCGACTTCTTCGCCGCGGTGGCCGGCGGCGACGGCCTCGACCCGGACGCCCCCGACCGCCGCTTCCACGCGGTGCTGCTGGACGTGGACCACTCCCCCCGCAACGTCCTGCATCCCAGCCACGCCGCCTTCTACACCCCCGACGGCCTGCGTCGCCTCGCCGACCTGCTGCACCCGGACGGGGTCTTCGCGCTCTGGTCCGACGACCCGCCGGACGAGGATTTCGGCCGGGTGCTCGCCGAGGTGTTCCCGACCTGGCAGGCCCACGTCGTCCGGTTCGCCAACCCGCTGACCGGCGGCGAATCGGCCAACACCGTCTACGTCGCCCGGCGGTGAAGCCGCTCCCCACCGGCACTTACGCCACCGTAGGTTACCGGCCCGTAGATTAGGCTGGACCGTGGCGTACGGCCCGGTGGGTGCGGCACGCCACGGTGACAGCGAGGGGAGACTGATGGACCTGACCGCCGAGCGGCCCTGGCTGCGCAGCTACGCGCCCGACGTGCCGGCCACCATCGCGCCGTCGGACGAGTCGCTGGTCGACCTGCTCCGCGCCGCGGCGCGCCGGTTCGGTCCCCGGGTGGCGCTGGACTTCTTCGGCGCCACCACCACGTACGCCGAGCTGGACGGCCAGGTGGCCCGGGCCGCGGAGGCGCTGCGCCGGCTCGGCGTGGGCGCGGGCGACCGGGTGGCCCTGGTGCTGCCGAACTGCCCGCAGCACGTGGTCGCCTTCTACGCCGTGCTGCGCCTGGGCGCGGTGGTGGTCGAGCACAATCCGCTCTACACCCCGCAGGAGCTGGGCCACCAGCTCGCCGACCACGGCGCCCGGGTGGCCGTGGCCTGGGACAAGGTGGCGCCGCTGGTGCGGGGCGTCGGCGCGGTGGAGACGGTGGTCGCGGTGGACCTGAGTCGGGCGCTGCCCCGGGTCAAGCGGTGGGCGCTGCGGCTGCCGCTGCCGAAGGTCCGGGCCACCCGCGCCGCGATGACGTCCCCGGCGCCGGGGGCGCTGCGCTGGGACGACCTGCTGACCGCCGCGGCTCCGCTGGCCGACGACCATCCCGCGCCGGGCGCCGACGACACCGCGCTGCTGCAGTACACCGGGGGCACCACCGGGACGCCGAAGGGCGCCGTCCTGACCCACCGCAATCTGCGGGCCAACGCCGCGCAGGGCCGCGCCTGGGTGCCCGGCCTGCGCGACGGCGAGGAGACGGTGTACGCGGTCCTACCGCTGTTCCACGCGTACGGGCTGACGCTCTGCCTGACCTTCTCGGTGAGCATCGGGGCCACGCTGGTGCTCTTCCCTCGGTTCGACCTCGACCAGACCCTGGACGGGGTACGCCGCCGCCCACCGACGTTCCTGCCCGCCGTCCCGCCGATCTACCAGCGGCTCGCCGCCGCAGCCCGGGAGCGCGGCGTCGACCTCACCTCGGCCCGGTACGCGATCTCCGGGGCGATGGCCCTGCCGCCGTCCACCGTGGAGCTGTGGGAGTCGGTCACCGGTGGCCTGCTCGTCGAGGGGTACGGGATGACCGAGACCTCGCCGGTGGCGCTGGGCAACCCGGTCTCCCCCGCCCGCCGGCCCGGCACGGTCGGGGTACCGTTCCCGTCCACCGAGGTCCGCATCGTCGACCCCGAGGACCCGCCCCGGGACCGCGCCCCCGGGCAGGCCGGCGAGCTGCTGATCCGGGGCCCGCAGGTCTTCTCCGGCTACTGGAACCGCCCCGAGGAGACCGCGGCGGTGCTGCTGCCCGGCGGCTGGCTGCGGACCGGCGACGTCGTGGTGATGGACCCGGACGGCTTCGTCAGCGTGGTCGACCGGATCAAGGAGCTCATCATCACCGGCGGCTTCAACGTCTACCCGTCCGAGGTGGAGAACGCGCTGCGCCGGGTGTCCGGGGTACGCGAGGCCGCCGCGGTCGGCCTGCCCGGCGGGCACGGCGGCGAGGAGGTGGTCGCCGCGGTGGTGCTGCACGAGGACTGCACGACCGACGCGGAGGGCATCCGGACGGCCTGCCGGGAGCACCTCACCGCCTACAAGGTGCCGCGCCGGGTGGTGGTGGTCGACGACCTGCCCCGCTCGCAGATCGGCAAGATCCTGCGCCGCGAGGTCCGCGACCGCCTGCTCGCCGAGGGCTGAACCGCACCGGGCCGCCGCCCGCGCGACGACGGCCCAACGCGCTCAGAACCAGTCGTCGCGCATGTCCAGCGTGGTCCGGTCCAGGCTGTCCAGCAGGTCGAACTGGGCGGCGGTGCGGGGCAGTTCGTGGCGGAAGAAGTACCGCGCCGCCTGGCGCTTGCCGGCGTAGAAGCTGGTGTCCGCGCCGTGCCGGGACGTCGGCGCGCTGTCGCCGACGGCCACCGGACCGGTCGCCGCGTCGACGGCGAGCAGCTGCTCCAGCCACATCCAGGCGATCACCACGTGGCCGACGGCCTCGAGGTAGGCGCTGGCGTTGGCCAGGGCGAGCGCCGGGTCGCCGGCGCTCCAGAGCCGGCGGGTGGTGGCGCCGATCCGGTCCACCGCGGCGCCCAGCTGCCCGGCCAGCACGGCGGCCTCCCCGTCGGCCTTCCCGGCCCGGCTCACGGTGGCGCCGATCGTCTCCAACAGCAGGGCCAGGCCGGCCCCGCCGCGCATGGTGGCCTTGCGGCCGAGCAGGTCGAGCGCCTGGATGCCGTGGGTGCCCTCGTGGATCGGGTTGAGCCGGTTGTCCCGCCAGTGCTGCTCCACGTCGTAGTCGCGGGTGTAGCCGTAGCCGCCGTGCACCTGGATGGCCAGGTCGTTGGCGGCCAGGCACCACTGCGACGGCCAGCTCTTCGCGATCGGGGTGAGCATGTCGAGCAGCAGGTGCGCGCGATCCCGGTCCGCCTCGGCCGGGGCGGTCTTCTGCTCGTCGAGCAGCCGTCCGCAGTAGAGCACCAGCGCCAGCGCACCCTCCGTGTAGCTCTTCTGGGCCAGCAGCATCCGCCGCACGTCGGGGTGGGTGACGATCGGCACCTGCGGCGCCGTCGGGTCCTTGTCGGTGGCGGGGCGGCCCTGCGGGCGCTGGCGGGCGTACGCCAGGGACTTCAGGTAGCCGGTGTAGCCGAGCGCGGTGGCGCCGGCCCCGACGCCGATGCGCGCCTCGTTCATCATGTGGAACATCTGGGCGAGGCCCTGGTGCGGCTCCCCCACCAGGTGGCCGACCGCGCCGGGGCGCCCGTCCGGGCGGTGCACCCCCTCGCCGAAGTTGAGCAAGGTGTTGGTGGTGCCCCGGTAGCCCATCTTGTGGTTGAGGCCGACCAGCACCACGTCGTTGCGCGCGCCGAGCGTGCCGTCCGCTCCGACCAGGACCTTGGGCACGATGAACAGGGAGATCCCCTTGACCCCGGGCGGACCGCCGGGGATCCGGGCGAGCACCAGGTGGACGATGTTCCCAGCCAGCTCGTGCTCGCCGCCGGAGATCCACATCTTGGTGCCGAAGAGCCGGTACGTCCCGTCGTCCTGCGGCTCGGCCCGGGTGGTGATGTCGGCCAGCGAGCTGCCGGCCTGCGGCTCGGACAGGCACATCGTGCCGAAGAACCGGCCCTCGACCATCGGCCGGACGTAGGTGTCGATCTGCTCCGCGCTGCCGTGGGTGAGCAGCAGGTTGGCGTTGCCCAGGGTGAGGAACGGGTACGCCGACGTCCCCACGTTCGCGGCCTGGAAGAAGGCGAAGGCGGCGGCGGAGACCACGTGCGGCAGCTGCATCCCGCCGACGGAGGAGTCCAGGCTGGCGGCCAGCAGCCCCGTCCGGCCGAACACGTCCAACGCCGCCTTGACCTGCGGGATGGTGTGCACCCGGCGGCCGTCGAAGGTCGGCTCGGTGGTGTCGGCGGCCCGGTTGTGCGGGGCGAAGTGCTCGGTGGCGACCCGCTCGGCGAGGTCGAGGACGTCGTCGAAGGTCTCCCGGGAGTGCTCGGCGTAGCGGGGGCGCTCGGTCAACCGGGTCACGTCCAGCCACTCGTGGAGCAGGAAGCGCAGGTCACGCCGGGACAGCAGGGTGGACGACACGGCTCTCCTTCCATCGGTCGGTCAGCCGCGGCGCAGCCCGGCGACGGCCTCCCGGAGGTCATCCTGGCTGATCGGGCCGGCCGGCGCACCTTCCGCCGCCTCTGGTCTCTGATAGCGGGCTGACTTTGCAGCGCGACTGCTGCTCCTGTTGACGCCGCCGAGAGGCGTCACTCGCTGTAGCCGGCACGGCGGCGCCGGCTGTGCCGGCCAGGTACGGGATCGGTCCTGAAAGTCATGCTTCAGCCCCTCGTAAGGGGCGTGCAGGAGCCTCTAGGGCACAAGCCCGGTCAGTGGGACCCGGGCCTGTAGTTGGAGGTCCTCGGCGAATGGATTACCACTGGTGAACAACGTTCTCTCGAAAGTAGCGCCCCTCTGCGCCACGGTCGCGCTGGCCACGACCGCACTGTTGGGAGCGTCCCCCGCATTCGGCGCCGAAGTCGGCGAGCAGCCGGACCTGCCGCCGGCCCTCGCCTCGGTGAACGCGCTGTACCAGACGGACCCTTGTGATCCCGACGGCCCCACCGCAACCGATGCGGCCCTCGCTACCCAGCTGAATCCGCAGCTGAATTCCGATATGCGGAACAACCTGACGGCGTACCGCGTCTCCTGCGCAAGGGAGGTGGTCGAGGCGGTACGAGCACGTGGCCTCGCCTCGCGCGCCGCTGTCATCGCGGTCACCACCGTGATCGTCGAAACTCATCTGCAGAACATCAGCGAGGAGGTGGACCACACCAGTCTTGGTCTGTTCCAACAGCAGGAATGGTGGGGCACCCGCGCTCAGCGGCTCAACCCGACCTGGGCCACGAATGCCTTCCTCAACGCCATGGAGGACAAGTACCCCAATGGCACCTGGGCCACCGCCGCGATCGGCGATGTCTGCCAGAGGGTGCAGGTGTCGGCCTACCCCAGCAAGTACCAGGTTCAGGCGCCGGACGCACAGATCATCGTCGACGCCCTCTGGAACTCTGCGGGCGCTCGCCTCGAGGACGTTCCGATCTCGGGTGACTGGAATGGTGACGGTGTCGACACCGTCGGCGTCTTCCGCCCGAGCAACTCGACGTTCTACCTGCGCGACACCAACAGCGGAGTCGCGACCAGCGTCTTCAAGTTCGGCCACGGCCCGTCGGGCGACATTCCGGTGGCGGGCGACTGGAACAACGACGGCAAGGACACCGTCGGCGTGTTCCGCCCCGGCAACTCCACCTGGTACCTGACCAACGG